>JBKQTS010000021.1:0-2867 GCA_052143075.1 Syntrophobacteraceae bacterium | reverse complement strand
ATCACAGAGCGCAAGAAGGCGGAGGAGGAAAAGGATAAGCTCCAAGCGCAACTGCAACAAGCCCAAAAGCTGGAGGCGATCGGTACCCTTGCCGGTGGAATTGCCCATGATTTCAATAATATTCTTACTGCCATCATTGGATATTCGGAAATTTTGACTTTGTTTCATATCCCCCAGGATAGTCCGGCGCGCCCGGATCTCGACCAGGTCCTGAAAGCTGCAATGAGGGCAAAGGACCTGGTGGGACAGATCCTCATTCTGAGCCGTAAAACCGAACGGGAGAAGAAGCCAGTGCTCGTCAGTCCCATCGTCAGGGAAGCCTTGAAATTTCTTCGCGCGACTTTATCCGCAACCATTGAAATTCGACAGCGCATAGAAAGCGAGACGGGCAAGGTCCTGGCGGATGCGACGCAGTTGCATCAGGTTCTTATGAACCTTTGCACCAATGCGGCTTACGCGATGGCGCAAAAAGGTGGTGTGCTTGGAGTCACGCTTGATGAAGTCGATTTGGATGCCCGGGTTGCCGAAAAGTTCCTGGACCTTTTGCCCGGACCGTATCTGAGGCTGGTCGTAACTGATACCGGTACAGGGATGAATCGTGAGACCCTGGAACGGATCTTCGAACCCTATTTCACCACCAAGAAACAGGGTGAAGGGACCGGTTTGGGGCTTGCCGTGACCCACGGAGTCATAAAGAATCATGGAGGTGCGATTGCCGTGGAGAGCGAACCCGGCAAGGGCGCCATCTTTCAGGTTTTGCTCCCAAGATTGGTGGCAGAGCCCATTGAATTTGTGGATGACGTCTCTTTATCCATTCGAAGGGGCAACGAGCATGTTTTGTTCATCGATGATGAAAAGACCATTGTTAATATGGTCCAAAGCGTATTGGAGAACCTCGGGTACTCGGTTGTTGTGGAGACTGGCAGCAACAAGGCTCTGGAAGTCTTTCGATCCAATCCCGAGTCATTCGACATCGTGATAACAGATCTCACCATGCCAGGCATGACAGGACTTGAACTGGCCGAAAGGCTAAAGTCCGTGAGGCCCGAGATACCAATCATTCTCTGCACCGGCTCTATTGACGAGACCCTGCGTGAAAAGGCCAAAGTCATGGGCATTAACGATTTTTTGCCTAAACCGATTGGCGTCCACGTTCTTGCAGAAGCTGTCCGGAGAGTGCTGGACAAAAAAGTGCAAAGAGCTTGAGATTACTATGGCAGATGTGCTGATTATTGATGATGACCGTACAGTGTGCAGTATGTTGTCCAGAATGGTGGAGAACATTGGACATGGCGCGAAGCACGCATATACACTGGAAGAAGGGCTTCGTGAAACGCTCTCCAAATCATGTGATGTCGTGTTTCTGGACGTGGGATTACCCGATGGCAGCGGGCTCGACGCATTGCCAAAGATTCTGGCAGCCGGAAGCTCGCCGGAAGTCGTCATAATAACCGGTGCGGGCGACCCTGACGGGGCTGAACTCGCCGTCCGAAACGGCGCCTGGGATTACCTGCAGAAGCCGCTCTCACCCGAAACGGTCATTCTGCCGCTCAAACGCGTGCTCCAGTATCGAGATGGCCTGAAGAAGGCGCAAAAGCCTCCAGTGTCCCTGAAGCGGGAAGGGATTATCGGCAACAGTCCGAAGATGAGAGCCTGTCTGGATCTTGTGGCCCGGGCTGCCGGCAGCGAATCCAATGTCCTGATTTCCGGTGAAACCGGCACCGGCAAGGAACTGTTCGCCAGGGCCATTCACGATAACAGTCCAAGGGCTAGGGGTATTTTATAACGGTTGATTGTACGGCAATTCCGGATACGCTTGTGGAAAGCGCGCTCCTGGGTTATGAGAAAGGGGCGTTTACCGGCGCGGCCAGAACTCAGGAAGGGTTGATCAAGCAAGCCGATGGGGGGACACTGTTTCTCGATGAAGTCGGCGAACTCCCGCTGTCGTTGCAAAAGGCCTTCCTGCGGGTGCTGCAGGAGCGTCGTTTCCGCCCCTTGGGCGGCAAAAAAGAGATTGCAAGTGACTTCAGGCTAATTGCCGCCTCGAATCGTGATCTTGAAGCAATGGTGCACGAGGGTCGCTTCCGCAAGGACCTCCTCTATCGTATTTGCACTCTGGTGATCCAACTGCCTCCTTTGAGGGAGCGTCGCGATGATATCAAAGAACTGGTTCAACACTATGCGAATCAACTTTGCGACAGGTACGGGATTGCGTCAAAAGGTTTCTCACCGGAATTATTCGATATTCTAGGCGCGTACGATTTTCCTGGAAACGTGCGGGAGCTGGTTAACATCGTGGAGACGGTGTTTACAGTCGCACGACACGAACCCACCATCTTTCCCAAGCATCTTCAGACCGACATGCGCATCAAGCTGATGCGTGCTTCCGTTCAAGCTCAGATCCCGGTTCCTCCCTCCTCGAACGCGGGCACTCATGTCTACGAGTCTTTTCCCAATCTGGAGCAGTTGCTTGAAAAGACTGAACGTCAGTATCTCATGGATCTCGTCTCGCTTACGGAGGGGAACGTGCCGGAACTCTGCCGCATATCCGGGCTATCCCGCTCCCGTCTTTATGCTCGCCTGAAGAAATATAATATCCTACGTCGCTTTTAATCCTGCCAGGGTGCATCGGCGTCCCATTATTGGGACAAAATCCCGAAAATGAAATTAATTCCCAGAATTCGGATCTCTTGCTTCAAATTCGGTCTTTTTGACTGTCCTGCCATTCCGGCTGTAACACTCTGCATTGACTCGGGAAATGCCTCGCACACCCTTTGCGGCACAAACCTTGCCTCTACCTCGAATCACTTTGCAAAACCACCAGGAATTTAAGGACTACCGGCACAAGCCAGTCGCACGGATTGAGT
>JBKQTS010000020.1:0-6955 GCA_052143075.1 Syntrophobacteraceae bacterium | reverse complement strand
GCAATGCGTCAAGTCCGCGCCCGGAACCCTCACTGCGTTTCGGGTTCGCGTTGGACATAGTGGAAGCGCCTTTGACGCTGGACCCTCACTTCGTTCAAGTCCGGGCCTAACGTTCTAACCGTTGGCTAATGCTTCCAGTCCGGGCACGATCTTTTATGAGTGCCCAGTTCGCGCCCGATCTTTTGTGAGGGCGCTTTGTGAGGGCGGAGCGCAGCCCACCATGCCTTTTCAGTAGGGTCGAGACCTCGCTACGCTCCCGGGGTTCTTTGACGACAAAAGATGCCCGCGATGAACTTTTCGATGCAGTTGTCAGGTTTCCCCCACGGTCATAAACGGGTTCTCAGGCGGCATGGCCGCAGCTCGAAAGGCTTGCTTCGTAAGGCAGAAATCGGGTGGGTTAACGGGAATAATGGATTGGGACAGATTTTCGGTGCCGCTTACGATGGAAATTTTCACGACATAGCCTATCTCCCCTTTTTCATCATTTTAAGCATCTCTTTTTTCTTATAGGGAGTTAAACTTTCCCATGCTGACTCAATCTGTTGCACTAATTCATCAGAGTGGACCTTTTCGTACTCATGCCACGCCTGTATCTGAGCCTGAGTTATTAGCTCTCCAACAAGCAGATCACTTTCATGATTTTCTTCCACATACTACATATCTTCAAATAGATCGATGCGTAGGAGTATTTCCTTAGCATCTGGAGTAATAAAGTATGCTTTACCTTTATCTAGCCCGTCGTAAAGATAAATGAAATATCTGCCTGAATGCTTATTTTTACAAATCTGCATCGGCGCCTCTTTCTTTTTGCGGTTTTTGGACACGGGCCAACATTCGCGCTATCAAGGGCAAAGTTTCAAGCATTTATCGAGCATCCATTTAGGGGTTATAAGCACGAATCCCCGAAATGTTTAACGGAGGGATTCAATCATCCGGACATCAGGACCCGGACCCGCTCTCAAGCCCCATCCACGGCCCCGCGAGATTGTGCTCGACGCCAAGCTGGTCGAGGATTCGGGCGACCACAAAATCAATGAGGTCCTGAACGCAACCGGGCTTGTGGTAAAAGCCGGGCATGGCGGGAAGGATTATCGCTCCGGCTTCGGCAGCTTTCAGCATGTTTGCGAGGTGAATACGATTGAGCGGCGTTTCACGGGGGACAAGTATGAGCGGGCGGCGTTCCTTCAGGCAGACGTCGGCCGCACGGTGGATGAGATTTTGAGACAGCCCGGCGGCAATCGCTCCCAGGGTGCCCATCGTGCACGGAACGATCACCATGCCAGCGCACGGAAATGAACCGCTGGCCAACGGGGCCGCGAAGTCCGTTTCCTCGTATGTGCGGACTTCCGGCGGGAGATCTTCGCTCAGCGCCACCCCGGTTTCCAGTTCATAGACGAGCCTTCCGGCCTCAGATGAAACGAGATGAACGTCGTACTTCCCCAAGGGTATCGAGCGCAGCAGTTTGCGCGCGTATCCGGCCCCGCTCGCACCTGTGACAGCGACTGTCAGGTTTTGCTTTTTCAAATCGAGGGTCCCGCTTTCAGGCACTCGAGTGCATTCGAAGTCCCGGCACTCAGGCTACCGAGGCAAGGGGCGTGTAGGTCTCGAGCCGGGGCACCTCTTCAAGTTCGCCGGCCTGGAAAAGACGCGAGTAAAACAGCTTGAGTCCTCTGCGTTCCCCTTCGTTTAAATCAAATCGGAGGCAACGATAATAGTCCTCCAGTTCCGGGATTTCCAGCAGCCCGGTCCGGGCGGCCTGCTCGCAGATCCTGCCGATATTGGCGCGGCCCCATCTTTTCGAAGAAAGAAGGGCTTCGATCGCATCCGCTAACTGCCCGTTCTTTTCAGTAACCGTCTCTTTGCGTATTACCCATACGGCAAATACGAACGGGAGCCCCGTCCATTCAAACCAGGCTGTCCCGAGGTCGAGCACGTGCGGGAAAATTCCGCTTCGGCCAAGCCGCAGCGCTTCGTCACCAATTGCAAGGCACGCGTCGGGGAGATCGAATCCTGAAAGATAATCCGAACAGGCCCCCGTTTCGAACAGGGGGTCCACCCCGTATCGCAGTCTGCAAAGGACTTTGAGCAGCCCGACCGAAGTGTGGGATTTGGAGCTCGCCAGCACTGTCTTCCCTGAAAGCCGCTCAATGGGCATGCGGCTCAGCAGGAGTACGCTCTTCACCTCGCCGGCCGAGCTGATGGAGAGGTCCGGCAGGATGTAATAGAGGCCGGCTCTTCGGGCGTATTCGATTGAAGAAACGGGGCTTATGTCCAGCGCCCCGTTTGCACAAAGCTCGTTCAACTCGGATGGAACGCCGGGGACAATTACGAAGGGATTGGCTATTATGCCTGCTTCAAGCGGATAGTAGACGGGAAGCACGTTTAGAAAATCGATCCTTCCAAGCCTTAGCTTTGCATTCAGTTCACCCATTTCCAGGCTCCTTCCTTCCCGGTTTGAATAACAGCTTCAGCCAGATTCGATTCGCCAATGCCTGATTGGATTTCGATGGCCAGCATATGAGCTTTCACTCCCGGTTCGATGCTGCCGAAGTTGTCTTCGCAGCCGAGCGACCGGGCGGGATTGATGGTAATCATCTCGATCACTTTTTGAGGATCGATCGAGGGATGGTTATCGAGAGTAAAGGATGCTTCGGCAAAGAGGTTCAGGTCCGTGTTGCTGGCAAGGCTGTCGGTTCCCAGCGCGCAACTTATGCCGAGTGAAAGCGCCTTCTCGATCCACGGCCTGCCTGAACCAAGGTTCCGGTTGCTCCTCGGACAGAAAACCACGGTGCAGTCCCTTTTCACTGCAAGCGCCCAATCCGCTTCGGTCATATGCACTGCGTGCACCAGGAGCGTGCGGGAATCGAGTGCGCCGAGGCGGTCGAGGTATTCGATCGGGGTTTTCCCGGGCGGTGTCCACGCCGGGTCCCAACGCCCTACCCTCTCAAGCAGTTCGCGGCAAAAACCTTTTCCGCTCCGCAGAAATTCGATCTCATCCAAGTGTTCTGCCACGTGAATCGAAAAAGGAAGCCCTCGCGCCCTCGTCCATTCTTTGGACTCTGCGATGATCGCCGGCGAAACGGAATAGACCGAGTGAGGGACCGGTATGGCAGCGCCTGCAGCGAAAATCTCGACAGCCGAGGCAGGCATGGCCGCCGCAACGGAGTCGAGATTGAATCCCAGCAACTCGAGGAAAATCCGCCGCTCGGGGCTTGGGAACCGGGACCGCCAGCCGGAATCCATCTCGTTTCGCCCTGCACTGCTCTCGTACTCTACTGCCCCGCCGTTCGTTGTGTCTGCGCAAAGCCCCGTTCCGCCAGCTAAAAGCTCCGCTTCGCCGCTGCGCAGGCCCTCATCGACAGAGTTCGATTCCATGCCGGCCCGAAGTGCGAACAGAAGTTCGATCCATTCGCGAAAACAGGGCTGCGGAAAGGGTATTTTGGCCCTGAGGGCTGAGAGTTCCAGATGCGTATGGGCGTTAACCAGTGCAGGGAAAAGAGCGGCTCGGCCGTGATCGGTCAACCGGGCGCCCGCAGGTGAGTCCCTCCGGACGGCGGGAAATGGTCCCGCCGCTATAACCCGGCCCCCATGGGTCAATACGGCGCCATTGCGCACGGGCGAACTCGAAACCGGCACGACCCATTCGGCTCTGTGGATCTCAGGGGGTTTGAGACCTGGCGAAAGCCCGTTCATATAATCTTCTTCTTTCTCGTCGCTCTCCCTGCCCATCTATGACCGGACGCGTTCAACCGGGAGCAGCTCGTAAGCCATCGTGCGCCGCCGAGGCTGGAAACCGGCGGATTGGATTATCCTGTGAATCTCTTCGGCCGAAAGGCGAAAATGAACCCCGGCGGCCGCGACCACATTCTCTTCGATCATTGTGGACCCGAAATCGTTGGCGCCGAAAAACAGGGCCAACTGAGAGACTTTCGGACCCATTGTCACCCAGGAGACCTGAATGTTGTCAAAGTTGTCCAGAACAAGCCTGGAGATTGCAAGGAGCCGTAGATATGAGACTGCAGTTTCAGGTTCCCGGGAGATTGCAGTGTTTTGGGGCTGGAAGGCCCACGGAATGAAAGCGGTAAAACCTCCGGTACGGTCCTGAAGATCACGCAGGGCAAAAAGGTGCATGAGCCTGTCTTCCGGCGCTTCTTCGTGGCCGAACATCATGGTGGCGGTCGTGCGAAGGCCCTGAGAGTGCGCCTCCTCCATGACGGCCAGCCATTCGGCCGTTGAACATTTGCGCGGAGACACGCGCCGCCTCACCGAGTCGACCAGGATTTCGGCGCCCCCACCCGGGATCGAGTCCAGTCCGGCAAGTCGCAGCCTCGAGATCACCTCGCCCGGGCCGATACCCTCCAGCCGGCTGAAAAACACGATTTCCGGGGGTGAGAAGGCATGTATGTGAATCGGATATTTTGACTTTATGAAGCTCAGCATCTCTTCGTAAAAAGAGAGCGGCAGATCGGGATTGAGCCCGCCCTGCAACAGGATTTGCGTCCCTTCCAACCTTAGTGTTTCCTCGATTTTTTCGGAAAGTTCCTTCCTGCTCAGGACAAAGGATTCACTATGGCCCGGGGGCCGGAAATACGCGCAGAAACGGCACCCGCACACACAGACATTCGAGTAGTTGATGTTACGGTCAACAACGTAGGTGACTACCGGTTCGGAATGCTTTTTCAGGCGCACCTCATGAGCCATCCTGCCCAGCGCATGAAAATCGCCGCTCCGGTAGAGCTCCCAAGCCTGATCTATATTTAACCTGCCGTTTTCAATCATAGCTCAACCATACAATGTCAGGACCTTATGACAGTCGCCCTTGGCACTTTGCGGAACAGGCTGTCCCGTTCCACCGGCTCGAACCCCGCATCCCGGATGGTGCTCTCTATCTCCAGGCGGGTCATTCCCTGCTGAGACTCGGCCCCCGCCATGTGCCCGATCTTCTCCTCGACCACCGTTCCGTCGAAGTCGTCCGCGCCGAAGTAGAGGGCGGTCTGGGCGAGTTTGACCGAGAGCATTACCCAATAGGCTTTGATGTGCGCGATGTTGTCTAGCATCAGCCTGCTCACGGCAATCGTTTTCAGGTCGTCGACCCCGGTCGTCGGCGGAAGATGGCTAAGAAGGGTATTCGCCGGCTGGAACGTAAGGGGGATAAAGCAGACGAAACCGCCCGTCCGATCTTGAAGCTCGCGAAGCGCCGCCATGTGATCGAGCCGCTCCCTCACAGTCTCGATATGCCCGTAGAGCATCGTAGCGTTTGTTTTTATTCCCATTTCGTGAGCCTGGCGCATAATATCGAGCCAGCCATTCCCGTCCAGTTTCTCAGGGCAAAGGCGCTCTCTTACGCGGGCACTGAACACCTCGGCCCCGCCGCCTGGAAGCATCTGAACCCCGGCCGATTTCAAACGGGCAAGAACATCTTTGACAGATGTCTCCTCATTTTTTGCAAAATGGGCGATCTCGACCGCTGTAAACGCTTTGATAAAGACATCCGGCTTTGTGTCGCGTATCTTCCGGACAAGGTTCTCAAAAAAAGAAAGACCAAGGTCGGGGTGGCAGCCTCCCACGATGTGTATCTCTGTCAAACCTTTTCCGTTCGCGCAGATTTTATCGAAAATTTCATCCTCGGAGAGTTCGAATGAAAGCGGGTCGCCTTTTTTTCTGCTGAAGGCGCAGAAGCGGCAGCCGTTTACACAAATGTTCGAGTAGTTGATATGGCGGTTTACGACGTAGTAGGCCGTATTTCCGTGAAGCCTTGTCCTGGCCTGATGAGCGAGCGAACCGATGGCGTTCATGTCCGGGCAGGCAAAAAGCCTCTCACCGTCTGCAATCGTGAGCCTCTCCCCTTCCGCGACTTTATGACAGATGTCTTCCAGGCCGAGTTTTTTAAAATACTGTGGTTCGAACATATTCTTGTCCCGCCGATTCACCCGGACTGACGCTCCATTCCCCGCCCATCCCGATCCGAAGCAACTTTATGAACTCATCGACCTTGCGCTCCAACTCGTCCCTCGGCGCCTCGTATATGCCGGCCCCCGCATCGAGAAAGGGAACGCAGTAAGCCTGGAGGAACCGGTCCATCAGAGCGTCCAGCATGAAAACGGCCATCTCGATGTTCGTGTCGGCCCTGATTTCCCCCCTCGCGATCCCCGCCTCTACTGCGGGACGCAGGTACTCCGCCGAAAAAAGGTGTACCTGCTGCAAAAACTCCGCCCTAAGAGGGAAGTCTTCCTGGAAAATCATCTTGAGGTAGATTCGATAGACCCTGGGGTGGCGCTCGATGAAGCGGATTCCCGCCAGCATGCTCTCTTTTATTCGCTCGAAAAAATCCGCGCTGGAAGTCTCTTTTTTCACCTGCCGCAGCGATTGCCTTACAAGCTCCACCGCGTAGTTGAAGATAACGTGGAAGAGGCCTTCCTTGCTGCCGAAATATTGGAAAAGAGATCCCTTGGCAATGCCGACCCGTTCCACCATGCGATTGACGCTCGCCTGCCGGAACCCGTGGCGTGAGAATTCATCCACGGCCGCATCCAGGATTTTGCTCTTTTTGCCTTCATCAAGCTTATTGAAAGTCTCGCTCGCAAACATTGGGTCCTCGCATCCCTGGAAAATGACCATGTGGTCATTATAGACGCAGGACCGGTTTTGTCAAACTGATAAAGTGACCGGCTGGTCATTTTCAAACTTGCACTCGCTGAAAAACGCAAAGACAGGATTTCATCACAGAGGCGCCGAGATCACAGAGGAAAGAAGTAGCTTCGGCCGATATGCTTGCCAAAATTCAAAAAAACTGCACGTTAGCAGCTCAGACAGAAGCTTTCGCGATAATTTAGGGGAAAACGGCAGGGTGGTATTGACTGCGGGGAGATCAATGCTTCCAAACCCCTTGCAGCGCATTCTTTTGGTCACCTCTGTGAAACTAACATCGAGTTTCTTGAAATTTTGTCAGGATTTT
>JBKQTS010000019.1:0-52278 GCA_052143075.1 Syntrophobacteraceae bacterium | reverse complement strand
AATCCATTAGCGAAGGGGGGAGCAGCAACATTTGTTTCCGGTCACAAGATTTGAATGTCTTTTCCATAGTGGGGCCATATTAGCAGAAAACGGCTCTAAATGCCATTTCTCCGACAGGCTCCTAGGGTTTGCTACGTAACGCGGCAAGCAAATCGTCCGTTGGTCCATGCGCCAACTCCTTGAGACGCCTGAGGGCCGTGCGTGAATGGCCGCGGGCCACATAAAGCTGGTTGGCCCGGTGTGCGAGATTGCGACCGGGCGGGTCCGACTGCTCCCGTAGCGCCAAATGCGGTCCAAGGGGTTGATGGTCAGGCGGAGGAATGGGGATCTGCAAGGTGATCGGCGTTCCGGTGGTGGTCTGGCTGGTCCGCCGCAATTAGGGAACTCTCCAAGAAATAATCGTGCGTTCACCAGCCGCTTGTGGAGAGAACTGTTAAACATGAGAGGAAACCTATGCTGATCAAATTATCCACCGACAAAACAGTGAGTGCGGCTGCGGCTGCCTTGCAGGCAGCGGTCCAGGCCAATCACTTTGGCGTCATGCAGGTACACAACCTCAAAGAGACTATGGCCAAGAAGGGCGTGGAGTTCGCCCACGAATGCCTAATTTTTGAAGTGTGTCAGCCGCAACAGGCCAAGAAAGTTCTCGACCAAAACATGAGCGTCTCCACCGCACTGCCTTGCCGTATTTCCATTTACGAGGATGGCGGCAAGACTATTCTGGCCACTTTAAAGCCAACAACTCTTCTGACGATGTTCAACGTGCCGCAACTTGAAGGGGTAGCGCAGGAAGTGGAGGACACGATTATTAAAATAATGAAGGAGGTGGTATGAGGCTGATTGTCCGGCCTTTGAACACACCAATGTTGAGCTTTCTTGTCATCATCGTGAATGACCAAAGGACTTGAACTTCGGGGAAAAAGCGGCTGAGCTCGGGAAAGTGACGTGGTTCATAATGTTGTGCAAATGATTCAGCCATGAAAATTTGAGAGAATTTTCCAATTTGGAAGGAGGAAAAACACTATGAAATGGGAAAACATAATTCTAACATTAATTTTGGCCGCAGGGTTCAACTCTGTCGCAATGGCAACCGAGCTGAAATCTCTAAAAACGGAAAAACCTGCAGCCATAGCTGTACAGGTGACCAAATGGTCGGGCACTGTCAAGTCTATTGATTATGTCAAAAAGATCGCTGTGCTTGTAGATGAGAAGGGCAAAGAACTTCCGGTGAATGCTAAGAACGCCAGGAATTTGGATCAGGTCCTCGTGGGAGACAAAGTCAAGGTTCAGTACGTTGAAGAGTTGGTGGTTTACGCGAGGAAGGCTGATGCCCCTGCCGGTGCTGAAGTTGTACGGAAGGTTTCACTGGCCCCTAAGGGAAAGATGCCCGGAGGCATAATTACCGAAACCGTTCAAGTTCAGGCTGACGTGGAGAATGTCAATTATAAGAAGAGGACCATAACGTTGAAAAACCCTGCAGGCGAGACCCATACGTATAACGTCAGCAAGGAAGTAAAGCGTCTGAAGGAAATCAAGAAAGGGGACCAGATGGTGCTGGATGTAACCCAGGCTTTAGCCTTGGAGGTTGTCAAACCATAAATCCGGAAGAATTGCATGCTGTTTAATGTTACCTCAGGACTCCAAGTAGGTTTGCCAGGAAAGTTGAATGTGGTTTGGATGCATGGCGCACAACTTGGTACATTATTCCGGTTAGAGGGAAAGGTTCAGAAGGATCTGTTAGAAGGAGAATCCTTTGAAAATCCTCCAGAAAATTTTTTATGGGCTGGCCCTGCTTTTCATCCCCCTGACCATCATCCTCGACAAGATCGGGGGTGTACCTCAGCCTTTGCTGTTTTTCCTGGCCGCGGTGGCCATTTTTCCGTTAGCCGCACTGCTGGTAGAGGCCACCGATCAGCTGGCCACATATACCGGGGATACCGTTGGGGGACTCCTAAACGCGACGTTCGGCAATGCCCCAGAGTTGATCATTGCGCTGGTGGCCCTCAAGGCCGGGCTGTTTGATATGGTCAAAGCTTCTATTATCGGCGCCATTTTGGCAAACATGCTCATGGGCATGGGGGCAGCCTTTCTTGCAGGAGGGTTGAAGCGCCGCATCCAGGAGTTTAACCTGTCAGCCACCCGCAATTACATGACAATGATGCTGCTCGCGGTTATCAGCCTGACCATTCCCAGTACGTTCCATGACTTTGTCACCACTGACACCATTAAGGACGAGCAATATGTCAATTTGGCAGTCGCGGTGATGCTGTTAGCCACCTATTTCCTGAGCCTGCTCTTTATGTTGAAAACCCATCCCGATCTTTTTAGGAGCATAGGTAAAGTGGAAGAACACAGCACCGAGGACAGATGGAGCCTGTCCCGTGCCTTGCTCACCCTCCTCTTGACGTCGATCTTTGTGGCCTTCATGAGTGAGATCCTGGTGGGAGCGGTGGAGGAAACCGCCAAGGCCCTGGACATGTCTCAGGCCTTTATCGGCATCGTTGTACTGGCCGTTGTCGGCGGGGCGGCTGAGAGCAGCTCCGCGGTGGTCATGGGGGTGAAAAACCGCATGGACCTCAGCGTTTCCATAGCCATCGGCAGCTCCATCCAAATAGCCTTGTTCGTGGCCCCGGTATTGGTGTTGGCAAGTTACTTCATGACCCCCCAGCCCCTCAATCTTGTGTTTGACCGGGGCCTGTTGGACGCCGTATTCTTGACCGTGTTGATTGGCATCATGGTGACAGCAGACGGTAAAGCCAACTGGTTTAAGGGGGTGCAGTTAATCACGGTTTACGTTATTATGGCCGTCATGTTTTACTTTCTGCCTGGCTAAACAACCACAATGCCACTCACGATAATGAAGGCATATGTGGCCACGCGGGCATCTCGAACAGCCAGTTGAACATACCGTCGCCCACCTCCCTGATTAAGGGAAGGTGGCGTCACTGTATTGAACAAGTAAGTGAGAGCCTGTCTGGTCAGTTGTTGGGGATCGTTCTCTTGATGGCTTTCCTCAGTCTCACCGTCTCGTGTTTCTTTTATTTCACCAGCATTCGCCTGCACGTAATGCTGACGGCCATGCTGGCGACTTTCATCGGCCTTCTGACCTTTGCCATCGTCATTTTTGACCAGCTTTGCCGCGGTGACCTGCTGGTGAAACCTTCAGCCTAAGAGCTCGTATACCACCAAATCATGCACGGCGGGGCGGACCATAACGATCGGTCCCGTTGACTCGTGCCTTGATCTCATGAATGGCGGCAACAAGTCTGTCGATCTCATCAAAAGTATTGTAAAAAGCAATGGACGGCCGTACAGTGCTCTCGAGGCCGAATCTTCGCAGAAGGGGCTGAGCGCAGTGATGGCCCGCTCTCACGGCAATGCCTTCCTTGTCCAGGAGCTTTCCAACTTCCTCGTTTGAGATGCCTTCCAGAATGAATGAGAGGACGCTCACCTTGTTCGGGGCAGTCCCGATCAGGCGCAATCCCTGGATTTCAGAAAGAGCCTTGGTGGCGTATTCGAGGACTTGTTCCTCGTATTGTGCGGCAGTGGGCAACCCGATGCGCCCCAGATAGTCGATGGCTGCTCCGAGCCCAATTGCGGAGGCAATGGACCCGGTGCCGGCCTCGAACTTGTGCGGCACAGTGTTGTAGACGGTCTTCTCGAATGTCACGTCGGAGATCATGCTTCCCCCTCCCTGCCACGGGGGCATGGATTCCAGCAGATCTTTCTTTCCGTATAGAGCCCCTATGCCCGTCGGCCCGAACAGCTTGTGACCGGAGAAGACAAAAAAGTCGCAATCCATTTCCTGAACATTGACCGGGATGTGAGGAATGGACTGGGCGCCGTCCACCAGGACCCGTGCGCCCGCTGCGTGAGCCATTCTCGTCATGATCTCAACGGGGTTGACCGTCCCCAGGGCATTGGAAACATGTGTCACGGCCACTAGCCTGGTTTTGGGGCCAATCAGGTCGTCGTAACTCTCTAATACCACTTCGCCGAGATCATTGATAGGGGCCACACGCAAAACGGCCCCGATTTCTTCGCACAGCGTCTGCCAGGGCACGATGTTCGCGTGGTGCTCCATCTCCGTCACCAGGATCTCATCACCCGATCCGATGAATCGCCTGCCGAAGGTCTGGGCCACGAGGTTGATGGCCTCCGTCGTCCCGCGCACAAAGACGATCTCCTGGGCGCTGCCTGCCCCGATGAACTCCTGGACTCTTTTTCTCGCGTCCTCATAGGCATCGGTTGCCCGGGCCGCCAGCTCGTGGGCCCCCCTGTGAATGTTGGAATTATATTCCTCGTAAAAGCTGGAGACAGCATCGATGACAGCCTGGGGCTTCTGCGTGGTGGCAGCATTGTCCAGCCAGGCAAGCGGTTTGCCATGGACCTCTTGCTGGAGCACCGGAAAGTCCTTACGAATAGCTTCCACATCGAACAATCCATAATGCCGGGGAGGGGGTGGCGAGGCCAACTCAGAGGGTCCACGCAATTCAGGCAGGAAATAGTAATCATGATAACCCTTGGGATAATGGGGAGAAGCAGGGTTCAAAAAACCCTGATCGAAAAGCTCCACCAGACGGAACTCCCCCCGGAGGAGTTTTTGGGGGACATAACCAGTTCCCTCGAGATACATTGGGGGGGATTGTGGCTCTGCACCGACCCCGGGCAGCAATGCGCCACCCGGTGAGGGAGGACTCTTGGGCAAAAAGTAGTGTTCCTTAAGGTCCTCCAGGAACTGGAATGACACCCTGCTGGATGGCGGAATCTCTAGGAACTGACCACAATAATCAGGCACGACACGCGATAGGGGATCGGTGGTTCCGGCCTCTTCCAGGGCCATCCCCGCCATCCCGGTCTCCTCTAAGGGCACGGCTGCCACCCCGGAAGTTGCGGGGGGAAGGGTGCTCCCTTGCTTCAAACCAACCGATGGAAATCTCTCCAGAGGAATCGTTTCGACCCGCATATCCGTCTCACTGCTTGGGAGCCAACCCATCCGGTTCTTATTACCGGCAAAATCTTCGGTCAGGTTTTCAACCTCTCGGGTGAACTTCGGAGCCTCTTGATAAAGCTCATTGGCGATCCTGGCGATGAGTTGCGGATCCCGAATTACATCGGGGCCGTCAACGGGCACGATCTCATTTCTCCGTGGAGAAGGAGGGAAGCCGGACGCTTTCGCAACCATAATCAAACCTCAAGTGAAATGTTTGGCTAAGGACTATCGGCGCTAATGGAAGATACCCCTTGCGATATCTTGATGGCACTTCGCAAGTTCTTAAGGATAATCGTGCCAATACCCAATATCCACGTTCTCCAGCATAGCCAGTGCATCCTCCGCGAGGATTGCCACGGAGAAGTACAGAGTAAGCAGGTGGGATGCTATGGCTTTGCTGTCGATGCCCATAAGCCGCACGGAAAGACTTGGCATCTGTTCACCCGGAATGCCGGCCTGGTGGAGACCCACCACTCCCTGCTCCTTTTCCCCGACGCGAAGGAGAAGAATGCTGCTCATTCCGTCGTCAACCGGAATCTTGTCGGATGGAATGAAGGGAATGCCGCGCCACGTGAAGAAAGGTACGCCGTACATGGTGATCGTTGGTGGGGGAACACCCCGCCGGGTACACTCACGCCCCACGGCAGCGATGCTACGGGGGTTGGCCAGAAAGAAGGCCGGCTTTTTCCATACCTTGGAGATCAACTCGTCCAGATCGTCAGGCGTCGGCATCCCTCTTCGGGTCGAAATGCGCATGCGTGGTTCAACCGCGTTAAGGAGGCCAAATTCCGGATTGTTCAGCATCTCCCATTCCTGCTTTTCCTTCATGCCTTCGATGGTGAGGCGCAACTGCTCGCGCAACTGGTCGATGGGGTCATTATACAGGTCGCTCACGCGGGTGTGGACACGCACGACGGTCTGCACGATGCTGAGAGGGTACTCCTTGGGTTCGCTTTCATAGTCGATGTAGGTGTCGGGCAGTGCAGCCTCGCCCTTATGACTAGATGAGATGGCGATGTTTCTCCGGGAGAGTTCATCCCGTGCTGTATGCTCTTCATGCATGTATTTAACGAGTTTTCCCACTTGAGGGGCCTCTTCCAGGACTCCGGCAAGACGCTCCAGGTCGAGGGAGACAATGGTGCATGGAGTGAGCGCAATCACCGTTACGGTGGTCGAGGCATCTTCATCGATCAGGGAACTCCCCCTGAAGTAATCTCCCTCACGAAGCAAAGTGACTCTCAATCTCTTCCCGTGGGCTCCAACTTTGGTCACCTCCGCATTGCCACAGGCCACGAGAAAGAGCTTACCGAGATCTTCTCCCTCTTTAATGATCATTGCCCCCACTTCGTAGTTGTTGGAATCGAACCGGGTTGAAAGGAGCGCCCGAGCCGATTCGTCGAACTTACTCTCTTCCCTGAACGAAACCTTCACCTTGTTGACCCTGTAGGTTCCCGATTGCACCTGCACCCAGGGCAGCATGTGCAGCAACCAGCGGGGGGTGATCGCCTCCATCTGAGGGACCGTTTTGGTGGTGGTGGCCAGCTTGCGGGCCTCACTCGTGCTAAGACTCTGTTGTTGTTTGATCGATTCCTCCGACATAAGATATGACTCCTCATGGGTTTATTGAAGTACAATCAGCGGTGGTCCTGGCAGGGTCAGCCATCTAAAAAGAAGCCTCCTGCTGGAAATTCGGCCAAGTCAATTCCAACTCACCCGCAACGCTAATTACTTCTCAGGGACTTCAAAACGCAAGGCTGTGGCGGCAAAGATTCCCAAAAGTCCAGTGGGCTCCCTCTCGTCAGGGCTGTGAAACAGCGCTTCCCCTCACCGGAACCGATCACTCTGGACTGGCTGCATTATTCAGTAAAGGAAGAAAGGTAAAAGTAACATGTTCGAATGTTACGGTAACTCTCCTCTTAAAATCTGGAAAGCGCTAAAAACTTAACATATCAAAATCTCTACCAGTCCGCTGACTTCACAGCGCACCGGCAGAACGGTTGGCCATGGGTGATAAAAGGCGTTGCAACTTTGACCAGGACATTTGCTCCGCGCTTCAAGAAGCATTCAAGTCGTCCGAGCCCAGGAAATGACCCGGCATTCGATTGGACTTGTGCACTGTTCCACTTGACGGGAGACCCAGAACGGATAACTATATGTTAAGAAGGCCTCCCGTAGCCTATCCACGTGGATGACAGGCACGATCGGCGTCGGCCTTCCGCGCTACGCGAGGTGGATCGCTAAGGGACTGGTGATAGTCCTTCACGCACGTATCGTAGTGTTGTTAACAAGTCTGTCATACGAGGAGAAAAGTCATGGCAAACCCGTTCGTGCATGTTGAGCTGCATACGCAGGATGCGGCGAAGGCGAAGAACTTCTACAAAGAATTGTTTGACTGGAAACTCGAGGATGTGCCCGGCATGGATTATACCCTTATTAATGTGGGCGAAGGGACGGGTGGAGGCATGATGAAGAGCCCCATGCCGGATGCTCTGCCTCAATGGGTGCCGTACGTCCTGGTTGACAACATTGCAGCCTCCACTGAGAAGGCCAAATCCCTCGGCGCCACGGTCCTCGCCGATGTCACGGAAATTCCCGGCATGGGACTTTACAGCATGCTCGTCGATCCGACCGGCGCGGCCTTTGCCCTCTGGCAGCCGAAAATGGCCGCATAGACGAAAGCTAAGAATTTGGCAGGGAAAGCTGATCCTTTAAAGAAAAGTAATGGCATGAAGGCGTTCCTGTTGCTCTGCGGCCTGCTTCTTAGTACGCAAGTGTATGCGGCGCATCCTTACTACCACATGATCAATAGGTTCCAACTCGGCGGCGAAGGCGGCTGGGACTACCTGACGGTGGATAGCGAGGCCCGTCGGCTCTACATTTCCCACTCCACCCACGTCATGGTGGTAGATATCGAAACCGGCAAGCAGCTTGGAGATATTCCGGACACTCCTGGTGTTCACGGAATTGCCGTGGCCCCTGAACTCAATCGAGGCTTTGCCAGCAACGGACGAGCAGATACAGCCTCCGTTTTCGATTTGAAAACCCTCAAAGTCATCGGCCAGGTAAAAACCGGTGCAAATCCCGATGCTATTCTGTACGATCCTTTCTCCAAACTGGTATTCACGTTCAATGGCCGCAGTCATGATGCAACCGTATTCAATGCCGCGTCCGGGGAAGTTGTTGCAACCATTGCGCTCGACGGTAAGCCCGAGTTTGCAACGGCTGACGGCAAAGGCAAAGTTTACGTGAATATCGAAAACACGAGCGAGGTTGCCGAAATAGACAGCCAAAAGCTCTCGGTGACGAAGCGCTTTTCGCTTAAACCTGGCGAAGAACCCACGGGAATGGCTATCGATCGAGAACACCACAGGGTCTTTTCCGGGTGCCACAATAAGCTCATGACCGTTCTCGATGTGGAATCGGGCAAAGTGATCTCAACGGTACCCATCGGTGAGCGTGTCGACGGAAACGGTTTCGATCCTGAATTGGGTCTGGCTTTCAGTGCAAATGGGGATGGCACGCTGACAATTGCGCGGGAGTCTTCTCCGGGGAAGTTCGAGGTTGCCGAAACCGTCACCACACAGGTCGGAGCGCGCACATTGGCGATCGATCCCAAGAGTCACAACATCTACCTGCCCACGGCAGAGTTTGCTCCGACCACGGATCCGAAAACACGGCCAACGATAGTCGATGGCAGCTTCGTAGTCCTGGTGGTTGGACGGTGACGAGCGTGATGCAAGGACAGATAAAATGACCGATGACAAGAAAACACGCTGTGAGGAATGCTCTTTCCGGAAGAAAGCCGAAGCGAGACCTTGCTCATTCATTGGAGTATTATGGAAGGTTCATACTTATTTTTGTCCGGAATGGAAGGCTTACAGAAGATCCTTGGATCAGGGCCGTTCTTCAGTATCATCGAACTGAAATAGAAACATTGTCGGAACAATAGCATTACATCTTGATTTGTATTTGAGATACTCCTCTCCAAACCGTTCCTCCAGGTAGCTCTCTTCTCTACCGATAAGCCTTTTGAAAATGAGATATGTGCAGAATGGAACCGTGAGCAATGCCCATGACCGGAAAAACATCAGAAAGCCGGGAATGACGAAGACGATGAGAGAAGAATACACTGGATGTCTTACGATTGAATACACCCCCCGGGTGCAGAGGACGCCATCCTTGAAGCCCCTCGCAACCGTTCGAGCAGATAGGGCCCAAAAGGGTATTCCGACCGCCAGAAGAATGATCCCCGCGAAATTAAACACAGACGCGGGAATCGAAGTGATAACAAAGTATTCCGGATAATAGAGAGTGAGAAAGATGGGGATGATCGAATATACAAAAGATAGTAAAGCCAGTCGAGGGCCAACGCCCCAAAACGTCATCCGTTCGGCCACGGTGACCTCCTGTTTTCGATCCAAAGAATTATACTTTGACCAACAACTCCAACCTGAATCAACTGGTCACCCACAGGGTTAATCCGTGTGCTCACTGTTTACTGCTCACTGCATCTGATACTCGTTTGATCAGTTCTTCCTGGTCCCATACCCATGTCTCATATGTATGTGTCAGCCCGAGGCGGACAATTACAAGCTTTCGGGAAGGAATAACCGTCACGAATTGACCGTCGTATCCAACTGCATGATAGGTATCGCAGCTAATGTCGACACATGGTTCTTTCCCGCTTCTGAACTCGCGGGGAACATACAGCCAAAAGCCCGCCCCGTAGTCTTTGAGAATGCAAGCCGGGGCCGGAGTTGTGCAGTATTTCATCCAGCCTTCGGGAAGAATCCGTTCCTTCCCCCACATGCCGTCCCCGAGACAGAGAAGGCCGAAGCGGGCCCAGTCCCTGGCGGTTGCGAACATGAAAGACGAAGCCACCAGCGTTCCTGAAGCATCCGGTTCGACCACCGCGCTCTTCATCCCGATACGGTCAAACAGCGCCCGGCGGGGAAATTCGAGATAGTCCGCCTGCGCGTTACCGAACGTGTTCCGTATCACCTTTGAAAGGATGATCGTGTTGCCGGTCGAATAGTGCCATTTTGCAGCCGGAGCTGCTGCCAGGGGCTTGTCAGCGGCAAATGAAGCCATATCGTGGGTCCCGAAGAGCATTACGGTCACGTCGGTGAGTGGGGAAGAATAAGCTTCCTGGAAAGCCAGCCCGCTGCTCATGCTGAGAAGATTATCAAGTGTGATGGCCCTTCGGGGATCTTGCCCGTCACGCCACTGAGGCAAAAGGCCGTTGGAGTTTAGAGAGATCTTTCCCTCATCTGCGAGGATGCCTGTCAGCGCGGCGAAAACAGACTTGGTCATCGACCAGCCCGGCAACGGCGTATCGGCGTTATAACCGGGAGCATACCGTTCAGCCACTATTTTGCCGTCATAGACGACCACCACCGCTCTTGTTCTGCGAAGATGGCCGGGGTCGGATTCCCGGAAGGCCCATTCGACCGCCTCGTTCAGCTTTGTGCCGTCAACGGAGGGAGGCAGCTTTTCGGTATCAACCATCTCGCCATCCGGCCAGATTCCGTTTCCATCTCCGTGAGTATCTATATTGGATACAGGGATAGTCTCAGATCTAAGTTTCTCCTCCGTGGTTCCTATCACCAGGGTACATCCGAGTCCATCCCGGAAGATCGCCTTTCTTTCGGCAAAACCCCAGAAGGAAGCTGTGACCGTCCGTTTCCTATAGTCGATTTTGGCATCGTCAAACCGCAGGGGATATTGCGCCCCGACCGGCTCTAAGTCCTCGGCCAGCACCGGCGCCGGGTCCCGCCGGGACACGAAGACATCCGAGCATAGACACTTTGCCTTGAAGCCGGATGCAACGAGCGCGGCCTTCCAAAGGTAAAAGCCAAAGACCGCGGCGGAAAGGGCAATGGCAACTCCCAGAGCCGAAAGAATTCGTTTTGTGTACGTCCGCATTGACAGATCTCTTCCATCACTGATGATGCGGTTGCCAGACCGGTCTGTTCGGCGATCTCACCTGCCGCAGGAGCGCCAAGGTCTTAGAAAATGCTGATGGCTTTCTCGTCAGCAGCGTCGAGCCCAAATTTAGCGCCCGCCGCACCATGGAACAAAGAAACTATTAACACACGTTGCCTCTCCCGTCTATCCGGCGGTTATCAAGGGACACGTCGAACTACAACGTAATCCGCGAGCTCACCCTGTTAACATTTTCTGCAATTTAAGCTGGCCATGGGAGACGCGCCCGGGCATAGCGGGCACTCGGCCGGAAACAATGGCAAGCGGCACTCCATACAACGGTCCACTGGCGATGGGTTAGCCTTTTTCTGACCTGAATTCTTCCTTGATGCGTTCTGCCAGGAAGACTTTCAGCAACGACTGGTAAGGGACGTCTTTTTTGTTTGCCAGCATCTTCAGATCATCGAGCATCGATTCGGGAAGCCTGACAGAGATTGTCCTGGTGGACGGCTTCAAATTGGGAAATGAAAACCGCTTTGCCTTTCCCCAGTCGATATACTCAGCCGAGTCCCGGTTTGACCAAAAATCCCGCTCCTGATCTTCACTCTCGAATTTCGGAATTTTCTTTTTCATCGTGTATCCTTCTCTCTGCCCGATTCATGTTTCGGGCTGAGATTACACGGATCAGACTGTCCCGGATCGTGAACACTACAAACAGCATCCTTCCCTTGTCGGTCTGGCCCAAGGCGTAGTAGCGCGGTTCGTCATGTGAGTGCTTTTGATCATCTGCAGCTACGAAAGGGAGATTGAAAAAAACCTGCTCACACTCGGAGCGCGTTACGCGGTGCTTGAACCAATTCTTCTCGGAATTCCCCTCGTCCCACTCAAAACCACTGCTTGCAGATAGCTGCTCAAGACGCACGCTGTCTCCATCTACTTGGTTGGAGAACCTATTTTTGTATATAACCATAACATACAAAATTCAATAGTGCGAACCGAAATCGATAGCGGCTGCAAACTGGACGGGCACGTCCAATCCTCGACGGGAACCCTTTTCGACCTCTTATGTATTTCGTGAGACAAACTTGCATACAGTACTGGAGAAAAAGAATACCACGTCGTTGTACATACCCCTCAGTTATTTACTTCGCGAAGCGCGGAAAATCGACCGCGTTGGGTCTGCAGCGGGAGGTCTTGCCAATGCGGTTCCCAAGGCGGCTCATGATGAGCTCTTTTTCTTCTGGAAGAAGGCTAGGCGAATTCACCACGTCGAACCACAACGTAATCCGCGATCTCACCTTGTTAACATTTTCTGCAATTTAACCCGGCCATGGGAGCCGATTTGTACTAATATTAATCGACAGCGGAGTCATCACGAAACAATGGCGAAAGAATCTTGATCCCATGGTGGGAACCTGATACATTGCTCCAATGCTGATCATCTCTCGAAAAATACTTAAAGAATTTTTGGAAACGCACACGGACGCCGAACAGCCGCTGTTGGCGTGGCACGCCGATGTGAAACAGGCTAATTGGAAATCTCCTTCAGACATCAAGAAGTATCACCGGCATGCAAGCTTTTTGGCCAATAATCGGGTGGTTTTCAATATTAAAGGTAACGCTTACCTGCTGGTAGCTGCTATTCAATATGAGTTCGGAATTGTCTATATCCGATTTGTGGGTACTCATCGAGAATATGACCGCATCGACGCTGTCACCGTCTGACTGGAGTTTAAAAAAATGGACGTTCGCCCTATCAAAACGGAAAATGACTACAAAGCAGCGCTGGAGGAGGTGGAGCACCTCTTTAATGCGGTGCCCGACTCTCCTGAAGGGGATCGACTGGAGGTATTGACTACCCTTATTGAAGCCTACGAAGAAAAATATTACTCGATCCCACTTCCGGACCCGGTTGAAGCTATCCTATACCACATTGAAAGCCGTGGACTCTCCCGCCGGGAACTCGAACCATTTATCGGAACCCGTGCCCGTGTTTCCGAGGTTCTGAACCGGAAGCGGCCACTCACTATCGGCATGATACGAAAGCTTCACTCGGGCTTAGGCATACCGGCCGAAGTCCTTATACAGCCATACTCTTCTGAAAAGTCTGCTGCGTAGCAGATAAGTTGTACGGCTGACACCGACAACTCGGTTGTCCCTGCGCAGAGCATAAGAGGTGACCGATAATTCATCCGCTATCAAGGTCGACTTGGTCGATAGCACTTACCGAAGCCTTCCGCCCTGACGGCCTGGGGTAACAAGTTATCCGGGCCACCCGCGCTAATTGGTTCTGGAGCATCCAATCATCTCAAGAGAAGGAGGAAAAGATGGAATATGATTTTCTTGTAAACACTTATGAGACAGAACGGCTAAAAACCCTTAGCGTTTGGAGCACGTTCATGGACGATGATCTTCCAATTCGCCCTCATCCGTTGGACGAAAGAGACAGAAATGCCCTCGAACACATGGTGCACCAGTGTTTGAGTGAAAATAAGTGGTTTTGCAATATGTTCGGCATTGATGTTGGAGCGCCTCCTTTGCCTGATTCGGAAACACGTCTTGAGTTTATCAAACGGTATGCTGAAGATAGTGGAAAGCGGCTTGCCGCTCTTAAGAAAAAGGATAAAGCCTGGTGGGAAATCGAGGTTTCCTTTTTTGATGTTAAAAGAACAAGAGCTTGGATTATGCTGAGAAGGATAACACACACTGCGCATCATCGGGCAGAGCAGGGAGTCTTGCTTAGAATGCTGGGAAGAGAAGTCTACAGCGTGTATGGATCGTCGATCGATTCAGGATGTTTACCTGAACACGGAGCGGTTACCATATATCCATATCCTGACGTTGAATCTCTTATTAAAGGAGAATCAGCAGGCGGCCGGAAAGCGAAGTTACCGGGACCTGGAGATAAGCCATTCACAGAAAGGCCGAACTGCTGAGAGAAGCACACACAATCTACTATTATGAACTGGGTGGCCCATCCTTTTCCTGTCGTTTCAAAATATCGATGATTTGCCCGGTGCTCGCGGCCTGTGCGTAAACGGAACCTAGAGCCGCCATAAACGCGGCATGGACTTTCTTTGCAGACACATCGACGCCGTCGAAGTTCAGATCCCTTGTAGCGCAGGCGTCGTGTGCGAGCAGACATTTATACCCCGCATCGGAGGCGGCCCTGACCGTGGCATCTACGCACATGTGCGACATCATTCCACCTGCGACGATCCGGTCGATCCCTTCCCGTTCAAGGAAAGCGGCGAGCCCCGTTTCCCTGAAGCTGTTCGGGTAGTGCTTCTCGATGACGGTTTCATCGGGCAGCGGCTTCACGTTTTCGTTGAAATCGATCCCGTCGGTATTCGGCAAAAAGAACCCGGCCCCTTTACCAACCGATAAGTGCCGGATGTGAACGATGGGCAGGTTTTCGGCCCTGAAAACTTCCAGCAGACGACCTGCATTCCGGCTTGCTTCGAGCGGTCCCACCAGTTCCATGCGTCCGCCCGGGAAATAATCCTTCTGGATATCGATCAAAATCAATGCGGTCTTCATCTTTTGGTTCTCCTGTCCCGTCTGGTGTTGGAATCTTTGCTTGTCTATACTCATCCCTAAAATCTCTGTCCAGGAGATAAGTAGCATTCTTGGGCTCTGTCAGAAATGTCAGAGAACCCACGATTTCTGCCACAATTGCATTGCAGAACCTGGAGCGATCTTGTTATTCTCTTGTCTTACAGGCTCACAACCCGCATCCGCTTGATCCTTAGCAAGCAGAGGAGAATTTTTGATCCACCGATTGCTCCTTCGAACCGCACAAGAGAAACCCACTCACGGCACGCGCAAAGTGGTCCTGGTGGCTGTGCCGCCAGCGATGGAGCTCGATATCGCCGGCCCCATGGCCGTTTTTGCCGCCGCCAATCAGCTACTGGGCAGGCGCGGAACGGAATATGAGGTCGAACTCGCAACCACCGGGGAGGGTTTTGTCATCGAAGGATCGACCGGGGTTTCTCTTGTCGCTCACCGGCACTACTCGGCAATCGGCGCGGGAATCGATACGCTGCTGGTGGCCGGCGGGCCCGGGGCTCTGGCAGTCCCTGATCCTGAGGTTTTAAACTGGCTGCGAAACACCGCCCCTCGGGTCCGACGGTTGGGAGCGGTCTGCACGGGAGCGTTCCTGCTCGCTGAGGCCGGCCTTCTGGACGGCAGACGAGCCACGACCCACTGGGCTTACGCCGTGGAACTTGCCTCGCGCTACCCCGAGGTGATGGTCGATCCAAACCCCATCTGGGTGCAGGACTCTCATGTATATACATCGGCCGGAGTGACCGCCTGCATGGACCTTGCCCTGGGTTTTGTAGAAGAGGATCTCGGGAATGGTGCAGCCCTCGAAGTAGCGCGCAACCTTGTGCTGTTCCTTCGGAGGCCGGGAGGTCAGGCTCAGTTCAGCGTATCCCTTTCCGCTCAGGCTTCCGCGAGGAACTCGCTTTTTGAACTCCAGGTTTGGATGGTTGAAAATTTGAATCAGGACCTTTCGGTCGAAGCCTTGGCTGCTCGATCGGCAATGAGCCCCCGAAACTTCGCTCGAGCCTTCGTGCGAGAACTCGCGATCACACCGGCGCGCTATGTCGAAGCCCTGCGCCTTGAAGCCGCCCGCAGACAACTCGAACAAACGGACCGGAGTTTGGATGAAATTGCTTCCTCCTGCGGATTCGCTGGCTACGAGCCGATGCGCCGAGCCTTCCTGCGCTCGCTGGGGATCACACCGGGCCGTTACCGCGACCATTTCGGGCCCCTGACGATGCGGAATGCAAGCTTGAGTCCAAATAAGGATCAAAAGGAGCGCAAGTCGCCAGGATAACTTACTTATCCGCAAAGAAAAATTGGTTTCAAATTCAGAATGCTCGGATCATATCGTAACCATCAGGTGGAGGATTTACGGCAACCCTGCTGCGGCCGCTTCGTGAGCGGAACAGTTACCGCGTCCCTGGCCTTCATGTCCAAGACGTCCCAGCGTTGGTATGCCTCATCGAGTTCCTGTTCGATGATCTTGAGCCTGACTTTGGCGGTGGCTATTTCTGTGCCGTTCTTCCGGTAAAATGTTGGCTCGGACATGGATTTATACAGCTCTTTCTGCTCTGATTCGAGAAGTTCGATGATTCCCGGTATATCTTCCAGCTCGCACCGTTCTTTGTAGCTGATCGTCTGCCTGTATTCGCTTTTTGGTCGCTGTTTATCAGATGTAACAGGGGGCTTTCCAGGGTTGACCGGTCTATCCGATCCGCTTTGGCGCTCCCAATCGTCATAGCCGCCCACGTACTCGCCGACTCTGCCTTCGCCCTCGAACGCCAGGGTACTCGTTACCACGTTGTTTAAAAAAGTCCGGTCGTGACTTACCAGCAGCAGCGTGCCCCGGTAGTCCAGAAGCAGGTCTTCGAGCAGTTCCAGAGTTTCGATATCAAGATCGTTTGTCGGTTCATCGAGTACGAGCAGGTTCGACGGTTTAGTAAACAGACGCGCCAGCAGGAGCCGGTTGCGCTCTCCGCCGGAAAGCGTGCTGACGGGGGACTTGGCCCGTTCCGGTGAAAACAGAAAATCATTGAGGTAGCTTATGATGTGCCGGGGTCTGCCGTTGAACAGGATTGTGTCATTCCCATCGCCGACGTTTTCGGCCACCGATTTATTTTCATCGAGTTGGGCCCGAAGCTGGTCGAAATAGGCCGTCTCGAGATTGACGCCGTGCCGCAGCACTCCCCGTTCCGGGGACAAGTTCCCTAAAAGTACCCGCAGCAAAGTAGTCTTGCCGGAGCCGTTCGGACCTATGATCCCGGTTTTGTCACCTCGCATGATGCAGGTTGAGAAGTCGTCGATTATAGGCTTTTGCCCAATGTAGCCATAGCTGACTCCTTCCGCCTCGATAACCAGTTTTCCGGAATTGACCGCATCATGGGTTTTCAAGCGCACGGAGCCAATGAGTTCTCGACGCGCGCGCCTGGCTTCACGAAGTTTCTCGAGTTCTCGAACCCTGCCTTCATTTCGTGTTCTTCTAGCCTTGATGCCCTGCCGGACCCACACTTCTTCCCGAGCCAGTTTATTGTCGAACCGTTCCCGATGTACGGCTTCGGTTGCAAGGGCAGCCTGTTTTCGCTTCTGGAAAGTCTCGTAATCACATGACCAGTCTATCAGTCGCCCTCGATCGAGTTCAACGGTGCGCGTCGCAAGCCTTTGGAGGAACTTCCTGTCATGTGTGATAAAGAGCAGAGTTCCTTCAAAGCGCAGCAGGAATTCTTCCATCCAGGCTATGGAATAGATGTCGAGGTGATTGGTGGGCTCATCGAGCAGCAGCACGTCCGGCTCACTCACCAATCCTCGTGCGAGCATCGTTCTGCGCTTGAGCCCTGCCGAAAGGGTTTCGAACCGCTCATTGGGGTCCAGATCCATACGCGAGATCGTTCTCTCCACGCGATTGAGCCTTTTCCTGGTATCGGAGATCGCGGTTTGCGACTCATCCAATCCTGCGGCCACAATTTCCAATACAGTTCCCGAAATTTCCTGCGGCACCTCCTGGGGTAGAAACGAGACCCGCACCCCCTGCAGATACACAATCTCGCCTTCATCCGGAGCAAGCTCACCATTCAACAGGCGCATCAATGTGGACTTGCCGGCCCCGTTCCTCCCAAGGAGACAAACACGTTCCCTGCGCTCTATACGAAAATTAACATGATCGAGCAGTAAAGGCTCTCCGAAGCCAATGCATACGTCACGCATGCTGATCAGCGCCATTCCTGTCCAATTCCTTCTTTGGAAATTAATGACCCAAGCGGCCATTGAATTAATGATAACAGGATATCAGCTTAAAAGCAGTTCAGTCCTGACATTTTCGTACGAATGGCGACGTAATTGTGCGCGGGACGATTGTCGATATTCGGAGTGAAAAAAGACATGCTGGAGCTCCTCGATTAAACCACGAGGTATGTGCGGCTGGCACGTTCATCGGGGCTTCTTGTCCACTTGCTCAAAAACATGTTTGGCGAAAATGGCCTTAATATCACCGCGATCAAATGCATCCAGGCGATCTTCCGCCTCCTTTCCCCACAACTCGTCCATTGCCTCTTGAGATGGCGGGTTCGGGCTTGACAACAGACGCTCTGCAATCTCTGCCCGCTCAGCAGGAGGAAGCGATAATGCCTCTTTGTGGACCTGTGTACCTTTAGATGACATGCTAATTACCCCTTGCTTGCCAAAATTCTAACACAAAAGGGTGGCTTTGAAGGACAATCATGGAAAAATCAGCGGGCCCAGCTTTTCTCCGACCTCTTCAAGAATTTCGGCAGACAGGGTGTCGAAATGCTCGGCATTCCTTCCGCGCCAGTCAATACATTTGATATGGTCGGCAAGGATCGTTCCTTTAACCTTGAATCTTTGGGGTATCTGCACCTCAAATGGGTATCCCGTTGCCTTCATCGTAATCGGGACGACCACAGCGAGTCCGACGACCCGGTTATAGTCGTCTGCCGACAGGACAAGCGCTGGTCGCCGTCCGCCCTGCTCATGCCCCTTCACGGGATCGAGGTCGACCGTGATAACATCGCCACGCCTTGGGAAAAAGAGTTTTTGGCTCACCACAGTTCTTCTCCAACAGCGCTCCCCCAGTCTGTTTCGGGGTGGATGTTCTCTTCGGTGACACCCGCCAACAGTGCTTCAAGCGAGTATTTCCATTTCCTTTTTTGCATGGGAGCGATGATGAGCTTCCCATCCTCAACCCTGAGATCCACGGTCGAGTTTTCCGACAAATTTAGCTCGGCCAAAAGCCCCGTTGGAACGCGAAGCGCGAGACTGTTTCCCCATTTCTTCAATTGCGCCCTCATGGCTATTTTGCTCCTCTTTTTTCGCTGCCGGATCAAGAACACAAATCATAGATACATAGTATATACATCCCCACACAGAGTCAAGAAAAAACAGCCGAAAGAATGATTCTAAGCTTCCGTCCACGGACTTTCCTAAACCGCCTCTAACGATGTCCGCCTGGATGTCTACCGGCCGGAAGTCTTACGATCCTAGTCGATGACAGCCCAATGGGTTTCCGTCTTTCAGAGCGAAGATGGCGTTATGGGAAGGTGGCAATTGGCAGCTTCAATCCTCGACTGGGGTCTTCGATCTCCCGTGCTTCAGGACGCCGCTGCGCTGCCTCTTCTCCTCCAACCTCCGGAGTTTGGCCCCCTCGACGACTCTTGTTTTCTTTTTTGTCCGAACTTGCTCCAGTGCATCCTGCAGAAGTTCAATGAAACGATTGGTTGCCAATCCGGCTGCCGAGGCGGCGCAAGATAAGTTGCTTCTGCTCCTCAGAGGGGCTAGGGGAGTTCACCACGTCGAACCAGAGGGTGAACCGCGAGCTCACCTTGTTAACGTTATTGACCATTTAATAGGGTGTGGGCTCGGGCTATCCGGCGCGAAGCGCAGAAGGTTACCAGTAATACATCCCTCTCCACGGAGTTGAATTGGTCGATGGAGCTTACTAAACGGCGTGTCCCGACGGGCCGGATCCAGTGATCCGGGCCCCCCCACCCGCGTTCAGGATATTGGTTGTCCAGGAAGCTGCGCACCGTGCCAGACTGCGACAATCCAGACGATTTCTCCTTTGACCCGGTAGAAGAATCGGTATGGTGAGATGACTACCTCCCGGTACGGTAGCTCCGGAAACTCGGGTATGATGCTTCCAGATTCCGGGAACTCTTCAAGCCTCCGCAAAATGCTTTCAACTCGGTTGCGGAAGTGGACTGCCGCTTGCGTGATATCCTGGCGAATGCAGGCGAGCGCAGCGAGGAAATGAACCCTGGCGGAAGGAGTAAAGCGGACCTTCATGATGGATTTTCAGCAATGAGCGCATCGGCCTCGGCAAGGACGGAATCCAGTTCATACCCCTCGCCCGCCTCTATTTCCTTTTCTCCTTTGGCCAAAAGGCGCAGAAGTTCCGTGTCACGTTCTGAGCGCTCATAAGCCTCGACGCTGAGCATTACGGCAGCCGCACGGCCCCTCTGCGTAATCACCAGAGGTTCCTTTGAGTTCCTGAGCAGTTTCAGAACTTTAGCCGCATCCTGCCTCAAGTCGCTGATTGGAATCATATTCGGCACTTTGCCCATAATGTATCTCCTATAGTATTTCTAAACGTACTACAGAACATACCAGGAATCAACAGCCGCCAGGCGAATTCTGGAAAATGCTCCAATCCGGAGAGTTTTCGCTCGAAAGGCGGGCGCCTGCCGGCCGGTTGGCCGACCGCGTTGGGTCTGCAGGCGGAGGTCTTCCCGATCCGGCCTGCAAGGCTGCGCATCACCAAATCCTTCTGCTCCTCAGAGAGGCTAGGGGAGTTCACCACGACGAACCAGAGGGTGACCCGCGAGCTCACCTTGTTAACATTATAAGTAATTTAACCCGGCCAGGAGAGCGGTTCTAAGGCTATCGGTTTGACGGGCTTGTTTGAAACTCCGGTATGTTGTACAATAAGTCGTACAATGCCGACTGTTACAGGAGGACAACAGATGAATGCTCTTACTTACTCACAGGCTCGTAGCGATCTTGCCAAAACTATGGACAAAGTCTGTGATGATCACACCCCTATCATCATCACACGCAAGAACCAGCGGTCGGTGGTCATGATCTCCCTCGAGGACTACGAGTCTCTCGAAGAGACAGCTTATCTTCTGAGAAGTCCTCGGAATGCACGGAGGCTCCTTGCGTCCATAGCCGAACTCGAGTCCGGCGGCGGCACTGAACGGGAACTGGCCGAGTGAGACTGATTTTTTCGGAGCACGCCTGGGAGGATTACCTTTATTGGCAGAGCACCGACCGAAAGGTCCTTGATCGCATCAACAAGCTTATCAGGGAGGTACAACGTACACCGTTTGAGGGCAGCGGTAAGCCCGAACCACTGAAACATGGTTTGTCAGGCTACTGGTCGCGGCGTATCAACGATGAACATAGGATCGTCTATAAAGTTGAATTGGATTCCATCCTGATTGCCCAACTCAGGCATCATTACTGAAAGACATGCCTTGCCCGTAACAAAAAAAGTGTATTCACGGGGGGCATCTGTTCATGACGGACTTTTGAGACTGCAGCTATTTGCCTTCACCCTCCGGCGTGCACCTTCAATCTTCGACTGGAACCCTTCTCGACCTCTCACTTTTCAACGTACTGTGCTGCTTTTTCTCCTCCAACCGGCGGAGCTTAGCCCCCTTGCTAACCCGCGTCTTCTTTCTCATAGGGGCCTGCCTTAATGCGTCCTGCAGCAGTTCAGCGAAGCGCTCTATTGCAAGTATCTTATTCTCTACCTGGCTGCGGGTCTGTTGCGATATAACCCTCATTACTCCGTCTTTACCGATGCGGGTTGCGAGACGACTCTGGATTAATTCCTTCTGCTCCTGCGACAAACTCGGCGAATTCACCACATCGAACCACAAGGTCACGCGGCTGCTCACTTTATTGACATTCTGACCGCCTGGTCCGCTGCTGTGAGACGCGGTGAAGCTCAGTTCCTCCTCGGGAATGGAAATATGATCGGTTATCTTCATCATTATGCCTACTTGGTGTATGGTCTTTACAGTCAGTCGATTTCAACCATATCCTCAACGATCTTGAGCTATACTTTAACGCGACTGCAATGAGTCTGCAAACCTTCCGCAAACATCCGTCGCCCTATGAACGCGATTCACTTGAACCGTCAATCGGACGGCCGGCATTCAAATCAATTGCCCCCAGGTTACCGCGCTTGCCTGTATGCTCATTTTGAGATCCTCCTGTATCAACTCTTGACCTCTTTGACAGAACCGCAGGTAGACAAGCATTTGATCGTTCATCGAAAATGACAGACCCGGCAGGAGGGGAAAAATGAATTGCTTGGGGACCACCAATGAGGCAAGGAGGACTTTCAAGCTCTTCAGGGCCTCGCCGGCGGGAATTGTGACCGGAAGTATTCCCGATTTGGGCGGTGGTGAGTCGGACTCTAGTTCCGGCTGAAGAGTGGTGAGGCTTTTTGAAAGGCGCAGAAAAAGAGCGGGCTGAATTTTGAACGCCGGGACCCAGAAATGCGGTTGCTTCTCTTCCCACGCACTTTGGATGACCCTGGGGAGGTTAGCCAGGCGCGCCAGGTCAGCGTACGACCTTAGCTCTAATCCAGTCACGGTCGCATTGAGCCGCCAGAAGGGTAGGCATATGGCGGCATCCTCCCCATTCCTGGCCGTGGAAAAAGCGAAATTCACACTTTCAAAACCCGGTCCGCATGACTGCCAGGCGGTGTTGCAGTTCCGGCAAAAAAGGACGAGGCTATTCCTTTCCCCTTCCAGGTCCCATCCACAGCTAGGGCACATCATTGGAAGAAACGAGAGCTGGTCTTCGGGATGGCGGCCTATGACCGTAAGTTCCAGCGCACTCTCACCCGCATTGCCGATGGGACTTTGGAGGATCGCGTCAATGAGCACATTCCCTCGGATCGAAACCGGGGAGTAGATCAAGCTCTCTGTTTCACCAATAAAAAAAGCTTCGATTTTTTGCGAAACACATTTAGTCGGAGATCTGTCACTTTCCAGGCCATGGGTCAGGTGTGTTCTGAACTGAAACTGCGGATCAAGGAAATTTCCGGTAATCCCCGGGGAAACATACCTGAGCTTCAGCACCTGAGGCCTCATCCCTAGCGAGATCGGGGCCGAACCCAGCTTAAGCGCCAGGATATTGGTGTCGATTATCCTGCTTTCGACATTCAGCGCATCGAAAGAAAACATCATGCCCCGGAACCTCCAGTAAGGGAGAAAGAGAAGGTCCGAGGTGCTTTCTTTTGGGGTGAGAAAATATTTGAAATGCTCCCGCGGAATGATGTAGAGCCGGTTTCGGCAGTACGCGCATCGGAAAATACGGTCTGTTTCCTCCAATACGACCGAAGCGCCGCACTGAGGGCAAGGGTGCTCTATGCGCCAACTCTGAGTGCTAGAGTCTGTCGCCACAATTATTACAGTACATGGAGTCCGGCAGGTTATCGCTTCCGCAGTGCGGGCATTTCACCGGCTGCTTTGTTTCCGTCATCGCGGTCCCGCACCGGGGGCAGAATTTGGCCTTGGGCGGAATGTCGGCATGGCAATGCGAGCACTTTTCGATGATGATCAAATGATGGCCGCAGTAAGGGCAAAATCTGGAATCGTTGGGAATGGAATGCCTGCATGAGGGACATTCGACATGAACTGACCCTCCGGCGTTGGCCGCCTTCATGGCATCTGAAAAAATGCCCGGCATCATCATCGCTATTCCCATATCCAGACCTGTAGCGGCGCCGGACTGTGCCTGGGACGATTTTTCGATAGCCATCGCGGCCTTCATTTTTACCAGCCTGTCCAGATCGCCTAAAACGGCAAGGCGGCCCTGATCGTCAATCGCTGTCTGGACCTCGGGAGGCGGGGTTATCGAATTTATGTACATTTCTGAAAGAGCGAGCCCGAAATGACTAAAATCCTCCGCCAAGTGCTTTTTGAGGCCAGTTGAGATTTCGTCATATTTCCCTGGAAGAGACAGGATCGAATCCAGATTTGCGCCCTTGTAGTCGTTGAATCGGGATATGATGACCCTGCTCAGATATTCTTCGATTTCCTCCGTGGCATACATCCCCTTTGTGCCGATAAGAGTGTTGATGAGGAGAACCGGCTGAATCACCCGAATGTTGAGAATACCGAATGCCCTCAGCCTGACAAGCCCGAGTTGCGAATCGCGAAACGCAACCGGGTCCCGCGTTCCCCATTTCAGGTTGGTGAACTCCTTCATATTCACGAAATATATTTCCGCTCTTAGCGGGCTGGAGAATCCCCATGGCAAGCTTACAAGCCTTGTCAAAATGGGGATATTGGCAGTCGTGAGCGTATGACGCCCGGGACCGAACACATCGTGGGCTTTACCGCCATAAAAGAAGACGGCCGCCTGACTTTCCCGGACGATAAGCTGAGCGCCGAATTTTATGTCCCCGGATCCCTGTTCGGGAATCCTGTGTACAATCTCATCGCCTGATTCATCGAACCACTCTATCATTTCAAGAAAAACTACGTTTTCGCTGCCCACTAACCGGCTCCCTATATATAGTGTTTGCAGGACACGATATGATCCACCCGCACCCGGGGTGTTCCATAGAATTCGGCTATTACGCCGTTTCACTTTAACCACTTTGCTCAATCTGCATCGTGGAGTCCGGGATGCGCGCAAACAAGGAACCCATAGCATTGGCTCTCGTCTGAGAGAGAACGTGCTTGGGCGCTGGGTGGAGAATCGGTATGAAGCTGTTGATATAATTGAGCTTAAATACCTTAAACCGTGTTGACGTTCCGCCTATTTTAGACCCGTGCCCACCGCAGCGCACTCCCTGGTTTGAATTTTATCGGGAACTTTTTCCGGTTTCAGATGTACATAATGACTGAGAGGTTAAAATCGCAAAATCACAGGATGGATCTGGACCTGCTATATGGATGTGGTCGAGGAAGCGAAAATAATCGGTCGGGTGCAGGCCGGTCGCACGGATGATTTTGCGTATCTCGTACACCGTTATGAGAGAAACCTCTTCCGGATTGTCGGCAGCCTGATCGCTTCGTCACAAGTAGAAGAAAAAAGCGCCGCAACGCGGCCACGTGGTGATCTTCACCTACCCCGACGACCGCCGCCTTAACTATGTCAAACGCATTGTGGCGTTGCCGGGTGACACTGTTGAAATTCAGGACAACGTTCTCCTTGTCAATGACCAGCCGCTCGATCGTCCTCTTGCTCCGGCGTCCGCTTGGGATTTCAAGACTGATGACACGCAGAGCATGCTAATGGAGGAGAACGCAGCCGCCGACTACCCAATCATTGTGGATTCGGCCAGGCCTCAAAACGTGGCCAAAATCACAGTGCCGCACGGATACTGTTTCGTGCTGGGTGACAACCGCAGTCATAGCATCGACAGCCGAAATTTCGGCCCCGTCCAACTGAACGTCATCCAGGGCAGACTCGATTACATATACTGGCCGGCCAAGAGTTGGTCGCGCCTGGGGCTCTATCCACCGAAATGAGCTCGGTGCGAACCATTTGGGAGGAAGGGACCACTTCGGGACCTTGAGGGGGCAGAACAGAGATACTGAAATGATTGAGCTTCGGGAGTGTTAAATAGAATATATATTATTATAGTTAACCGCGTAAGTAAGTCGTCATGCCGGCAAAGCCTGTCCCGGAAGTCTAGAGTCCGGGTCCGGCATCCAGTAGTGGCTTTTAGGATTCCGGTTTGCGCTCATTTATTCGCTTTGGTTTTTTCTGCTTTGTTCATTGCTTCAAAACCTCTGCGTCTCTGCGGTGGGATTTTCCCTGCCAACTCGGTACGGCAAATAGGTCCGCATTAAAAGTAAAAAGCCGAATCGGTGGGGCAGACCGATCGGCTTTGAGGAGGAAAGAGTTTATTGTCGCAGGTTAAATAGAGCAACATTCATGCCAAATCGTGATACTAAATTCTTAACTCGTAGATACGGCTACTTATAGCAAAGACAGTAGCTATTACTGTATATTAATCACGCCATAAAGCCGCCTTTGGCGTAGCGCTTCGCGACATAATCACGCCTTCTAATGGCGGCTTTGAATGCACCGGCGGGATTTTCCGATCTGCAGAATTCCAGGAACTTGGTGATTACTTGGATTCCAGGCTGGAAAAGACCTCTGTCTGAGAATTTTTCACCATGAAATAAGAGCACAGCATACGACATCGCCTGACGAAGAGCGCGACCAGCCCCACTTTTTCGACTTCCGCCTTCTCACTGTTCACCAGGCAAGCATTAGCCGTGTATTTCCGGGGTAAGATCGACGGCGCCGCTCACGAAAGCCAGGGCCATGCAGCGGGCGTAATCGTCACTGAGAGCGTCACCCTCAAGGCTTTCCTGTTCGTAGCATTCGCAGTTCTGGCAGGAAAACCCCGGCCATTTCTTACGAATTGTGTAGTTAAGGCACTCACCATAGTTGCGGCAGAACACGTTTCGTCTTACCTTGTCGCAACTTTCCACAGCCATGTAGCGTTCCGGTTTTCCACTTTCCACGACCGTCTCCTCAAGTTTTCAGGACCATGTTTATTGGTCCCTTAAATATCAGCCCGTATGCTGAATTGAAATCAGGTCAAGCAGGGTATTTAAATACTTGATGACTGTATTTTCCTCCCAGGAAATATACGGGCAGGTAGAGCGTCTTATTTGTCGGATTATTTGTATCAGCTTGAATCAATTAAATTTCCCTCTTCATCGCAAGCCGGCGGGTCACACAGCTACAGTGACGTGGGTCTTATTTCCGGCCCGGTATCGCCCTTGGTCATTTCGTTTGGGCCACCGGCTGACCCGTGTGATTGATAACATTGACCAGCACTTCGACTTTTTCATCGGGTTTGAGGTCCGTCTCGATTGTCAGGGTAGCCTGTCTGCGCCCACCGGCGGGAACACCCTCCAGCTTGGGTTGGACCTCGAGGATAAACCCCGTTTGATCCTCCATCGTCTCCTGTCGGACCGACATGATATCCTGATCGTAGGTTAGCCGCGTAATCTCAAAAGGTTTGTCCCGATTGCTGACGACCACTACTCTGCCAACACGCTCCGGCTGGCTGTCGGCCAGTTTTCCTATCAGAATATTTTCCGGCTTTGCGGAGATTTCGCCCTCTATGAACCCACTCACACGGATGATTATCTCAGGTTTTTGAGTCAGGTCGGTATTCAACCTGATGTACCCGCCGTAGTTTCCATGACTGATCTTGTTTGAAACCTTCAGCCTGTATTGTTTTCCTTCTTCGACTGTTTCGAGCGTGTAGTCTATATCTGCGCCGAGGTTGCTGTCCTTGCCTGAAATATGAAAAGGCGTAGATCCCACCAGGTCCAAAACGGATTCGGAGAGTTGGTCGGCCATTCCCCTGAACAAAATGTTCGCTGAAGGTTTTATTTCTACAAGGGCCTTGATGGTCCCCACCATCCTTACGACCAGCTCCGGGTTATTCGGATCGTTGCTCTGGACGGTTGCCTTTTTGAGGACCTTGCCCTGAAAGTTTCTCAGGTTTAACTTCATTATTACCTTTCCCTCGCCGCCGGGAGGGATCGCCGGGTCGTACCGGGCGACCGTGCACATTCACTCAGGCCGGACGCGCTCGATATTGAGGAGGGCCTTCCCGGTGTTCCTGACAGTGAATTCGTGTTCTATTTCGGCGCCTTCCATGACCTCGCCGAAATTATATTCGGGCTCCTTGATCTGAATCGACGGCTGAGCCGTTGCCTCAGAAGCCTGGGGCTTTGCACTTGAGGGCGTTGTTGCTGCGAATGCAGGCGAGAAGCAAAACGCGATGCAAAAAGCAGCAGCGATGGTAGTCTTTTTCCTAGCGTAGATTTTCATGCAATTTCCCTTCTGGTGCGGATATCGGATATTTTATGTCAGAGGTCTCATATCGCAATTTGCGAACTTTGATCTCCGCCCCCCCGGCTTTCGTATCACCTGTTTATCAGGTCACGGGCTGCCACGATCTCGATCCCTTCTTCCCGGAAATGAGCAGCCGCTTCCTGCAATGATCTTAAAGTTGTTTTATGTGGATGTCCAATAGCAAGAGCCATGCCGCGGATTTTGGCTATCTTCACCAATCTTGAAATCTGGGATCGAATGGCTTCCGAAGATTGATCGTCGTCAAGAAAAACGTCACGCTTAAGGGCTGGAATCCTCAGTTCCCGTGCCACCTTCCACGCCTTGCTCTCGTTGGTCGTCATACTGTCGAGAAAAAAGAGATCGCGCCCTTTCAGCTCAGAGAGTACGGTTTTCATGATTTGCGCATCCCGGGTCATCCTCGATCCCATGTGGTTGTTCACCCCATCGAAGTAAGGGGAAGTGTCGAGGGCCGCCCTTATGTTGCGTCGCATTTCTTCGCCCGACATTGAAAGCAGCAGAGCCCCCGGGCCCGGGCTTTCTCTGGGGTTCAAAGGCTCCATCGGAAGGTGAAGAATGACTTCCCTGCCTTCCAGATGGGCCAGTTCTGCGATCTCGCGGCTGTGCGCCAGGTGTGGCAAAACAGACAAGGTAACAGGGAAAGGAAGAGAGGCGAATCGTTTGGCGATCCCCACGTCGGTTCCAAAATCGTCTATGACGATGGAAACTTTCGCCTGCTTGGGCGAGATATCCGGGGCTGGTGCGCCCTCCGGTCGAGGCGTGGGCCTGACCTTGGGCGTGTAGGCAAGAGGAGGTAAAGCCCTGGGCAGAGGCAACTGGGCCGAATTATCGCTCCCGGAAGATGAACTCTCCGGCTTTTGTTCGGACTGCTCCGCAACGGAGGCCGAATGGCGGACCTCTTCCCGTTCAGGGCTTGCAGGGACTACTTTAGCCCCTGATGGCGCAGTCCGCGCTTGGGAGTCTTTTGTCGTCTCCAGGGTCGCCAGTTCAGTCAGCTTGGGCAGGCGCCGGCTCTGTGCGGCGAAATAAATAAGAGACGCCAAAAATATGACCGCGAGTCCCCATGCAACCAAAAGGGGAGTGGGAGGCCTTCTTTTCGAGGCGGGGGAACCTCCCTTTGGAGGTTTTTTTTTGCCCCCGCCCCGTGCCCTCGAGGTTTTAGTCCGTCTTCCCGGCGGCAAAGTCTTCTTCTCCGGCTGCCTGCATTAAGTCATCCAGACCAAAACCGTAAGGTTGCCATTCTCTTACTTGTTTTGCGTTTGAGCCATTATTTTGTAGCCCTTGAGCAGATCGAGAGCCCGCCGCACCTGGTTGTCTGCTTCAAGCAATTTTTTTGCATCTGCCTGCGTCGCTCCATCCCCCTTGCTTTGAGTATCCGACTTCTGGTTTTCCATATGCCTTGGGAGATCTTTTTCCCGAACGCGCATCGATTCATCGCCCTGGGCCTCTTCGCCTTTCGGAGGATTCTCCCTTTTGACTACGATGTCGGGCGTTATACCCTTGGCCTGAATGGACTTTCCCGAAGGAGTATAGTAAAGCGACGTGGTAAGCCTGAGGGCCGAGCCGTCGTTGAGTGGAATCACCGTCTGGACCGAGCCTTTGCCGAAGGTCTGCTCGCCCATGATGATGGCTCTTTTGTGGTCCTGGAGCGCTCCTGCAACGATCTCCGAGGCGCTCGCCGATCCCGAATTCACCAGCACGACAATCGGATAGGTCTGTGGCTTTGCTTTCTTGTGGGCCTCGAAACGCATTTTCTGGTTTTCAAGCCGTCCGCCGGTGTACACTATCAGCCCTTCGTCCAGGAACTCATCGCTCACTTCCACCGCCTGATCGAGCAGACCGCCTGGATCGTTTCTCAAATCGACTATTAATCCCTGTAGTCCTGGATGCTCAGCTTCGAGTTGGGTGAGCGCCTTGCGCAGTTCGTTTGCCGTGTCGCTCTGGAAACTCGAAATCCTTACGTAGCCGAACCCGGGCTCAAGTGAGCGCGACTTTACGCTCTGAATAGAGATGATGTCCCGGACCAGTTCAAATTCGAGCGGCTTCTGCTGGCCTTTCCTCAAGATCGTCAGCTTCACCTTGCTTCCCTTGGGGCCTCTCATCTTCTGCACCGCGTCCATCAGGGACATGTCCTGGGTGGGCAGGTCATCGATTTTCAGGATCTGATCGTTTGATAGGATGCCGGCTTTATCAGCAGGGGTATCTTCGAGGGGGGAGACAACCGTCAAAATGTTGTCACGAATGGTTATCTCTATTCCAAGGCCTCCGAACTTCCCCTTCGTTTCGATCTGAAGTTCCTTGTAATCCTCAGGCTTCAGAAATGAAGAATGCGGGTCGAGTTCCCGAAGCATGCCGGTTATCGCCCCGTACATGAGCTTCTTCTGATCGGTCTTTTCTACGTAGTTATCCTGTACGATTGAGATGACGTCGCTGAAGAGCTTCAAATACTGATAGGCGTCCTGGTTTTCGGGTGTATTGCTCTTGGCCTTGAGCGTCGACCAGCCCCCGAGGGCAAAAATCAGTGATCCGGCTACAATTACAAGTAAAAGTTTGCGGGTCTTCAACATGTGATTTCCTTACTGTATTGAATTTTGAAACCGGCGGCACAAAAAGTCCCGGAGTTTAAGACATTCAGGGCCCTGGTGTTGCCACCGGCGCTCTGAAAAAATAATTGGTTTCCATCCGGAAACACCGGACGAGAACTCCTCGCCCCTCGAGGCTTACGATTCGTAAGGACCTTTTCGGGACGGAAACTAATCATAAGCTATCAAATCTAACAGTGCCGCCTTAAAAGGGCAACTCAATTTTTATGCCGGAGCAAAGACGGCGGGGTTGGATCGGCGCACGCGCCGGTATCCCGTCTACAAAGGGAATAGCACTAATCGGGCCAAAAGCATGCTGAGCTTAAGGCGCTTCTATAATTCTTCTGTAAATGGACGAAGTCAGTCTGCCTGGTTGTACTCCAATCTCCCGCTCAAGGGCCTTTCTGCAATCTTCATATACCTTCAGGGCTTCGGCCCGCATGCCCCCGTTGGAGTAAATGAGCATCAACTTCTGATAAGCGGCTTCACAGATCGGATCGGTTTTGATTATCATTTTATAGTGCTCGAGGGCTTTCCTGGACTTTCCCTGCGCCTCGTATAACCCGGCGGTGCGGTACAAAAGATCGATGTACATCGTACGCAACTGATACCTTTTCAGTTCGGCCCAGGCCTCATAGAGGTCCTCGGCAAGGAAATCCCCCCGGTAGAGCTCGATTGCCGATCTGTAACAAAGGATGGCTCGTCCTTCGTCTCCTGTTTCTTCAGCCCTTTTCCCCTGCTTTTGCAGTGAGAGGAATTCATCCAGGTCCGTGCGGCAAATATCCTTTCTTAAAGAGACCAGATTATCTTTTAAGATCACATAGGAGGAGCCTCGGGATTTGTCCATCGAAGGTTCAAGAGCGTAACGCAACCGATGCAGAGCCACTTTGAACTGGCTTTCAACTGAATCGGGCGATGCCTGGGGCCACAGATCATCAATCAGCAGGTCTTTGGGCACGCCTGATGCTCCCCTGGCTATCAGCGCCTTCAGCATCAATTTTGGAGACCTTGCTCTCCAGCTCTGATCGGGTACCCGGGTTTCTCCTCGTAGAACAGCAAAGTTACCGAATGTCTGCACCCTGATCGGCAGAGTTCCGATCCCCCTGTCCGTTCTTATATCTTCTTCTTCCAGGGCATGATCAGGTTCGAGATCATCCGGCGCATATTCTTGCTCCTGTTCGGCGAATTTGGCTCTTGTTAAAGCCTGGGCCAGTCTGCGTCCTTCTCGGCAATTGTGCGAAGAAGCATCATTTCCGTACCGAGCAGGCGCTGAGTTATTCCGCATGCTAATGAATACTCCAATTCAGGCCGCCGGTTCAGAAGAGCTTCAAAATCGTCTGTTGATATTTCCAGCAAGTGCACCCGGGTGAGAGACCTTACACTTGCAGTCCTTACTCTTTCGGGGTTGAACAGGTACATTTCTCCGAGATACTCGCCGGGACCCCGAACTCCGATAATATACTCGCTGGGTGTGCCAAGCGATTTTAGAATCTCGAGGCGGCCTTCGATGATGACGTAAAGACAGTGCCCTGAGTCGCCTTCGTGCAAAAGAATGGTATTTTGAGGATACTCAACCTCCCTGGCAATCTGCGCCAGAAACTTAATTTCTTTCTTGTTGAGTGAAGAAAAAATGGGAAGCGCCTGAAGCAGCTCGATCATTTTTGCCATCCTTTGAAAGGTAGGGGAATTGTTTCTAAATACTCGTTTTGCCGGCCTTGTCAAAGCGTGAATCGTTGCTGGAGCCTACCATATCCGTCATTGCGGCAAAAGCCCCGATCAACTGTAATTTCATCGGCTTGAATGAGGTCGTATCGCCTCCGGGCCTGGCGCAGCGTGCATCAGAAAATACAGGAAGTTCAGTATAGTGTGAACAATATACAGGCGCCGTTCGTCATTATAGTTAGTGTTCATCCGGAAACCCCCAGATGAGACACTAGTGGTTTCCGATTCGGAAAGGAGGCATTTTTCGTCGTGGCAAGGAAATCGAGGGGTTGCGCGGAGGCGTACCTATGTACCGCCTCGCGGAGCGTCGAGATCCTGGTTATGCCACCGCCGAAGGCAGTGGCCAAGTTGGCTGGCGGTCCCACCGCCCCAGGGCGGAAAAGGACCCTTTCCGGACGGAAACCAGTTAAGAGACCGGAAGGGTAAAACCGGCGAGAAAGGGACCAATCCCTATTCTCGGTCAAAGATGAAGGGAGGCGACTGATATGAGATTAGCTCGAAACTTGACTATTATCGCTACCCCTATTATCCATACTATTACCCCTATTATCGTTATCGGCCTTACTGCTGCTGGTAGACCGGATTCTCTTTGGTCCGGTATTTAACACCGAAAGGTCCGCACTTTCTTTTTCTGCCCACTGCCTACTGCTCACTCATCGCGCAACGGTGCGGTTTGCAAGCTTTGTCTGCTCACTGTTCACTGCTCACTCATCGCGGAGCGATGCTGTTTCCTTCCAGTCCTCAGCTTGAGCGAATTACACGGGTCCATTCTACAAGTTTTATCAAAAGCAGGCGGATAAGCTCGATTGCTTTTTCATCTTTTAAATTTCCATATTCGTCAAACTTGGACCCTGCGTTTGCTACCATTACCTCCGGCTGGTTTAAAGGGTACATGTTCAGGAAAACGAAAGATTGCCGGAGGTGGTACTGCGCGCGGGCGGTGCCGAGTGCTCCGATGGAAGCGCCAATGACCGCCACGGGCTTGGAGTCCCATGCATTGTCGCCGTAAGGTCTGGAGGCCCAGTCGATTGCGTTTTTCAGTACGCCTGGAATCGAGTAGTTATATTCAGGGGTTGCAAAAAGTATTGAGTCCGCTGCACGCACCCTGGCTTTGAGTTCTGCGACTTTCGGGGGAGGGTTTGACTCCAGGTCCTGGTTGAACCCGGGTATATTGTCGATATCGAAGATATCCAGAGTCGCCCCCGGGGGGGTTAGAGATTTGGCGGTGCGCAGAAGTGAGCGGTTGTAAGATGCTTGCCTGAGGCTCCCTGCAATTCCAAGGATTGTTACGTTTCCATCAGTCTCTTTTGCATTCATTAGGTCTCCTCGTGCCGCTGGGGCGGGCTGCAAATTAAGTGCATCTCGGTTTTTGGCAAACTTGAGATCGAAAAAGATCATGCTGGCGCATTCAACAGATAATGATCTGCCGGACCGATTTCAACCCGCGATATTCGATGCCGCCACTCCTGCCCATGTTGCGAAGATTCTCCAGTGAAACCTCGAACAGGACCTGCTGTTAGGTCGATGCATGGATAAGCATTTAAGATTTTTCAGTGGATTCCGATTATTGTATCAGACTTGGTTTTGTGCTTTTGAGGTGCTTTTGATTGTGGAGAGAAGAATCTTGCCATGAAAATGCATAACTCTAACGTGCTTCTGGTCGATGACAATCCCGTGAACCAGGAAGTCGGGCGCACCATGATGGAGGCCTTTGGATGTCGTGTCGATGTCGCCTCAGATGGCCATGAAGTCCTCGACAGAATGGAATCCACCAGATATGACATCGTTTTTATGGACTGCGAGATGCCGGTGATGGATGGCCTGGAGGCGACTCGATTAATCAGGCAGCGGGAGAAGCAGCAGGGGAGGCCCAAGGCTACAATAGTAGCGCTTACGGCGCATGCCGCCGATGAGGACCGCAGCCGATGCCTCTGCGCAGGAATGGATGACTATCTGGGCAAGCCTTTCCGGATGCATGATCTTTCCCGTATGATGGAAAAATGGCGGGTCAGAATCTGCACCCTGGATTCAGCGGCGAGTTCTCAACGGTTTCAGTCGGATTCAGGACTGCCGGAAAACGTCAGCGAAAATTACCTCGATCGCACTAGCCTGGATAACATAAGGTCGCTGGGACCAAATGGCCCCAGGATGCTTTCTACGGTTATAGCCATTTATTTGCATGACTCTCCGATTTTGCTCGACAGATTAAGTGAAACTTTCGATATGGCTGATGTGGAAGGTGTGGGCAAAGCGGCGCATGCGCTGAAATCGTCCAGCGCCAGCCTCGGAGCGACTGCTCTTGCCATGATGTGCAAGCAGGTCGAAGATATCGCCCGTGCAAACTCCTTGGATGGCGCCGGTACGCTGATTTCCAATATTCGGTTGGAGTATGAGAAGGTGCAAGAAGCGCTGAAGCTCGAGACGCAAAAGGGGATTTGATGGATGACGTGTTTAGCCGGGATGATGGGCCGGTTGCACTGGTCGTAGATGATGACCGGGGGGCGCGGCTGATCGCATCCACCGTGCTGGAGGAATCAGGCTTCATCGTCGAGCAGGCCGCTGATGGGATCGAGGCCTTGTCCGCCTTTGAGCGCTCCAAACCCGGCATAGTGCTGCTTGACGTGGTCATGCCTGAGATGGACGGCTTTACCGTTTGCAGGGAGATAAGAAACAGGTCGGAGCAGGGCAGGCACATCCCGGTTCTGATGATGACGGGGTTGGATGATATAGATTCTATTAACCGCGCCTACGATGCGGGCGCCACGGATTTTATTACCAAACCGATCAACTGGGCCATTTTCCATCATCGCCTGCGCTACATATGGCGCTCGACACTTGTGAGCCATGATCTCAGAAAAAGCGAGATGAAGAACCGGGCGCTCATCGACGCCTTGCCGGACCTTTTACTTCGGATCAACAGCGATGGCCGGACCCTGGAGCTGCGGGAACCGGGCGGTTTCGATCAGGTCTTTTCCGGACTGTTATCTAAGAAAATCAACGAGGTATTTAGCGAAGAGGTTTCCCGGCCGATTATGCAAAATCTGCATCGGGCAATCTCCTCTGGGGGAATGCAGTTTTTCGAACATGACCTCCATGTGGAGGAAGATGCCCGATATTATGAGTGGCGAATTGTGGGCAGCGGTAAAGATGAGGCGCTGGCGATAGTGCGAGACATTACGGAGCGTAAAAGGACCGAGGAGCGCGTATTCCGCCTGGCTTATCACGATATCCTAACCGGATTGCTCAACCGGAATTCTTTCAAGGAACATCTGGCTCAGGCGCTTGCCCAGGCCCAGCGCCGCGACCGCTACGTTGCGACCCTGTTCCTTGATCTGGACAGATTTAAGCGTATAAATGACACCTTCGGATACAAAGTCGGAGACCTGTTGCTCCAGAGCGTCGCCGAGCGGATACGGGAAGGGGTTCGCAAAAGCGATAAACCTGCCCGTCATGTAGACAGCGTTTCTCGGCTTGGCGGGGACGAGTTTACGATACTGCTGCCGGAGATAAGCCATGTCCAGGACTCTGCCAAGGTTGCAAAACGTATCCTGGAATCTCTATCGAGCCCTATTATCGTAGCCGGCCACGAGATATTCATTACCGGGAGCATCGGGATCACTGTCTTTCCGATGGATGGGGAAGATCCCGATACACTGCTCAAAAACGCCGATGCAGCGATGTATAGCGCCAAAGAGCAGGGCAGGAACAATTACCAGTTTTACTCCAAGGCGATGAACGCTTCGTCGTTGAAAAGACTCTCGCTCGAAAACGCGCTCAGAAAAGCGCTCGACCGCCAGGAGTTCCTGCTTCACTATCAGCCCCAGATTCATATCAACTCGGGGAAGATCGTTGGGATGGAAGCCCTGCTTCGCTGGAAACATCCGGAAATTGGAACTGTTCCTCCCGGTGATTTCATTCCGCTGGCCGAAGAGACTGGCCTGATCGTGCCGATAGGTGAGTGGGTATTAAACACCGCATGCATTTATAATAAGACCCTGCAAAAAATGGGACTGCCGCCCATACGCGTTGCCGTCAATATATCAAGCCTTCAGTTCAGGCCTGAAAGACTCGTAGCGACAATAACGCGCGCCTTGAAAGTATCGGGCCTTGATGCTCGTTGGCTCGAGATCGAACTCACCGAGAGCGCCATTATGAAGAATATGGAGGAATCCTCCGGTATCCTGCGCGAGCTTAAACTGATGGGGCTGCGGGTCGCCATCGATGACTTCGGCACCGGCTATTCATCACTAGCCTACCTTAAACGATTTCCGCTGGATGTTCTCAAGATTGATCGCTCGTTCATTCGTGACATTCCGGGCGACCGGGATAACGAGGCGATTGCAGCGGCAATTATTGCGATGGCGCAGAGTCTCAATCTGGATGTTATCGCGGAAGGGGTCGAGACCGAGGACCAGTTTTCGTTTCTGCGCGACCATGCATGCGGCGCGGTCCAAGGGTTTATGTTCAGCCCTGCTTTGCCCGGCAAAGAGATGATAGAGTACCTTAAAAAGGAGCCGGAATTGATGGCTTTGGCAGCCCGGTTCGCAGGGCCCATGGAAGCAGCCTACTGTAGATGATGATGAAACCCGCGAGTGGATTCAATTCGGCCTGAAATGTTTTTTCGCCACGACAACTATGCCCCTGGGAGTTACGGTAAATCGCTCCCTGTCGGCCTGCGGGTTTATTCCAATTTCAGTGTAAGGCGGGATAACGTTGTCTTTGTCTATGATCGCCTTCTTGATTTTGCAGTGACGGCCCACTTCTACACGGTCCATGATCACTGATTCGTCAACCTCCGCCCAGCTTCGGACCGTTACGTCCCAGGAAAGCACTGAACTCCTTACGGTACCTCCGCTTATTATGCAGCCCGGCGAAACCAGTGAATCCACCGCAGTCCCCGTGTGCTCCGGGTCGTTGAAAACGAATTTGGCCGGCGGGTACTGGCGCTGGCGGGTCCTCACAGGCCAAAGCGACCCATAGAGGTTGAAGAAGGGGTCAACGCCGGTCAAATCCATGTTGGCATTCCAGTAGGCGTCCAGTGTGCCCACATCCCTCCAGTACTGCGAGTCGCGGGTCGCGTCCACCAGGCGAAGCCTCCTGACCCCGTCGGGATCCACCTGGCGTATATAATCGGAAATCCGGTTCATGCGCCTGTAGGGGTAAGCATAGACTCTCAGTTCGTCTATGACCCTGGGGATTATGTCTCTTCCGAAATCGTCATAGTCTGTCCTGTGAAGCAGGTCGAGAAGCAGGTCGGTCCTGAACAGGTAAATCCCCATCGAGGCCAGACACCGCTCCGGGTCGTCCGGAATAGGCTTTGGCTCCCTGGGCTTTTCCTCCCATGCGCGGATTCTGAGATTGTTGTCCACTCCGGCAATCCCGAATTCAGAGCCTTGTGTCCGGTCCACTTCCAAAAGAGCCACGGTCACGTCGGCCTCGACTTTTTCGTGATAATCCCGAAACGCGGAATAGTCCATTTTATACACATGGTCCCCGGAAAGGATCAGAACGTACCGGGGTTTCTCATGCTCGATCATATACAGATTCTGGCGCACGCAGTCGGCCGTCCCTCGGTACCATTCCTCGCCCGTTCTCTGTTGAGGGGCAACTATTCGCAAATAATGGCCCAGATCGCCGGAAAATATATTCCAGCCCTCTTCGAGGTGGTCCACCAGGGACTGTGATTTATACTGAGGAAAGATCAGAATCTTGTAGAGCTGAGAATTGATGCAGTTGCTAAGGGGTATGTCGATCAGCCGGTATATGCCCCCAAAAGGGACGGCGGGTTTGGATCGGTCATCGGTGAGCGGCATCAGCCGCGTGCCCCTGCCTCCGGCCATGATGACGGTCAGCACATCCTTCATCGATACGTCTTTCCGTTCTCCATGCCTACTTTATTAGACTCTTTAGATCCGAAGGCAGCCGGTTGCCCTTGTATTTGATCGCTCCGGTTTTATCCAGCAAAACGAAATGGGGTATTCCCTCCACTCGAAAGGAACGCGTCACCTTCGAATCAGAGTCATATAAGACGACGTAAGGCGCCGGATTGGATTCCTCGAAGCGCTTTACCTTGGCCAGCGAATCTCCGCTGCCTACATTGATCCCAAGGATTTCAATGTCGTCCTGGCCTGTGGACTTTCGCAGTTTGATGACATCAGGCCGCACTTCCATGCAGTGAGGGCACCATGTGGCCCAGAAATAGAGAAGAACCGGTTTCTGTCCTTTAAACTGGCTCAGCGTTACGTTCGTTCCCTTCAGGTCCTGAAGCTCGAAATCAGGCGTAGTAACGGCCGCCTGCGTATCCTCGGCCGCCAGGGCCGGTAAACGGAAGAGCATCGTTATCAACAAAATGAAGGAAAAGAAAAGCGCCGCGAACCTTTTTCCACTTTTTAAACTGTTCATATGAAAAACTCTCCACTTTTTACGAGGAAATATTCAGCCGCCAGAATCATAAGCACTCCGAACACCCTTTGCACCCGAAGCATCCATATCCCCGATCTCGGTAGCGAGGTAAGTAATCCGGTGAACGTACCCACCACTATTACGAGTGCTCCCAGGCCGATTGAAAATGAGAAAAGCATCCCAATCCCAAGGGCGATCTGGTGCTTGGCCGCAACCAGGGCCAGAAGAACGCCCAGAATAGGCGTGGTGCAGGTGCTCACCACTAAAGCAGATGCCCCGCCAAGTATCATGCTGGTGAAAATATCGTGGCCGCTGAACTCCGTCACCCTCAGGTTATTGAGAAAACCGGGCGGCGTAATAGGAACGGCCCCGAGCATCACCAGCCCGAAAAAAAGGCAAATATTGCCAACGATCAGATAAACCCAGGGGCTGGCGGTAAAAGCGCCGAACAACTGTCCGGTAAGGGCCGCAAAAGTGGCTAGAGCTGAATAAACCATCGACATGCCCAGGACATAAAAGATCGAAAGCAAAAAACCTCTGCGTCTGCTGCCGTTCGCCTTGCCCCCGATAAAGGCAACCGTTATCGGCATCATAGGGTAGGTGCATGGGGTAAAGCTTGCCAGAACACCTCCGGCAAACGACAGAACTATTGCAAGCAACGGGGAGTGGTGAGCGATTCCTTCGAAATGGCTGATCCAATCCATAAAAAACCTTCCCAAAAAGCCGACTTCCGGTTCGGCAGGGTCATCAATTGGTCTACGAATCCTTTTGCCTGGCCGGATATTTTCTGTTGACCGGCCAGGAAAGTCCACATGAGGGCAAAATTTGCGCGAGCACCTTGATGCTCTGAATTTCCTTTCTGGTATGATAGCAATACCAGTCGAGAAGTCCCATCAAAAGGGGCGCCTTCATTTCCCGGCGCATCCGAAGCCGCCATGTTCTCTCAAGGGGAATCTTCCTCAAATAATGTATTAACGCCAATGTTCCCGTGTCCAGGGCAATATAGCTGGTGTTTGGACAAAAATGATCCTCGCAGACCAATTTCCCGTCTGCCGCCTGCCAAAACCATCTTTTGGCGGTTTTGAGCCTGCGCCGGCAAATCGCGCATCCATCCAGGGCAGGCATATATCCCATCAAAAACTGAAAACGCAACAGCGCCAATACTAACACATTCTGCGGGTCCTTGTCCCGTTCCAATCTGTCCAGGGTCTCCTTGTGAAGAAGAAACGGGGCGAGATGTGATTCCCCTTCGGGGACCATTGCGAGAATGATTTCGGAAAAAAGCGCCGCGTATGCCCATTTCTCGATGTCTGCGCGCATGGGCAGATAAGGTTCGACCAGGTTGCATGCCTCGATCCAGATAAAAGAATTCCTTTCCCGGCATTCCAGGCGCACAAGGCTGCACGGCTCAAATACATTGGCGAATCTTTTCCTGCTTCTCCTGGCGCCCTTGGCAATCCCGCGCAATCTGCCAAATCCGGCTGAGTGGAACGTCACCAGGCGATCAGATTCGCCGTAGTCGCACGTGCTCAAAACGATTGCATCGGTTTCGAATGTTTTCATTTTCCCCGGCTGAGCGAACTTGTGTCCATCTGGAAACCCCGGCAGCAAACTCTATGCCCCGCGAGGTTTCTGCTCGGAAAAGAACCCTTTCCGGACGGGAACGAATTCGCATCCAAAGTCAACTACGCATTCTAAACATGTCGGGGAATTTGTTCAAGGAAGGTTTGATGCGATTTGGATGCAAGGGTAAAGATTCCGCCATTTGGCAAAAAAATGACGCTGCTGCCCAAAGCAGCCGGCTGGTGTCAATCCGGAAACACCGGATGAAAAAGACCCTTTCCCCGGGTCCGCTGCTCCGCCGGAAGATCGACTCCGGCCTTGAATGCAGGAAAAAAGAACGCTAGGATGAATAAAGATATCGCTTTCTGTGCGTTAGCAACGAAACCTATCCGTGGAACAGGAGAAACAAACAATGGCGAACTTTCTTTTTGTGCTTGGCAAAAATGAGACCGAACCGGCGACCAGATGCTTTCAACTGGCAAAAATCGCTCATTCCAAGGGCCACAATGTAAATCTCTTCCTGATCGACGGCGGTGTCCTATGGGCTGACCGGACCAGGGATTTCAGCGCCCAAACGCTTACGGGTGATTGTCCGAATGATTTCCTGCCTTACCTTGTCGAACATGAAGTCTTTATAGGCGTCTGAACTCCCTGTGCAAACGCCCGTCAGGTTGACGAGGCAAAATTATTCCCGAACATGGCCCTGGACGGTGGACCTCATCTGATCGATCTGGCTGCCGAAGCCAAGGTCTTCAACTTTTGAGCGTCTCCGCACCGCCGTTTGCAAAGTATCGGTTATAAGCGTTCAGATAGGCGCGGGCGCTGGCCTCGATCACGTCCGGGCTGGTCCCTATACCCGAATAGATCGTATCGCCGATCTGCAGCCTTACCATAGCTTCACCAAGTGCGTCCCGGCCCATTGTAACCGCCTTCAGGTCATAATCGCGAAGCTTGCCCGAAACTCCGGTGATTCGCTCTATTCCGTTGAAAACAGCGTCAACCGGACCGTTTCCGGTCGCTGCGTCAGTATGGAGCTGTCCGTCCCGCTCGAGAGTTACCGAGGCGAGCGGCACCATTTTGGTTCCGCTCATGATCTGCAGGCTGTGCATCTTATATGTTTCGGGCACCTTCGAAACCTCGATCTCAACGATCGATTGAAGGTCCTGGGTGGCAATCTCCTTTTTCCGGTCAGCGACATCGATGAAACGATTGTATACGCGCTCAAAGACTTCGGGATCGAGCGAAAAACCGAGTTCGGCGAGGCGATGCTTGAGGGCGGCCCGTCCGGAGCGGGCTGTGAGCACTATAGTGCGCTGTTTTATCCCGAGGTCCTCCGGTCTCATGATCTCGTACGTGGTCCTGTCCTTGAGAACGCCGTCCTGATGAATCCCAGAAGAATGAGAAAAGGCGTTGCTTCCAACTATCGCCTTGTTCGGCTGCACGGGGATATTCATGATCCTGCTCACCATTCGGCTCGTACGGTGTATTTCGGTGGTGTTGATGGCTGTGGTCGCCTGGTAATTTGCAAACCTCGTCCTGAGCACCATTACGATTTCCTCGAGAGATGCGTTTCCAGCCCGCTCCCCGATTCCGTTGACCGTGCACTCTACCTGGTCCGCTCCATTGCGAATTGCGGCGATACTGTTGGCGACCGCCAGCCCGAGGTCGTTGTGGCAGTGGACGCTCAGAACGGCGCGGTCAATGGATGGAACGGTCTCACGGATCCTGTGGATAAGATCGCCGAACTCCTCCGGCAGGGCGTATCCGACTGTATCGGGAACGTTTATCACATTGGCCCCGGCCTGAATGGTCGCCTCGATAATGCGGCACAGGAACTCGAAATCCGTCCTCGACCCGTCTTCGGTCGAGAATTCGATATCATTGCACAGGCTCCTTGCATATTTGACCGCCCCCACAGCCATCTCCAGAGCGCTTTCACGGTCTTTCCGCAGTTTCTTCTGTATGTGAATATCCGATGAGCCAAGGAAAACATGAATCCGAGGTCTTTCCGCCTCGCGGACGGCCTCCCACGCGATATCGATATCCTCTTTCACCGCGCGGGCAAGGGCCGCGATCACAGGGCCTTGCACCTGTTGCGAAATTGCCTTGACCGCCTGGAGGTCGCCGGGCGAAGAACAGGGGAAACCCCCTTCAATTACGTCAACATTGAGCTTTGCAAGCTGCTGGGCGATCTCAATTTTTTCTCTCTTATTGAGCTTTGCACCCGGAACCTGCTCCCCATCCCTGAGTGTGGTGTCAAAAATATGTATCTTTCTGCTCATCTCGTTCCCCCTTTTTGTATGCGGCTGTTTCAAAATCAAAAATTGTCCATAAAATCAAAAAGGTCTATAAACGCAAAAAGGCCGTGGGGTGAACCCACGGCCTTTGGTTGTCAGTCAGTTTCAGTTTACGTCATGGTAAGACGAAGGCGAAAGGTTCCCCGGTCCGGCGCGGCGGACTTAGTAGTAGAGCGAGTAGTAGGAACAGTGACAGGGTGACGATCATTCTTATCTCCATGAAACGTATTTTCTCACGTTTAATACGATATACCTGCGCGAAACGAACAAGTCAAGACCTGATAGCGTAGACAATGGCGAAACAGATCGCAATCTCAGCAAAAAAAATCACCATGTTGAGTGCGTATTTCCCGATTGGGAAATCCTCGATTATGCGATTTGCTTCTTGCATCTTGCCGTATGCCTGTTCTGTGTCCATCCAAAAATCCTGCCTTGCAGTTTATATCGGCTAATCGTCGGATTCGATTAAGCCTTAAAGTCGCTTGCCCCAAATCATATCAAACCATTATATTTGCCATGGCGAAAAGATCAAGCCTTTTCGGAAATCGCAATAGTGGGAGGATTGCAGCGTGGTTGGTGGAGATCGATGCTGGAGCGCAGCGGGACGGGTGGAAATTGGAATCTCTTTTGTCCCCGACGACGTTCTCAGGGTAATGGAAAAAATCCACAAGGCCGGAGCTGACGTGTGGGTCGTTGGCGGCGCGTTGCGGGATTTTCTCCTCGAGATCGAGCCAAAAGACTGGGACCTTGCCACTAGCGCAAGCACTGGGAAAATCATCTCCCTTTTCCCCAGGGTCATCCCGGTGGGAATCCGGCACGGCACCGTTCAGGTTCACACAAGCACCCGCGATATTGAGGTAACGAGCTTTGAGCCCCCCGGGGAGGCCGGAATATTAAAAGACCTTGGACGGCGCGATTTTACGATGAATTCGCTGGCACTTTCATATCCGGACGGTGTCCTGATCGACCCGCATCGAGGCCGTGAGGACTTGAAAGCCGGTCTGATCAGGGCGGTCGGAAATCCTCTGGCCAGGTTTTGTGAAGACCCGCTGCGGATCGTTCGGGCCGCCCGGATTTGCGGAATTTACGGCTTCAAGATCGATCTCGCCGCTTTCGACGCCATGCGGGGGTTGTCTGCAAAGCTGCAGGGCGTTTCAGGAGAGCGGATTCGGGACGAAATATTAAAAATACTGCTGTCCGCGAACGCATCCGGGGCTTTTGACCTGCTGAGAAAGAGCGGCGCAATTGCCTGGTTGCTTCCAGGCCTCGATGCCGCCGTGAATATCGAAACCCGTGCGGGGTCGGGCGTCAGTATCTTCACTCATACCCTTGCCTGTATCATTAATTGTCCGGAGATGGCGCGGATCAGGCTTGCCGCTCTTTTTCACGAAATTGCCGCTCCAACTGCCAAGGTCGGAGCTGACGGGCAAAAAGTGGACTTCAGGCGCGAAAGCGCCCGCAGCGCCGGACAAACAATGAAGACGTGGAACATGTCAAACAGGAGCATCCATGAAGTTTCCACGCTCGTTGCTCACCAGCTTCGGCAGGAGGCGCTCTCGTGGAGCGACGCCCGGATCAGGCGGTTCATAACGGCAGTCCACCCTGAGCTCATCGACGATTTTATCGCCCTTGCCGAAGCCGAAGTCCTCTCCGGAGGGTATGGGCAGGCTGGAATCGAAGAAATAAGGCAACTTCGATCCAGGATGAAAACACAGATCGATCGGATCTCGGCCCTGAGCGTGCGTGAGCTTGCACTGAGCGGGGATGACATTATGAAGATCCTCGATCTTCCGCCTGGGCGGGAAGTGGGAAAAGTTCTCGATCGTCTGTTCGACCTCGTCCAGGAGGACCCGGACCTCAATACGCGCGCGCGCCTTTCCCGAATAGTCGAGGCAGAAAAAAAATCGGGTATTTAGGAACTGGGGAAGTGAGCAATTCAATTCCTCAATCCCTCAATTCCTCAATCCCTCAATTCCTCAATCCCGGGTGACATTCCTGAAAAGGATGCTTAGTTTACTTTTGACCTTACAAGTGCAGAATTGACCTGCATTCATCACATAAAATTAAAATATTCATACAAGCCGGGAAAAAACTCCCGGCTTTTGTAGTTCCTGGCATCTCTCGAACCCGCCATTCATAAGCTTTCTCTGCTCCTCGCGTAGCGATGCAGCATTTTCTGTCCTCCGTCCTCCGTCCACTGTCCACTCATCGCGGAGCGATGTCGTTTCGGCTTGACAGAGGTGACGAGGTGGGCCATTTTCCAGGTCTGTGTGAGGCGTATACCAGGTAGGGTTCTTGTCTGAAAACAGCCGCCGAAAAGGGGTTGAGATGCTGTCCGGATCGGGAAACAATTTGAAAAGAATTGCCGTCGCTTTAGTTTTGATCCCGGGGCTGACGGGCATTTGCTCCACCGCGCTCGCCGCGGCAAAAGAAGCAAAAGTTGGATTTGCGCTCAGTATGACAGGCGCCGCTGCTGCTTATGGTGAAACTCAGAAAAACGGCGCGCTGCTGGCCATAGATGAGATAAATGCTCAGGCCGCCCGGGATGGGGTCAAGATCTCTGCGATTTTCGAGGACGATGCGAGTCTGCCTCAGCAGGGCGTAAATGTCTTTAACCGGTTCATCTCCGCAGACGGAGTTGCAATGATTATCGGTCCAACCCTCAGCAACACCGCCCAGGTAGCGGACCGAATCGCTCAGCAGGCCGGGGTCCCCGTTCTCGGCATAAGTAACACCACGAAGGGCATTACTGACATCGGCGCCTTCATCTTTCGCGACTCTTTGACTGAACTGGTTGTCATTCCAAATACGATTCGCGAGGCAAAGGAAAAATTGGGCATCAAAAAAGTGGCCGTATTGTACGGAAACGACGACGCCTTCACAAAAGGCGGCTACGATGCTTTCAAAAAGGCGCTTGGGGACTCTGATATACAGATTCTGAGCGAGCAGACTTTCGCCAAGGGTGACCGTGATTTTTCGCCCCAGTTGACGCAGATCAAAAGCATAAACCCGGACGCGCTGATTGTGTCCGCGCTTGTGGAGGAAGCGTCTGGAATAGTGAGCCAGGCCCGGCAGTTGGGGATTCCCGCGGCTGTGCCCATTATAGGCGGAAACGGATTCAATTCGCCTTCTTTAATGAAAAATGCAGGCAAGGCAGCGGAGAATGTAATTGTTGGGGCCGCTTGGAATGCAGCTTCCTCAAATCCGTTGAATCGTCATTTTGTTGAAGCATACACCGCCAGATACGGTTCGCCGCCCGACCAGTTCGCAGCCCAGGCCTACGCAGGAGTCTACATCGCGAGCGAAGCGCTCAGGCGCGCCGGCTCGACCGATAATCGAAAGGCAGTGCGCGATGTGCTCGCGCAAATCAGGGACCTGGACACCGTGCTGGGCAAGTTTTCCTTTGCCGATAACCGCGATGCAAAACACACTCCGGTGGTTCAGATAGTAAAGGACGGCAAGTTCGAAGTTTTCGGCGAATAATTGATACGAGTGGGAAGCATGGTTGTATGGCTGTTCTGCTGCAACAATTGATAAACGGTCTTTTCATCGGAAGCGTTTACGGGCTTTTTGCAGTCGGGTATACGCTGGTTTTCGGTGTTCTGGACATCCTCAACCTTGCCCACGCGGCCATTTTTACCCTTGGCGCACTGTCCGCCCTCTGGCTCACTACCGCTGGTGCTCTGCCCATCTGGGTCGCCTTCCCACTTGCAACTCTCTTTTCCGGAGCGCTCGGACTTGTGCTCGACCGGGTGGCTTTTGCTCCCCTGCGCCGCCGAGCCGATTCAAACCTCTCAGGCCTTATTTCCAGCATTGCCATGGCCATCATATTCGAGAGCGCTGCCCTGGGTATCTTCGGGGCGCGAACGGTGCGATTTCCGGAAGGGATTTTTATCAATCGCGTCTGGCGTTTCGGCTCGGTTACAGTGACTTCGCTGCAGGTGGAAATCGTTTTGACTGCCCTGGCGTTGATGCTCGCTTTGACGGCGTTTGTCAGGCTCACCCGCACCGGCAGGGCGATACGGGCCGTTGCCGAGAGCGAACGCACTGCCCGGCTGCTCGGCATCAATGTCGACGGCGTAATTGCCCTGACTTTCTTTATCTCTTCCGCTCTGGGCGGGGTCGCGGGTATTCTCTACGGACTCTATTTCGATGCCCTGGCGCCGGATATGGGCCGCTCGATAGAACTCAAGGGGCTTGCCGTAATCGTTCTGGGTGGCATGGGAAGCATTCCAGGGGCCATCCTCGGTGGAATAGCCTTCGGATTGAGCGAGGTGTTCACCGTCGCACTGACGGGTACATCCAATCTCCGCGATGCCGTGGCTTTCAGCGTCCTCTTCGTGATCCTGGTCCTTAAGCCTTCCGGGCTGCTCGGACGCGGGCGCGCGCGGGAGGCCTGATGGAGTACCTGGCTCAGTTTTATGCCGTTTACGGCAGCCTTATCAACTTCATCGGGATTAACGCCATTCTTGCCCTCAGCCTCTATGTTACGCTCTCTGCCGGCCAGCTTTCACTTGGCAACGCCGCCTTCGCCGGAATCGGTGCATATGCTTCCGGCATTCTGACCATGAACTTCAATGTGCCTTACCCGGTCTCGGTTGCCGCAGGGGCCGGCCTGTCCGCCATTACAGCGCTTGTTATCGGCATGCCGGTTTTGCGAATGCGGGGCATTTTTCTCGCCATGGCCACCCTTGCATTTGGAGAGGTCGTGCGGATTGCGGCTGTAAACATGGACATCACCGGAGGCGCCCAGGGACTGGTCGGTATCCCCTCTAAAACCACAACATACATCATCTACGGCGTGCTCGCGGCCACAACGTACTTTCTGGCCGTCCTTCGCGGCTCGAAAATCGGCTGGAGTCTGGCCAGCATTCGCGAAGATGAAACCGCGGCAATGGTTATGGGTATCAACACCTCCTACTACAAGACCATGGCCTTTGTTTTGGGCGCATTCATCGCCGGAATCGCAGGGGCCCTCTATGCTCATTTGAACTTCATAGTTACCCCGGGTGAGTTTGGCTTCTCAGCAGCCGTCCAATTGCTCATCTATAACATTGTAGGAGGGACGCAATCGGTTTATGGGCCCATTTTGGGTGCATTCATTCTCACGGCTCTCCCCGAAGCCCTCCGGGGAGCAGGTGTGACGGCCGGGTCTTTGCGCCTTGGCGTCAATGGAGTCATTCTTCTGCTGGTGATCATTTATCTCCCCAATGGGCTGATTTTTTTATTGAGCAAAAAATATTTGAGCAAAAAAGCCGGCAGGTCGGGCGGCGCATTTCAAAGCGAGGTCTGAGCCGTGTTTCTCCAATTTGAAGAGATCAGCCGGTCTTTCGGAGGAGTCAGCGCTCTTTCACGGGTCTCTTTTTGTGTCGAGGCTGGAACGATCCACGGTCTTATAGGGCCCAACGGCTCGGGCAAAACCACTCTGATAAACGTGGTAAGCGGCCTTACAGGGCCTGATTCCGGCCGCCTGCTGCTCGAGGGCCGGGCGATCCATCGGCTTCCCGCCTACAGGATAGCCGCCTTGGGGGTGGCACGCACCTTTCAAAATATCCGTCTTTTTTCGAACATGACCTGCCTGGACAACGTTATTGCCGGACAGCATGGTAGGGTAGGGCGCGCGCTTCTTCCCCGCCTGCTCAGGTTGCCATCGGCGCGGCTTGAGGAGCGCCGAAGCAGGGAGGATGCCATGGGCTGTCTGTCGAGGGCAGGGATCGATAACCGGGCGGGGGTCATAGCGGGTAGCCTCTCCTATGGTGTGCGCAGGAGGCTTGAGATCGCCAGGGCTCTTGCGCTGAGCCCGCGTCTTTTACTTCTCGATGAACCCATTGCCGGAATGCGGCAGCGGGAGATCGAGGAAATGGAAAGTCTCTTTCGTTCTTTGGTGGAAGCCGGTGTTACGATTCTTCTTATCGAGCATAATATGCCTTTCATAATGAGGCTTTGCTCGAGCATTACCGTGCTCCACTTCGGGGAGGCGCTCACCACGGGAACGCCGGAAGAAGTTGCCGCGCATCCGGAAGTGATTGAGGCATATCTTGGGGTCCAGGGTTAGAGATTGAATCCTATGCTGCACGTGACCGGTATCAAAGTGGCATATGGCCCGATTGTGGCCGTAAAAGACGTCTCGTTTCGCATCGGAGCAGGGTCGATCGTTGCGCTCATCGGACCGAACGGGGCCGGGAAGAGCACGATCCTGAACGCGTTGAGCGGTTTGGCGCCGGTTCGGTCCGGAAGTATCATGTTCGATGGGCGGGATATTACTCGAATGGCCGCCCACAAAAGGGTTGCCAGGGGAATCGTGCAGGTGCCGGAGGGAAGGCAGGTGCTTGCGACAATGAGTGTGCGGGAGAATCTGGAGCTTGGGGGCTACAGGCGGCGCGGCAGGAGCCTGGGCGCAGATATCGGGCGAATGGAGGAATATTTCCCGGTCTTGAGCCGGCGAAGCAGGTCCCCCGCCGGTTCTCTGTCCGGAGGAGAGCAGCAGATGCTGGCGATAGCGCGCGGTCTTATGGCCCGCCCCAAGCTGCTTCTTCTTGACGAACCCTCACTTGGCCTCGCTCCTTTGGTGGTCCGATTTATCTTCGAATTTATACTCAAGCTTCGAGATGAAGGGCAAACGATCCTGCTGGTCGAGCAGAACGCCCGGCAGGCGCTCGCGGTTTCTTCTTACGCCTACGTCATCGAACGCGGCCGCGTCGTCCTGCAGGGACGATCCGACGAGCTTAAGTCCGATCCCGCAATTGCCAGGGCCTATCTGGGCCTGTCAGTGAACGGTCAGCAGTGAACAGAGAAAAACGAAATCTTCTCAACCCCTCAACCCCTCAGTCCCTCAATCCCTAAATCCCTAAATTCCTCAATCCCTAAATTTCCTCAACCCCTGAATTTCCTTTGACAGCACGGGCTGCGGCACGTATAGTTAACGTTAACGTCAACTGGAGGAATGCCGGGATATGACCGATAAGAAAAGCGGCAGGCAGGTGGAGAACCTCTTCACTATTTCCGATCTTGCCGGCGAACTGGAAATAACTCCGCGTGCCATCCGCTTCTACGAGGAGAAGGGCCTCATCAGTCCCCGGCGCTCCAGCGGCAACCACCGCCTATACAGCCATCGCGACTGCGCACGCCTCAAGCTGGTCCTGCGCGGGCGGCGCTTCGGCTACACCCTGGAGGAGATCGCCGAGATGATCGGCCCCTCCGACGACCCCCTGGACGAGGTGGGGCAGATCGAAAGAAGCCTGGCCTACGGCGAGCGCACTCTGAAGGACATCGCCCGCCGTCAGGCTGAACTGGAGGAGATAAAGCGTGACCTGGAAACGGTGAAGCTCAAACTTGAGGCCAGGTTGCGGCAACTCAACAGGGAGGGTGAATCATGAACCTCGTGGATATGCTTGAGCGCAACGCCCGCAAATTCGCCGGCCGTGACTGCCTGCGCCGGGGTGGCCGGGGCATCACGTATGCTGAGGTGGCCCGGGACTCGGCCCGCGCCGCTGGACTCCTGCAGTCCTGGGGGGTTGCCAGGGGCGACAAGGTGGCCATCATGAGCTTGAATACCCCGGCGTTTGTCTACGCCTTCTTCGGAGGGCAACTGTGCGGCGCGGCGGTGGTGCCCATCAATCATAAGCTTACGGCCCCGGTGGTGGACTACATCCTGGGACACAGCGAGGCCAAGGTCTGCCTCTTCGACGGCGCGTTGGCCCCGGTGGCCGAGAAGCTGGCCCATGCCTGCAGGAAGGCCAGCCTGGACACCGCAGTGGCAGGAGTCCCTCACTTCGACGCCCTTTTGGCCGGCGCGCCCCAGCCCCGGCCGGCGCCGGTGGAGGACCATGATCTGGCCGAGATACTCTATACCTCAGGCACCACCGGCAAGCCCAAGGGTTGCCTGCACACCCACCGGAATGTGATCATGGCCGGCATCACCGGGGCCATGGCCATGAAGATGGACCAGCACGACCGCCTGCTCATGGCCATGCCCATCTGGCACTCCTCGCCGCTCAACAACTGGTTCATGGGTGCGCTCTACATGGGCGCTACCACCGTGCTCCTGCGCGAGTACCACCCCTTGCACTTACTGCAGGCCGTTCAGGACGAGAGATGCACTGTCTACTTTGGCGCGCCCATCTCCTACCTGGCGCCCTTGCAGATGGTCCCGACCTTCGCCGGCTTCGATCTCTCCTCCATGCGCTGCTGGATATACGGCGGCGGACCCATCTCCGCCGAGGTTGCCCGGCGGCTCATGGCTGCCTACAAGAGCGACAGGTTCTACCAAGTCTATGGCATGACCGAGGCCGGCCCCACGGGTACTACGCTTTTCCCGGAGGAGCAGATCGAGCGCGCCGGTTCCATCGGCCGCACCGCCCTGCCCGGAGCCGACATCATGGTGGTCAAGGGCGACGGCTCCCGGGCCGGTCCGGGCGAGGTCGGGGAAATCTGGCTCAAGGCAGACAGCATGATGATCGGTTACTTCAAGGACGAGGCCGCCACTCGAGCGGCTTTCAGCGAAGGATGGTACAAGACCGGCGACGTGGTCAGAGTGGACGAGGCCGGCTATCTCTACATCGTCGATCGCACGAAGGACATGATCGTCACCGGAGGCGAAAACGTCTATTCCAAGGAGGTGGAGGACGCCCTGGCCTCTCACCCGCAGGTGGTGGAGGCGGCCGTGATCGGAAGGCCTGATCCCGAGTGGGGCGAGACCGTGGTGGCAATGGTCGTGCCGGTCAAGGATGCCGGCCTCAGCGAAGAAACGCTCAAGGAGCACCTGGCAACGCGCCTGGCCAAATACAAGATACCCCGCGAGTTCAAACTGGTCGAAACGCTGCCCCGCACTCCCACGGGCAAAGTCATGAAGTATAAGCTGAGAGAGGAGATCTGATGTTCGACTTTCTACTGAGCAAGGAACAGATAAAGTTGCGCGACGAGGTGCGCGAGCTGGTCCGGTGGGTCCCGCGCGAGATGATCCTGGAGATGGATCAGGACAACCTCCAGTTCCCCAAGGAGTTCCTGGCCGAGGCCGGCCGCCGCAACCTCATGGGTTGCCGCTATCCGCAACAGTGGGGCGGGCGCGCCATGGACTGGGTTACCACCTGCATGGTCATGGAGGAGGTGGGCGTGCTGGGATACGTCTTCGCCTGCGTCTTCGGCGTGGGCGCGGAGCTGGTATGCGACGCCATCGTCCTGCACGGCACCGACGAGCAGAAGGAGCGTTATGTCAAGCCTCTCCTGGCCGGCAAGATCTTCGCCGCCGAGTGCCTTACCGAGCCACGGGGCGGCAGTGACTTTTTCGGCACCACCACCCGGGCCGTTGCCGACGGCGATAACTATCTCCTGACCGGCCAGAAGCGTTTCATCGTCGGCGCCGAGGGCGCGGACTACTTCCTGGTCTATGCCCGCACCGACCCCGGGGCCAAACCGCACCTGGGGCTGACCTGCTTCGTCGTGGACAAGGGCCCGGGCGTCACGGTGGAATACCTCTACGGCCTGATGGGCTGCCGGGGCGGCGGGGCAGGGCGCGTCGTCTTCCGCGAGGCCCGTGTGCCCAAGGCTAACATCGTGGGCCGCTTGAACGGCGCGCTGGATGTCTTCAACACCATGATGATCCCCGAACGGCTGGGCACTGCGGCCATGACCATCGGCGCGGCGCGCCCGGCCCTCGAGGTGGCCACCGGCTACACGACCCGGCGCAAGGCTTTTGGCCAGACCATCAACCAGTTCCAGGGCGTCAGCTTCCAGGTGGCCGAGGCCGCAACCCTCCTGGATGCCAGCCGGGCCATGGTCTATGCAACGGCCAGGGCGGTGGACGCGGGCGTCCCGATGAACCGCCTGCGCCGGCTGGTGAGCCAGACCAAGAAGTTCGTTACCGAGTCCTGCCAGCAGGCATCCCGCCACGCAATGCAGGTCATGGGCGGCATAGGCTACACCAACGTCTTCCCCGTGGAGCGCATCGTGCGCGACCTGCAACTGGCCAGCATCTGGACCGGCACCAACGAAGTCATGAGCATGATAACCGCCCACGAGTGGTACGGCGAATACGCCCAGCTAATGGCCGACGGCGCCCGCCGCGACCACGAAATGGACGCCCGGTGCGCCGCCGACAAGGAGGAAAAGGTCTATGAGTAGAGATTTGAACCAATCATGTACTCAAGCCGAGGTTTCCGGATGGACACTATTTAGTTTTCAAAGACCGGGTTTCGCCGTCAAGCAATGAGGACTGATTAAGAATTCTTTCTAAATTCCAAGATCAGCAAGAACAGGCTTCGCCGGGTAAGGGGTTAGAGGTGAGACGCCATTGGTCTTGCCCCTCGCCTCTTACCCCTGACCTCTTACCTAGATCTTCCAGGGCGCTAATACGCCTTTCCAA
>JBKQTS010000018.1:0-4651 GCA_052143075.1 Syntrophobacteraceae bacterium | reverse complement strand
GCTATATAAGTAAATCGGCAGAAAACGAAATCAGGCCATAAGATTATGCAATTTCCAGGCCTTCCGAACTAGTGTCCATCCGGAAACCCGGATGAACGTAGGAGAATTTCACCTTATAAGACACTAGCAGTTTTCGATTCGGAAAGGAGGCATTTTTCGTCCTGGCGCGTACAGTTTGGTGCCCCGCCATTTCCGGATTGCCCAGCGCCGCACCGAAAGGTGCAAGGAAATCGATGGGTTGCGCGGAGGCGTACATGGGTACCGCCTCGCGGAGCGTCGAGATATTGGGTCTGCCACCGCCACAGGCAGTGGCGATCCTGCCTGGCGGTCCCACCGCCCCAGGGTGGAAAAGGACCCTTTCCGGACGGAAATGAACTAATTTCACGTTGAAAGGGAAACTCTATGGATTACCTGAAACCCGATGCGTTTTTTAATATGGCTTCATTCGTTCACCGTGACGTGTTTGCAGGCTGCAAGTACGTCTGGGACGCCCTGGGTAAAATTTCCGGCTATCTGGAACAGCACCTCGAGCCAAACGTCGGGGACCTGAAGTGTTTCAGGCGCCCTCTGCCGAAGACGGTCGTAATGTGGCGCGGAGAGATTCTGGATGACGGTTTCGAGATCATTGGCGGAAATGTCAGCAAAGGCGAATTCCGCGTGAGCATAGGCGGCGAGGAAACGAGCGAGGCGACTGTGCTGTGTGAGGGGAGCGTACTTTGGGACGAAGCGATCTTCATCGGGCCGGGGGCCGTCCTCGAACCCGGCGCTCTGGTGAAGGGCCCATCTATAATAGGGGCTCAGACCGAGGTGCGGCAGGGCGCTTATGTCAGGGGGAAATGCATAGTCGGCGCCAGATGCATAGTCGGCCACACCACCGAAATAAAGACAAGCATCATGCTGGACGGCGCAAAGGCCGGGCACTTTGCCTACATCGGGGACAGCCTGGTGGGACATGAAGCCAACCTCGGCGCCGGAACGAAGCTGGCCAACCTCAAGATAAGGGACCAGACCATCCGTGTTATGGCTCGCGGCACACTGATCGTTACGAATCTGCGCAAATTCGGGGCGGTTCTTGGAGACCATGTGGAGACGGGGTGCAACTCTGTCACCAATCCCGGGACTGTTCTGGGCAGAGGCTGCCAGGTTTTTCCTCTCACATCCGTGCGCGCCGGCTACTATGAACCCGATTCAATCATCAGGGGATAACCGCGAGCCTGAGACAGCGGCCGAGATTATCGAATATTTCCAGAGGCTCCATGGCCGGGATGGAGAATATGGCGAGGCCCTGCCCTATCGTTTAACTGCCTCCGGCGCATGGGCTGCTTCAAGGCCCGAGCACCTGTTCAATTTCTTCAAAAGAGTCAACCTGTCTCAGTTTCGCCTCTTTATAGACCTCGGAAGCGGAGATGGGGTTGCTTCCTGCACCGCAGGCCTGTTCACCAGGTCGATCGGAATAGAATCCGATCCTTGTCTGGTAGCGCGCGCCGCGCGCGCCGCTCGCGACCTGAACATCCAGGACCGCGTCGGGTTCATTTGCGCCGATTTCCTGACTCAGCGCATTCAAGAGGCCGACTGTCTCTACATCTATCCTGACAAACCCGTCGATGCCCTGGAGAAGGCCATCGAGGGCTGGGACGGGACCCTTTTTATCTACGGACCTCATTTTCCACCAAAGCGGCTTTCACTCACGGAAAAGCTGATGTGCGGCATGGAGACGCTGTCGGTTTATACTGCAGAAGCGAGGAGCGTGTAGCGGGGAGCGTGAAGCAGGAAGTGATACCGACTTGCGTTCAAGAAAGCATCAAGTCAAGGGCGTGGGAGCTTTGCCCCATAAGCGCTCAAATAAAGACGAGCAGATGCAAGGAAAAAGCCCGTCATTCCGGCGCGTCCTCACAAAAGATAGGACGTGAACTTGAAGCGTTTAACATCGGATGAAAGTGTCAACGCGAACCTGAACGCAGTGAGGGTTCAGGCCGGAATCCAGAGCCTTTGATTTTTATTGTAAAATCAATAGGTAAGGGCACATGACCCCGGTTTGTGCCGAGGCGACAAAAATTTTAAATATTGCCCTAATAAATTCAGGTACTTACGCGCTTATTTGAGCGCTTATGGGGCTTTGCCCCCACACCCCCTCGCCGCTGCGCGGCTCATAATCTCGACGCTATCCCTGATCTGTCCACGACCAGAGGCGGGACCCGCGCATGCGCGGCGGCTTGCCGCCGACAGCGCCGAGCGCTCGGCCTCGCGCGACCGCGCGTGGCCGATATCCTGCGGGGTGCGGGGGAAACTTTCCCCGCTCAGTTCGGGGTTATTTGTCGGTCTTTGAACGCAACTTGGTATGAGAAGCGAGGAACAGCGAATGGCAGTGCGCAAAAAGACAAGCGGTTTTCTGCTCACCGGTCACTGCTAAACGGGTTTTGCTTCTTGCTCCCTGCTCCCCGCTCCCTTTCTTAGAACAAATCGGCCAGGTTTCGCCGCCGCCTGTCTTTCCAGTGCCCACGGTGATAGGCGTAACTTGCGAGAATGGGCACGGCAATTGTGCCTTCGCAAAAGACCATCTGATCGTTTCCGGAGTCGACCTTACCCCAGGACCTCGCTTCCTTCAGCGTAGAGCTGGAGCATGCCCCGTCTCTCGAATCGGCGACAGTGACCTGAACGGCGTACTTGTGCATCGGAACACTCTTTCCCAGTACTTCCGCACAGATGACAACGTCCTGTATGAAATTCTTCGGCACACCGCCGCCTATGATCAAAAGACCGGTGTCGGCCGCGTTGATTTTTATCTCGGTCAACTCCCTGAAATCTTTGACACTGTCAATTGACACATGACTTGAAGGCCTTTCTTTCTGGTGCTTCACCAAGCCAAAACCGGCGCTGGAGTCGGAAAAGGCCGGGCAGAAGATCGGCACTTTATTTTCGTAGGCGCACTGAACCAGCGAATTTTTCTTTTTTGCATTCGAAACCAGATGCTTTCCCATTTCTTTAATGAATTCGCGGGATGAATAAACGCCCGGAGCAAGCCGGCCTGCAATCTCTTTTACCGTACTGTCACACTCCTGGAGCTGCACTTCATCTATAAATGTATCGTATATACGATCCACATACGCATCCCTTAGAACTGTATCATCTATTTCCGTACTGCCCCTGTAATGCCTGAAACCAATGGCCTCAAAAAAATCCATATCTACGATGCTCGCCCCGGTCGCCACAACGACATCGACCATGTTAAAGCGAATCATGTCGCTGTAAACGGCCATGCACCCTGCGGCGCTGGTGCTGCCCGCCAGGGTCAACACCACCGTGCATGACTCGTCGCTTATCATACGATCAAAAATCATGGAGGCGGCAGCAAGCTCTCTGGCGCTAAAAGACATCCTGCTCATGGATTCGATCAGTCCGACAGCATTGAAACCGGTTATATCGATATGTTCTATTGGTTCGGTCAAAAGATCTTTTTTCATCATCAGTTGTAAAATACCCTCTCTATGTTTTGGTCTGCTGCTCTTAAACCTGTTAACCCTGTCAATAGTTTTAAGTCCATCCCCCGTCCGGCATGCTTACCCGAATTCCATCAAGGCCGGCACATTACAATATTGTAGTCAGAATAGCTACTACCTTTCTACTTCAACGCTGTCATCCGTCTCTTGCCATCCCTCTCGAAAAAGTGCCGCGCAATCTGATCCTCAACGTCAATATCGAGGACAAGAGGATATTGGCGGGCAGGCATCAGCGTGCGTCCGCTTCCCCCTTTGAACGTGACCCCATACACCCTGTGATCCTTATTGTCAATTCTTCCTCTCAACTCTTCCTCAAGTCAGCGCGTTTCTTCCGCATGGCGCAAGTCTGGAAAGCCCTCAAAAATGGCTTCAAGGTCTTCGGTGATCTGCTCTTCTGAACGGAGTGGGATGCCGGGGCCATGTGGCCTGGCGACCAAACAATGAGAGCCGTCTTCGGGAACGCGAAATTGACGGCAAGCTTCCGCTTGAGACCACGAACCGCGCCCTCATCCCTGAGGAGGTCGTTTTGCAGTACAAGGAACTACAGGACATCGAGCGCTGCTTCCGGACATTGAAGAGTTCTCTTGATATCCGGCCGATGTTTCACCGAACGGATCGACGGATTGAAGCGCACATCTTCATGTGCGTCATGGCCCTTCAATTGCACAGGTTCATGAGATCCCGGCTAAACGCCTCAAAGATAGTGAAATCTCCACCGGCATTAGGTCGGACCAAACCAACTCCACGATAACTATGGACAAATGTTCAAAAAACGGGGTTTTGAAACGCTTAAAAGCCCATTTCTGCCCTTGAAATCATCGCTGTAAGGAACCAGCAGGTTCGCTGAGGCTCGATTTGGCTGTTCCGGAAATCCAGCGGTACTTCTCGTCTTTCTCAAATTCGCCTTTCATGATCTCAACATAGTTTCCGCTCATTATCAGCCCCGTATGCCTCGCGTTTCTTTTCTCACCATTAACCATACACCTGTCTTCTCCCATTTACCTATTCGTCCATTCACCCGCTTTTCTTCTTTTTGCCGCTTCTGGTTGCCGCTTCTATTGCCACATCTATTGCCGTTTCTGGTTGCCGTTTTGCAGATAGGTAGATCACACCTCTGAACTCCAGTCACACGACGTTGGATCGAGTTTTCCGTC
>JBKQTS010000017.1:0-8810 GCA_052143075.1 Syntrophobacteraceae bacterium | reverse complement strand
ACTTTGAGCGGTTCACAGGTGGGAGGCTTTCGTATATTCCCGGAAACGTCAAACTCTGGGAGTCCGCCGGCAGAGCCGGAGGATTACCCTGTTATTTAGGAGATAGCTAAAACTTCGGCTGGTCCGGGGTTCCAAGACAGCCGCGATATGTGAAGAGTGTAGGTTTGACCCCGTTCTTTTTTATTAGGGCAGAAGTTGACCCCAAAATGCAGTTCGGACGAGTCTCGCCCAAGTTGATGCATTATTCCGGCGAGAAAGAATTCAGTTCGAAATGATATGAGTCTGCCATGAGACGTCCAGACTATGGCATAGATGCCCCAGGCATGGTTCGCAACATGTTTCTTGCAGGCGTGGGCGCCTTGCTGCTGATACTTCCATCTGCTTTTGGCTTTTGGCCGAGTCGTCTGTGGGGAGTTATTCTGCGGCTCTGCTTCTGCTCTGTGCAGCTTATTTCCTTGGTCAGGGCTGTCTAATGCTCTATTTCAGCCGTGTTGGCAAGCTCGATGAACGCGAGCATCTGCTCGACCTCATTTCTTGGAAGGGCTCGGAAAGAGTCCTGGACATAGGCTGCGGGCGCGGCTTGATGCTTGTGGGAGCAGCCAAGCGGCTCACTGAAGGCAAAGCCGTCGGGATAGACCTCTGGCAGTCGGTGGACCAAGCCGGCAACCGGCCTGGCGCAGCGCTCAACAATGCGCGGATGGAGGGCGTGGCAAAACGTATTAACGTATTAAGGTTTATACTGCCGACATGCGTCAACTGCCTTTCTCGAACGAGTCTTTCGATGTGGTTATCTCCCACTGGGCGGTCCACAACCTGCGCAAAGCCGATGAGCGCGCGAGGGCGCTCGCCGAGATGACCCGCGTTCTCAAGCCCGCTGGTTATCTCGTGCTCGCTGACATCGAGCATCATGCCGAGTATGCTGCCAACTTCGCACAGCTTGGCCTCATCCATATTAGACACGTTGGCGAGTCCTGGCTGACCGCAATTATGGCAGCCGTTACTTTCGGCAGATTTCGCCCAACTGCAGTAGTAGCCCGCAAGGTGCAGGCCTAATCCAGTAGAAAATCGCAACCTTAGTGCTTTTTTTCGCCGGAACGAGGGAGCAGCTTTGCGATTTGCAACTCCTGAAACAAGTACTGTCAAAGCTGATTGCGCCGTGTGAATTCGAAGTTATTGAAGTCGGTGATCTTTATTTCATGTGCCAAAATCTTACGCAATAAATCCCACTGAAATCCATGAACAGATTCTTTTCAGGACAGTTGAGTGGTTGAGCAGGTGAGTATTTTGGAATGTTACACTCATTGTCCGGCTGCCAATACAAAACGCCGCCCTAATTGGAAGGAAAAATCTTTATTTTATCCTCGGGGAACTTCCTAGCTGGTCTTGCTCTTGTCCAGTTCTTCTTTGAGTCTTTCGACTTCCTGTTTGTATTTTTCGGCTTCCTCTTTCAGTTTGGTATCGTTTGATGGTTCCGTAGCTCCGCAGGTTTTGCAGAACGGGAGCTTATCTTTGACCTCATCGTATCCAAGATATGCGCCGATCAAGCCACCGACAAGCAGGATAAGAGGAATCGTGCCTAAGATGATTTTGAAAACAGCATGATGCCAGATAATGACGCCCAGAAGGCCGAGAAACGCCGCAGCAAGGCCACCCACAAAAACCTTCATGTCCTTCCTCCTTCGAATGGTTCGCGATCAGAAATACAAACCGGAATAATGTGTCAGACTGACCACCGACAGATCCCAAAGGGCCTTTCAGAATCAGATTCCGCCCGAAAAAGCTCTTGGAAAGTGCAGAGTTCATAAATAATAAATATCCCAATCAAAGCGCGCAAGTAGGATGCTTAATGATAGATGACACAAGCTGCCACATATATTCGAAAACCATTGCATTCATCTACTAACCTACTAAAATGAACGGTCCTCTGAATATTCACGTTTTTCATTTACTTCCTGCAAAAGGACTTCCAATGACGAAAAAACTCATCGAAATCGCATCAGAAATCGTCCAGAATCAGGTATCCTCAACGCCTATGTCAGCAGATGAGATCGCCTCTTCTCTCCGGCAGGTTTTCAGCACGCTCCATGAATTAGAAAAAGCTGAAACGGCTGGAATCGACATCGAAGTCACCCAGCCGGCCGCTGAGGAAACAGCCGCAACGAAGCTCAGCCCAGCAGATTCTATTCAAAACGACAAGGTAATCTGTCTCGAATGCGGGGCAGAGATGAGACAGCTCACGTCGAAGCATCTAGTCGCTCATGGGATGAACAAGAAAGAGTACAGGAAGAAGTACGGGTTTTCGATGAGGACCCCTTTGGCGGCAAAGTCATTGACCAAAGCCAGAAGCAAAGGGGCTAAGAAGAGGGGACTGCCTGAGAAGCTGAAGCAGTATATTGAGGCGAGAAGGCAGGCGAAGGCCAAAGCGCCCACTTCTAAAGCGATAACTGAGACAGTGACGGCCAAAAAACCTAAGCGGACAAGAAGTAGGAAGAAGAAAGCATAATTCCGGCCTGCCGCTCGATAAAGTCGAGACTCAGGAAGGCCAAACCCACTGGCTGAACACTGGAATAAGAGGAGACCTGTTATGAAAGGATCATGGGCACTGGTTACGGGTGCTTCTGCCGGTATGGGCAGAGCTATTGCTCAAGCATTAGCTGCGCGTGGAGTAAATCTTCTGGTCAACGCGCGCAGAGAAAACCGTCTATTGGATCTCAAGAAAGAACTCAGTGGCAAACACGACATTCAAGTTGAGCCGCTGGTATTTGACATCCGAGATCTCAAGCAGTGCGAGACGGTGCTTAAGGGAAAAGCGAATATTATTTCAGAGGTTTCGGTCCTTGTAAACAACGCCGGGGTGAGCAGAAGCCGTGAACCGTTATATGAGGCGTCAATCCAAGACTGGGAACAGACGATTGACACTAATATAAAAGGCTTGCTCTATATGACTCGGCTTATCCTTCCGCACATGGTGAGGCGCAATGCTGGACACATCGTAAATATCGGTTCGGTGGGAGGTCGCTGGACATTCCCGGGCGGTGCGGTTTACTGTGCCACAAAATTTGCGGTTCGGGCAATTACCGATGGTTTGCGCATGGATTTGCTGGGGAAAAAAATTCGAGTGACGAATATCGAGCCGGGTTATGTTAAGACCGAGATCGCTCTAGCGCGTAAGGGAAACGAGGCCGAAGCGGAAGCTGTCTACAAGGGATTCGAACCGCTCCAGCCCGAAGATATAGCTGACGCTGTAATCTGGTGCCTGGAGCGGCCGCCTCGTGTAAACATTCAGGAACTGGTCGTCTTTCCCACGGACCAGGTCGGGGTGGGGCCGACGTATATACATCGAGAGCCAACTAGCTAGTTTCCGTCCGGAAAGGGTCCTTTTCCGCCTTGGCGGTGGGACCGCCAGCCAGGATCGCCACTGCCTGCGGCGGTGGCAGAACCAGGATCTCGACGCTCCGCGAGGCGGTACCCATGTACGCCTCAGCGCAACCCATCGATTTCCTTGCACCTTTCGGTGCGACGCTGGGCAATCCGGCAATGGCGGGACACCAAACTGAACGCGCCAGGACGAAAAATGCCTCCTTTCCAAATCGGAAACTGCCTGTTTCCCATCCGGGGTTTCCGGATGGACACTAGCTGATGGTCCTGGTGAACAACTTAAACACTACTTTGGGAGGTTTTCCAATGGCAAAAGACCCTGGTTTTGGAAAGAAGTTGAAGGCAGAGGTGATAGGTCTAAAAGGCCAATGCAATGCCGGACATAAGGTAGGAGACTCTTTCAACGTGAGCTGTTACGAAAGCGGAGGGATGTGCGGATTTCTCTACAATGCCATATTCCCGACCTTAAACGTGATGCAATTTGATGGCAACTATCCTTGGGGAGCAGACGAAGCGATTCTTAACTGCCCGGACAGTTACAACCTGCTCACCATCGAAGTGTCCAGAATTAAAGAGTGATGAGGCTTCCATAGATTAATTCAGTGGCCGGATTTTACCTCCGATCTCCCCGTTCTTTATGGGAGATCGGATATTTCTACGCCGGAAAATCACCCGAACAGAGGATTATCGGGGCGAGGACTGATTTCCGCCGAGCCGGAGAGAGTGAAGGCGCAGGAGTGAACGCGATGATTGAAGGGGCGTGTGGGCAGATTGAGAGGAGCAGGGAGGCGCTATCGACGCACCAGCACGTTGTACAAAGTGCCGTTCAATGGGAATTGAGGAAGGAGCAATAACCCTTTTATATGACTGAGGAAGGGCTGACCGCGGGAACCCGAAATTCATCCTCCGGTTTTGAATGGCTTCAAATCGCACCCGTACACACTATATGCACACCAATAAAAAAGAGGCTGCAGGTACAACGCATAACCTATTGATATCCCTGGCAGGCCAGGAGGGATTCGAACCCCCAACCCCCGGATTTGGAGTCCCCTGACAATACCTTCATTTAATTTCAGAAACAGTCATTTTATCCTTGCAATTCCAGCATCTTCTGCTATTCTGGCTTCACTTGTGAAACCGAGTGAAAAGACTGTTTCACCTCAAATCTTGTACCAATCTTGTACCAAAATGAGAGCGGTGGATTTGAGGCAAGAAGGAGGCGCAGATCATGAACAGGTGGGAATCTCTTGGACACGGAATTGAGGCAAGAAAGCACCCAACCCGGAAGCACGGGGTGCGTTTTGACCGCTACTTTCGAGGGCGCTACACGCTAAACGGCAAGACCACTACCGTGGCGTTCGGTTGGGAGTCAGAAGGGTGGACGCCTACCGATTGCATAAGCAAGCTTGCAGAGTTCAAAAAAGCGGCCCAAGCGAGTACTGGTAAGCCGGTAACCCTCAAGGAAGAGCAGCGGCTCACAGAGGAAAAGCGCCGGGAGGAAGAGGAAGCAAGGCTACTGGCCGAAAGGGAAAGTGTCACTCTGGAGCGGCTTTTCTTCGATAACTATCTTCCACAGGCAAAGACCGACAAGACGAGTTGGGACCGTGATGTTCAACTGTTCCGAATTTGGATTCAGCCCGTGATCGGGGAAAAACGGCTTTGCGACATAGCCACCTTCGACTTGGAGCGAGTCAAGAAAGCCATGCTGGACGCGGGCAGTTCACCCCGAACAATCGAATACGCCTTGGCCGTAGTCCGGCATATCTTCAATTTCGCCAAGGCGCGCGACCTTTACCAGGGAGATAATCCGGTATCGAAAATCAAAAAGCCGCGACCCAACAACCGGCGAGTAAGGTTCCTGTCACGGGAAGAGGCAAGCCGCTTGCTCGATGCCCTTAGCCTCAAAAGCGAGCAGCTTTACCGCGTGTCTGCGATAAGCCTTTACTGCGGCCTTCGCTTTGGAGAAATTACCAAACTCACTTGGACTGACATAGACCAGGAACAGGGGACACTCTTCATTCGAGACCCGAAGAACAAGGCGAGTAGAACGGCTTTCATGCCGGACAGGGTGCGCGAACTGTTCGAGTCAATGGACACCCCCCGGCAGGGACTCGTATTTCCAAGCAGGAAAAAAGACCGAATGAAGCAGGTTTCTAAAGTCTTCCCTCTAACTGTTGATGAACTTGGACTCAATGACGGGGTGGAGGACCCCCGGCAGGCTGTTTGCTTTCACACCCTGCGGCATACCTTCTGTTCCTGGCTGGCAATGGAAGGTGTCCCCATGACCACGCTAAAGGACCTTCTGGGACACAAGAGTTTATCCATGACTGAACGTTACAGCCACTTGTCCCCGCACAGCCTGAGGGCGGCTGTGGCGCTTTTGAATAAGAAACCCTCCCCCGTGCTGGATTTGGCAAGGGGGGAATAACTATTATCAATCTTTTTCAACTTCCAGGGGATAGGGTAGCTCCCGACACCCCGGTATCCTGGCCGGGCTTCCCCTGGATTCCTCACAGGAGCGCTACAGGAGGCGCGTTTGGACTATAAGAAAAGACTGTCAGACGAATTTAAATCGGCTGACACTTTTGCACAGGTACTTTTGAACAAGGTGCCGCCGGAATACGCTAATATGTCAGACGAAAACTTGAAGGCATGGGCCGCACAATATGAAACAGACCTTGAGCATGCTCAGACCACAAAGGAAGAAGCGGCACTCATAGGAGCCTTGTTAGGCTTGCAATCCATGCTTGCGGCGAGGGAAATGTCTTCCATTTTGGGTCGGATTGAAAAAAGCATCAAAGACCGCTGGACGTTTGCGTATGCCAATTACCGCCTCGGATACTTAAAGGGACTGATTGAGGGGCGCACTCTCACGCAACACCCAGATTTTGAGCGTATCTTTCAGAGTCTTTCCGGTTCAAAGAATGTCGGTAAAAGGTGGGAAGAGGACAGGGAGGATTATGAACTGGCACAGGCAGAAGCCGCAGCCTACTATGAAGGGGGCGGGGAGGATACGCATGATAAGGTAGCAAAGCGACTGGCTAAGAAATACAAAGTTAGTCCTAACACATTGCGAAACAACATCAAGCCGCTTGCCAGGAGGTACGGAAAAGTCAAAGGCGACAAAAAATATCGTTAAATGCTACCCCCTGTATAGGCTATTACCCTGGGTGATAGCCTACCTACCCCACTAGAATCCTTCGTATTTTCAGCTATTTTTACCCCTAAAGGTGCCTTTTCACAGGTGAACACTTTAATCCTAAAGGGAGACAGTATGAAGAGCGTTGCTGAACGTGAGTTTGATTTGGCAGAACTGGAAAAAGAACTTCCCGTAATCTTCGGACGCGCCGAAATAAGGCGGCTTCTAGGCGGGGTCCTTTCGCCGGGCTACTTGGCAAACCTGGATTCCAAAGGCGAAGGGCCACCAAGAATCCGGATAGGCGCGCGGCGAGTCGGCTACCCGCGAGGTCCGTTTATCGCGTGGTTGAAAGCGCGGTCTCAAGCTATCACGTCGAACCAGGGGCAGGAAGCATGACGGGCAGGGGCAAAAAAAAACTGAACCGGAGCAACGCAGTTTCGAAAACGAAAAGCCATCCCCTTACGGATTTCGGCAATGCTGAACGCTTTGCAATGCAACACTGTGAAGATGTTCGATTCTGCCATACCTGGGGGAAATGGCTACTCTGGGACGGGGCGCGCTGGGCAATAGACGAAACAAGTCGCATTGTCCAACTCGCAAAAATGACAGTCCGAGAGATTTACGCTGAAGCCGCTCGAATCAGGGATAAAGATCGCAGGCTGGAAGTTGTGCGACACGCCAAAGATTCCGAATCTTCTGCACGCATTCAGGCGATGTTGACACTTGCAAAAACCGAACCCGGCATTGCGATTACGGGCAAAAGCCTTGATGAAAATCCCTGGTCACTGAACGTCCTGAACGGAACTCTCGATCTGCGAACCGGGAAATTAAACCCTCATCGGCGCGAAGACCTCATAACCAAAATTGGACCTGTCCTTTACGACTCGCAAGCCGACTGCAGCCAATGGGATGCTTTCCTTGTCAAGATCATGAATGGAAGTCCGGCGCTTATTTCCTATCTCCAGAAACTGGCTGGCTACTGTCTTACCGGGGATACTCGGGAAAAGTGTCTTCCGGTCCTCTACGGCATTGGCGACAACGGGAAAACCATTTTCACAGCTACGATGGGCGGAATGCTCGGGGATTACGCAACGGAAACTCCGGTCGATACCGTGATGATCAAAAAACAGGAATCCATCCCGAATGACATCGCCAGGCTGAAGGGTGCCCGGCTCGTGACTGCTTCGGAAGGCGAGCGGGAACAGCGGCTCGCTGAGTCCCTGATTAAGCGCCTCACGGGCGGGGATAAGATAAGCGCCCGTTTTCTGCATCAAGAGTTTTTTGAGTTCACGCCTGAGTTCAAAATCTGGCTCTCCACGAATCACAGGCCGATCATACGTGGCTCTGATAACGCAATCTGGAACCGCATTCACCTTGTCCCCTTCCAGGTAATCATCCCCAAATCCGAGCAGATCGACCGCACGTTGCTGCTCGAAATATTGCGTCAAGAATGGCCGGGTATTCTCAAATGGGCGGTTGAGGGCTGTCTGCTCTGGCAAAGAGAAGGGCTTTTAAAGCCGGGAGAAGTTGAATGTGCAACGGATGATTATCGTGCCGATTCTGACATTATCGGCGGATTCATTTCCGATTGCTGCATCCTGAATCCTCTGGCCAAGTGTAAGACCGCAGAACTCTATGGCGGCTATGAGACATGGTGCAACGATAACCAAGAAGAACCGCTCAAAATAAGGGCATTGGGGTCTGTGCTCGAAGAACGCGGGTTCAAGAGAATACGCATTGGATCAAGAGCAGATAAGGGTTTTCAGGGGATTAAATTGAAATCCGGTACAGACTCACAGACTGTCACAGACCGTAATTCCAGGGTTTTTCTATAAAATCCTCCTCATGAAGAAAAAAGGTGGAAACTGGGTCTGTATCGGTCTGTCGGTCAGTCCCAACAAACTAAACACGAGCTAAGATGGCTACACCACTACAGGCGATCCGTGGAAAATGTGGCTAGTGCTGTTTGGGCCAGCAAAGATTGGCCTTGAGAAGGCAAAATTCCCCACACCACGGCGCGGTTCAGACATCAGCGGATGCAGGGTAGTGTGATTTTTACATGGGTGATATCACTTTCTCCCCACTGCTCACCGAGCGCAACTGAACCGGGGCGACTCAAATCGGGCAATACTCGTGCAAGGTGATTGAGATGAGCGAGGGGCGTCAGACTTTTCTTCTACAGTGACCATCCGGTCATTACCCGCAAACCCGCATGGATGCTGGACCGTTTTTTCAAACGGTCAAAAATGTAGTGCCACAGGATCTGCTATTTTTTGTTGATTTGCTGCTTAAT
>JBKQTS010000016.1:0-7169 GCA_052143075.1 Syntrophobacteraceae bacterium | reverse complement strand
GGGTCTTCTCATTGCTTTCCTTGTCGGGTTTGTGTGTAAATTCAGCAGCTTGATACTACATTAAACCCGGCAAAAATGCACTTATATAAGTGACTTTTTCAGCAACCTGTTAGGGGCCTGTATACGAACACCCTTTTTGAGTACAAAAATGAGTTGACCCCCATATTGCGTTCCGCTCTGGAGTTAGGGAGATCTTTTGTCCGCTCCGAGCATCAGAAGACTTACCAGCCCCTCATGCTTCTGTGGTCGGGGATCGGGCGCTTTGTAGTAAACCATCCCCGGTACCGGTTCCTGTTCGGGGCAGTAAGCATAAACAATGAATATCTCGGTGTTTCCCGTAAGCTGATGGTAAAATTCCTTAAAGAGGGCTATACGGACTACGGTCTGACAAAATTCGTGCGGGCCAGGAATGCCTCTCAGCTTGGGTCGATGGGAAAAAAGAACATCGGGCTGGCATATTCGATGGTTCATGATATCCAGGAATTTTCGGAATTGATTTCGGATATCGAGCGTGACGGAACAGGCATTCCCATACTGCTGAAGCATTATATGAAACTCGGGGGAAAGTTTCTGGGTTTCAGCGTTGACCCGAAATTCAACAATGCTCTGGATGCCTTGGTGCTTGTCGATTTAGCTCGAACCGATCCCCGAATCCTGGGGCGCTACATGGGGCAGCAGGGGGTGGTTTCTTTTCTGCGCTTCAATGGGGTCGGGCCGGGTGCCGCAACCGATTGCGACTTGCAGGACGATAAGTGCGCGTGATCTGTGAAATACGGATTGATTCATATCCGGCACTGGTGTAGAGAAATAGAGATGATCTCTTAATCCCCGGCAGACAGAATTAAACATCGATAAGGGGGCAAGGGAAATGCGCTGGGATCTTCCTGCAGTCTTTGCGGTTGTTTTAGGTTTTCCGCTTATCATCAAAGGATTAGACACGCTGACGGCATGGCGCGCCTGGTTCTTCGGCATAAGCGGTCTGGTATTGTTGCTGGCCGGCATGATCCGAATCTATCTGCGAATCAGGCATTTCCGGACTCGTAATAGTTCAATTGAAGACAAGGATTGAGGTCTGCAGCAACAATTGCGGCCCTTCCACGCAAATTGCCGATCTTGCCGGAGGCAGCAGAAAAAACCGGCTATACGCCCGGTGTTTGCAAGTGGAATGGGGTGGCCTGTTCGAATTGGTGGGCTATGCGCAGAATCAGTTCCTCCCGAAAATGAGGCCCGAGAATCTGAAGCCCGATCGGCAGCTTTTCCGGAGTGAAACCGCATGGCACTGAAATCCCCGGAATTCCGGCCAGGCTTGCCGGCAGCGTAAATACATCGCTGAGGTACATCTGGAGGGGATCATCGAATTTTTCCCCTATCCTGAAGGCCGGTATGGGCGATACGGGCGCCAGTATAGCGTCGCACTTCTCGAACGCATCGAGGAAATCCTGCCTGATGAGCGTCCTGACCTGGGACGCTTTCCTGTAGTAGGCATCGTAATAGCCGGCCGACAAAACGTATGTGCCTAGCATTATGCGGCGCTTTACTTCGGCGCCGAACCCCTGGGAGCGGCTTTTGCGGTACATCTCGATAAGGTCCCTGCTTCCCTGGTCGCGGTGCCCGTATTTTACGCCGTCGTAGCGCGCCAGGTTCGAGGAGGCCTCCGCCGGGGCGATTATGTAGTAAGCCGCGATGCCGTATTCGGTGTGCGGTAGGGAAATATCAACTGTCTGTGCGCCCAGTTCCCGGCAGGTGGAGATTGCGTTGCGCACAGCCTCCGCGACTTCCGGAGCAGTCCCCTCGATGAAATACTCACGGGGAATTCCGAGGCGCAGACCCCGAATCGGTTCTTTCAGAGCGGCCCTGTAATCGGGGACCGGCAGATCTACCGAGGTGGATTCCCCGGGGTCGTAGCCTGCGATTGCCTGGAGCATGATAGCGGCATCCTCGACGTCCCTGGTTATCGGCCCTATCTGGTCAAGCGACGATGCAAAAGCCACGAGCCCGAAGCGTGACACCCGGCCATACGTTGGTTTAATGCCCACAACGCCGCAAAATGATGACGGTTGCCGAATCGAGCCTCCGGTATCTGTCCCCAGTGCCCCTGCGCACAATCCGGCCGCAACGGCCGCTGCCGAACCGCCGCTCGACCCGCCGGGAACGCGGTCCAGGTCCCACGGGTTGCGGGTCTTCATGAAAGCCGAATTCTCCGTTGATGATCCCATGGCGAACTCGTCCATGTTCGTCTTTCCTATAAAAATGGCCCCGGCATGCTTGAGCTTCTCGATAACCGTTGCGCTGTAAGGAGCAACAAATCTCTCGAGGATGCGCGAGCCGCAGGTGGTAAGAGACCCCTGGATACAGATCACGTCTTTTATGGCGATCGGCACACCGGCCAGCGGTGAGGCCGAACGGTCCTTTTTCCTCGAGTCGAAAAGCCTTGCTTCATCCAGGGCCTGCTCTCCCAGAGTGCTCAGATAGGCGTTTACCTTAGGATTTATTGCGCCAATGCGTTCGAGAAATACGGATACTGTTTCGACAGCGCCGATTTGTCCGCTTTTCAGCAAGTCGTGGATCTCATGAATCGAAAGAGAGTGGATTTGCATGGTAACCGGGCCTTTCTGCTAAATTACTTTGGGCACCACAAATTTGACGCCGTCCGTCCCGGGTGCGTTTTCAAGCGACTCTTTGCGGTCCAGTGACGGCTGGACCGAATCCGGGCGGAAAACGTTTTGCAGTTGGATTGCGTGGGTCGTTGGAGGAATGTCCTTTGTGTCGAGTTGATTGAGCTTGTCCATGTACTCGAGGATACTGTTCATCTGACCCGTCATCCGTTCTTCTTCCGCCTCTGAGAGTTCCAGCCTCGCGAGTAGCGCCACGTGCCGGACCTCTTGTCTGCTTATCTTTGCGTCCATTGTGTTTCCTTTTTACGAAGGGCAGGAAAGACCGGCCTCGGTTCGTGCATTTTTGACCAAAATTCAACCTGCTATAAAATTCTCCATTGTCCGGCAGTCTTTGAAGGCGGCCAGAACTTCGGGCAATCCCTGTATCCGCGTCTTCTTCAGCAGGTTGTATGTGAGCGCGTGCACCAGCTTTTCTTCGGCGCCCTGTTCAGCAGCGGTGGAGTCGAACCGTTGCAGGAATTTTGCAAACCGGACCACGTGAATCAGTTCATGAGTCACTATGTAAGCCGTCAGTGGAAAAAGTCCGATCCCTCTGTCGCGCTCAACGGCCCTGCGGATTACATGGTCCTGGATGCAGATTTTGAAAAAATCGCCCGGTTCGCTTCCCCGCATCCTGTCGCCGGGGCGTCGGAGATATCGTCTGATTTGGGCGAAAGCGGCGTCGGTGACTTCCTCTTTGCCAAGGTCACTCAAGCTTTGTATATCATAGCGATATCTTTTCCATTCGGAGGTAGAAAGCTTGTAAAAATCGCTTATGAGTTCTTCCGAGGCGTCGATGGCCAGCGCAAGGACAGCGATTTCCTCTGCCTCGAAGGGTAGGCGTCTCATCTATCGGCGGCTCCGGTCAGAAATTTTGCTCAACCGCTGAAACTTAAGGGCGTTTCCTTTATGTACAAGACTTCTCCGCTCAATTCAACTGGTTCCGAGCATTTTCGCGTCACTCTACGTCCGACCCCGTTCCAAAAGTTAAGGGCGGGTAAACCCCGCCCTTTTGTGCTAAACGGTCATTGGATTCAGGGGAGTGGACAACCCCTCCCCTCCTGTTTCATTTAAAAAATGTGGAGTCCGGACAAACACCGATTAATCATGCTCATGGACATAGAACGGCCATTTATGGAAGAACCATTCGTTCCAGAGCAAAGGAATGATCCACCAGAAATTCCAGACAAGGGACTCGCCGCCGAGGAATCTTTCGGCAAGCTCTCCCTCCATGTGATGGTTTCCCAGTCCCCAGTGCCCAAAATTGACCACATAGAAGAGGATGTAATTGACGACCATCAGGACCAGTACGCCGATCGTCCTGTACCAGAATGAGCCCCATGAATCCTTATCGGCTATTGGCCCCATATCATCGAAATAATGATGCCAGGCCAGGAATGGAATCAGCGTGAATCCGCCTATTTCCGCGGTGTGATACCAGAAAAAGCGGGCAGGATTACCGGCGTCAGTGGCGGGGAGGTGATGGGTCAGCTCCTCCATGTTCACCCAGGTGGGAATCAGCTTCACGCAGAGCAATGCAACCAGATAGGCAAGTATAACATTGAATATGAAAGAAATTATTCCCTTCCATGGCTGGGGGAGCGTTATTAGAGTCCATGGCTTCATTCGCCACACGTTCGGGGTCATGAACAAAATTACGATCATCCATTCCCACCAGCCGAATACCCAGCTTAGGTGACCTGTGCCCCCGATACTGCCCCACCATGGGCGGCCCAGGGCGAATGCCGTTCCGAAGCTTGATTCAAACACTGCCCCGAAAAAAGGCACAATGAGGACCGTGTAAAAGAAAAGAGTCAACAGGGTCGCCCATCCGAGTTCCGCAAATCCTGCCTGGGGCTGAGTGAGATCGCTCGGGCGAACGGGCCATTTCCCAAACAGAATGGTTACAAAAGGGTAGCTGTAGAACCCGATGAGCACGAAGCCAACGATCGCGCTCTGAGCAAGGTGCATCGTCTGCATGGTCTTTAGCGGCACAGACTTCAAATCGGGGAGAACCGATTTGCCGGCCGCAATCGAATCGGCAATCACCTTGTTGATGTTGGCCATCGAGAGCGGTAAAGCCTTGCCCGTTTCTGCAAGTTCATTCAGGTTGCACTGGCTCAGAAAATTGAAACCCAGCCCCAACACCCGGTAGAAAACGACTTCGATGACGAACCAGGTTATAATGAGATTCACTATTGTCTGGATAACACCCCTTACCGGCGGGGAAAAGTTTTGAAAAGGCCAGTCGCCAAGATACATGTGTTGCCAGAGACCTACGAGAATCATTATTGCAAGGTACATAACGAAAGGGTAAGGGAAAGATCCCACAGGGCCTCTTGGATCGCTGAAAATATACCACGTCAACCACGCGACCAGGAAGAATACAACGTTTGAAATTATGCCGGTAGCCGGCTGGCCCCATCGCGGTTTCAAAACGTCTGCCATATTTTTCTCCTTATTGGATGAATGCTGTGCTTTCTATTTTTGGAACTGTCCAGATTCGAGGTACTATGAAACTGCGTCACACCTCCTTTCAGTTCGAACATCTTTGGCCCATCGCGGACCGAATTGCCGGCAAACTGTTCACAATATGTTCTGAAAAGGTTGGAGCGGGTACGGAAAGGGAAATCAGACCAGGGCGGGGAGATCCGATATCAGGTATACTTTCTGGTATTGATCTTGTTCTCACCGATCCGATCAGGCACAATATCCCCCGGTGGAGCGATTACCCGTTTTCGGATCAAATAGAACGAGAGGCTGCGATAGAGCTGGCAATGAGCAAGGCTAATTGTTGCAATGTAGAGCTCAGGGATTTGTACAGTCTCCTACTACTCTAGGTGAGGCCGGACAGTCAAGCGGAATTTGTTTGACAATATATTCGCACTTTGGTTAAGTCCGCAGATGGGCGTGGCAGTGTGACCTGCTCTTACTGGTTTTTCGTTCACTCAATTGCTCACCACCTCTTTCCTTATTGCCCTGTTCGCCCTTTTGTTCGGCAAGGTGTCTCCTGATCAGGTTTTTATTTCTTCCCCGTTTTTTCGAATTATAATTATATGAGTCTCTCTCCATATGTTTGATGGTTGGTCGAATTTCTGCTGTTTGTTTCAACAGGGCGCAAGGTGATGCGATCTTTCAGGCTGAAGCTGTTTTGAACAGGACCCTCACTCATCGCTCTCAGGAGGTACAATAATGGGAAAAAAAATTCTTTCCGAATCAGCGCTCGAGAGCATTGAAAAAGAATACGCCGAATGGTTGGACGAATACCGTAAGGCTCTCAGAAAAATGCCGGAGCGGCTAGGCCGATTCTCCAGTGTTTCCGACCTGGAGGTGAAGCCGCTTTACACTCCGCTCGACGTTGCAAACACGGACTTTTTGGAAAACATTGGCTTTCCCGGTAAATACCCTTTCACCAGGGGCGTTCAGGGCACTATGTACCGGGCCCGCCTCTGGACTATGCGCATGTTCGCGGGACTGGGCACCGCTGAGGATACGAACAAGCGGTTCCACTACCTGATTAATCACGGTGAAACCGGCCTCAGCACCGCTTTCGACTTCCCAACTCTCATGGGATACGATACGGACTCTCCTCTTGCCAGGGGCGAGTGCGGTAAATGCGGCGTTGCAATCGACACCATGGACGACATGCAGCGGCTGTTCGCAAACATCAACCTGGAGGATGTTACCGCGTCGATGACGATCAACCCTCCCGCTTCGGTAATGTGGGCCATGTACATAGCCAATGCCGAAAACGAGGGCTACTCACGCAAGAAGCTTGGCGGAACAATTCAGAACGACTGCCTCAAAGAGTTCATAGCGCAGAAGACGCTCATGCTTCCACCTCAGCCGAGCCTTAGACTGGTAACCGATACGGTTGAGTTCGGAACCCGGGAGGTGCCCCGCTGGAACACTATCAGCATAAGCGGCTACCACATCAGGGAAGCCGGATCGACTGCGGTTCAGGAACTTGCCTTCACGATCTATGACGGCATTACCTATGTGGAGGAAGCAATCAAGAGGGGGCTAAAAGTTGACGATTTCGCCAGCCGCCTCTCCTTTTTCTGGAATTCCCATATCGATTTTTTCGAAGAAATAGCGAAGATGCGCGCGAGCCGGCGCATATGGGCTGGGATCATGAAAGAGCGCTTCGGGGCCCAGGATCCCAGGTCCATGCTGATGCGCTTCCATACTCAGACGGCTGGCTGTTCGCTTACTGCTCAGGAACCTTACAACAACGTCGTTCGAACTACCACGGAAGCGCTTGCCGCGATTCTGGGCGGCGCCCAGTCCCTGCATACCAACTCCCTCGATGAGGTTTACATGATTCCAAGCGAGGAAGCGGCGCTCATCGCGCTACGCACTCAGCAGATACTGGCTGACGTATGTGGTGTGACAAACGTCATAGATCCGCTCGCGGGGTCTTATTTCGTTGAGGCGCTTACCAACAGGATGGAGGAAGAAGCCAACGCCTATATCCGCAAGCTCGATGAAATGGGCGGGATGGTTAGGGCGATT
>JBKQTS010000015.1:0-7399 GCA_052143075.1 Syntrophobacteraceae bacterium | reverse complement strand
GCTCGTGGCCTCACAGAGAAACGGTCCATTTCCACCATTTAGCGAGCAAACAGGATAGCATATCTATAAACCCTTTTCATGGTTTGGGGTGTCCCTCAGGGACATGAAATGCTGCGGTGAATAGCTTTTTCGTCTCCCCCATTGATCGAGGATAACCCGGATACCTTGGGCTGATGGCTGCAGGAAACCGACTCCGCCAATATCAAACAGATTTGGATCGGTTTAACTATTTAGCTCTCCAATTCTGGCGACCAGTCTAAGCCGATTCGCTGAACAAATGAATTGGAAATGGCAAGGATTTTGGCGTCCCATTTCTCAACAACGAGGAGAGAAATGGCAACCAAGGAGGCAAGGGCGTGAAGACCAACCGAATAGTAAAGCTTATAACTCAGAATCAAGATCCGAAGGCCAATCTTCATGATTTCATTGAAAACAAACATGATCCATCTCTTCATGTGAATTCCCCCAATTCGGGACCGATAGATATTAATTTATAAGTCAATCAGGACTTTCTGGACATTATAGTGCTCGACATCGCCGGGCCGCTAATTCTCTTTTGCTTTGCATCACTCTTTCAGGTTGGCCGCCCTCTTGCGAAGTACGAACTTTTGAATCTTGCCGGTGGAAGTTTTAGCCAGCGGACCGAATACCACTGTTTTAGGAACCTTGAAGCCCGCAAGATGTTCACGGCAAAAAGAGATGATCTCCTGCTCGGTCACCTGATGATTCTCATTCAGTGTAACAAAGGCGCATGGCGTTTCTCCCCACTTTTCATCCGGGCGAGCGACAACCGCAGCTTCTTGCACAGCGGGGTGTTGATATAGTACGCTTTCAACCTCAATGGTGGAGATGTTCTCACCGCCCGAGATAATGATGTCCTTACAGCGATCTTTGAGCTCGACATAGCCGTCAGGATACCTCACCGCCAAATCACCCGTATGAAACCACCCGCCTGCAAATGCATCAGCAGTGGCTTTAGAATTTTTGAGATAACCGCGCATGATGGTATTGCCCCGCACCAGCACTTCACCCATAGTTGCTCCATCTTTCGAAACCGGTACGAGTGTTGTCGAATCAGCTACCTGGATTTCTTCTATGGTTGGGTAGGCAACCCCCTGACGAGCCTTCATGCTTGCCTGTTGATCGCGAGACAAATCATCCCAGTCGTTCTGCCACTCACAAACGAAAGCGGGTCCATAAACTTCCGTAAGGCCATAGACGTGAGTAATACGAAACCCATAAGATTCAATTTTTTTGATCACAGTTGCAGGGGGTGGCGAGGCGGCGGTCATGATTTCTACAGTATGATCGAACTGTGGGCGTTCTTCATCCCTAGCATTGATGAGCATATTTAAAACAACTGGAGCACAACACATATGGGTAACGCCATGTGCGGCAATAGCATTGAAAATTGCCTGCGCATTCACCTTGCGCAAGCAGACATGTGTACCCGCAAGAATAGAAATAGTCCAAGGAAAACACCACCCAAGCGAATGAAAGATCGGCAGAGTCCACAGGTACACCGGATGTGCAGGCATATGCCACGCAGCGATGTTGGCAAGACTGTTTATGTACGCGCCGCGGTGGTGATAGACAACCCCCTTGGGGTCCCCTGTGGTGCCGGAAGTGTAGCTTAAAGCGAAAGCCTCCCATTCGTCTGGCGGCAATCTCCAACAGAAATCAGGATCACCCTCTGAGAGCAGCGTCTCATAATCACAATCACCGATTTGCTCACCCCCTGCAGCGAGAGGGTCGTCTATCTCGATGATGAAAGGACGTTTAGCCAGTTTCTCAAGCGCAGGCTTTATAACATGAGAGAATTCCCGATCAGCGATGAACACCTTGGCTTCTCCATGCTGCAGAATAAAGGCGATAGTCTCCGGCTCTATCCGAAAATTTAGGGGGTTAATCACGGCTGAGATGGCTGCAACTCCATAATGAGCTTCCAACATCGCGGGTATGTTAGGCGCCATGATTGCCACAGTATCACCCGCACCGACGCCTCTTCTTGACAGAGCGCTGGCCAAGCGGGTACAGCGCTCATAAAATTGTCCATAGGTGAAGCGTCGTCCATCATGTATCACGGATATCTTATTTGGATGAACGACAGCCGCCCTTTTGAGAAAACTTAATGGTGAGAGCGGAACGAAATTGGCAGCATTTTTCCCAAGATGAGCAGCGAAAAAATGGCTTTTTGTCTCAATCATGCTATTTTCTCCTTTTGTATTTTTTTATGAGCAAATATTAATTCACACGATTTTTGGGCCCTACCGATCTGATTGAGACTGCAACAAGGATGACTCAGGCGCATTTTGCTCTGATCGCTGAATAGTAGGAAGTATCAATCAACCCAGAAATTTTTGTTTGTATCCCGACGCTTCTTATAGAGCTCATTTTTTTCTGCAAATGCTTTTAGCCCTTGCCCCTTATCAGCGTCAGGAACCTCCCACATCCCGTTGACCGCAGCAGAAACTCCTGCTGACAAGACTTCAAACCCCTGAGCGGTGTAAAGGTCGCATTCCACTCCCCTATTGATTATGAACTTCACTTGGCGAACAGTTTGCTGGCTTTTTGTGCGAATGACGTTTATCAACTTTTCGACCTCTGAATCGAGTTGATCGTTGGCAACCACACGGTTCCATAAGCCGGCCTTTACAGCCCTTCTGGCAGGATGCAAAGCAGCCAGGATGTTGACCTCTTTTGCAAGCCGTCTCCCGATCAGGCGGGCCAGTCGCGTAGTACCACCCCAACCAGGTGTAATTCCCCAATCAATCTCGGGCATGCCCCATTTGGCGCGCTCTGTAGCGATAACGAAATCGCAACACATGGTGACTTCGAGACCGCCGCCAACAGCAAAGCCATCCACGGCCGCTATGGTGATCTTGTCCAATTCTTCGAGTTGGTTAGCCATATTCTGGTAATAGCGAACGCGGTGCATATAAGCGTTAGTATCGCCCCAGTCAAACATTTCCTTGAGGTCGTCGCCCGCACAGAAGTTGTTACCGGCTCCCTTGATGACTAAGAAATTCAGGGTCTTACTACGGCGCACGATTTCAATAACGGCCACCAATTCATCCGATAACTCCATGCTCAATGCATTCACTACCTTTGGACGATTGAGCGTGAGACGCGCCACGTCACCCTCTTCCACGTAGATGAGGTGTTTAAAATCCATAATTTCTCTCCTGTTTGAAGTTTGATCGACATTAATGGGTCCCAAATTTGAAGCCTGTTTGGGTCTCATGTAACCAAACAATGCTTCAGGTTGTGCGCCATGCATCAGAACCGCATTTTGGGATCGGATTCCGGCCCCGAAACTTCTGGAACAACCCCAAAGCCTACAAAACCTTACGATTTACCAATCGAACGTGCAAGCGATATGTCAACGGGACCGGTCTGGACAGTTTCAGTTCAGATTTTTATAAAGAAGCGACTTCTCTGGAATACGTAATCCAAGGCAGCAGATGATCGTCATTTCGAGAAACAAGACAGGCCCTTCAGTCGCAGGTGTCAAACTGCGATCCTAGTTTCGAGTGCCATAGCGATTTTATTCTTTAGCTCGGTCAAATCAAAGCTCTTTACAACATAGAAGTCGGCAGCAATCGATTTCATGTCGTATTTGAAGTTATCGTATGCAGTCGAGAGTATCACAGGCAGGTCATAAAAATGGCTCCGGATGTCCTGAAGGAGGTCCAGACCATTGCAGTCAACCATCTTTATGTCCAGGATGACCAAATCCGGTTTCTCCGCTCCAATTGTCTCGAGAATCTTGTAACCACCCTCCGCTGTGATGACCTCGTATCCGGCTTCCTTCAGTTCCTCCGAAAATAGGAGCCTGACGTGTTCCTGATCATCGACAACAAGGATCTTCGGCATAACTCAACCCCTTTCTTCTTTCGTAACCTTTACCATCGTGAATAATGTATCGCTCGTATACAACATACTGGCCGCGTGGGGGCTACACGGATGGCTCTGCGGAATGCTTCGCAGGTAAATCGCCCAAGACGCTGGCCGCAATTTAATCCCCAACCCTCTTTCATTCAAGAACAGATCGAAAATAATTTCAGGGTGAAATTACCAAATCACCGAGCTGATAGCTCCTCTGCTCAATGCTGGTTCGAGTTCCGAGAGCCATTTTTTCTAATCGACGGCAATGATGTGAAAAGGTTAATCGGGCAAGGGTTGGATTCCTAATGAGAAGCTTCAAGCGAGATCTGCAAACTATTTCCTACGACCGTTCAGTGGAGGCTCCGCTGCTTGAGTTCGTACGTATTCTCAATTATGGAACCGGATTGCCGGAATGGTCCCACAAAAATGAAAAGGACTGGCCGCCAATTCATTCCCGCGAGCAGTCCCTTGAGATCATCTCAATGAGAGGGGATTAAATTCTATTTGACTTTTCCGCTTAGAGTCTTGCCTGCTTTGAACTTGACAGCTTTTGACGCCGGAATTGTGATCTTTGCACCGGTCCGTGGATTGCGGCCTTCACGCTGAGACCTTGAACTGATGCTGAAAGTCCCGAAGCCTACCAGTGTAATTTTGTCACCGCCTGACAAAGCGGCGGAAACAGCCGAAACAAATAGGTCCAACGCTTTCTCAGCCTGTGATTTGAGAATTCCAGCTTCACTTGCGATTTTTGCAACCAATTCAGCTTTCGTCATTTTCCTTTACTCCTCAAAGATGGTTGGATGATGAAAAACGCCTCGAGATCCGTTTCACTTGAGTGGCTTGAGGCCCCTTTGCCCCTTCCTCCTCGGTGAAATTTACCCGCTCGCCTTCCCTGAGCGACTTGAATCCTTCGCCGGTGATGGATGAGTAGTGAACGAATACATCGTGGCCTTCGCCGCTTTCGATAAATCCGTAGCCCATCCCCTTATTAAACCATTTAACCCGCCCTTCCGCCATTTTACTACTTCTCTTTGGATGCTTTATTTAGATGAGGTGCAGTATATTGAATTGCCGGGAAACCACACCTTTTGTTCGTGCAGAAAATCACTTGCCGACTAATTCTGTAATTTATATTTTTAAGTATAGGCACTATTATTCAAAAGTAAAGCAATATCTGCAACTTTTATTCTAGCTTTACCCAGACTTATGGCTAGGTGCCATTTTATTCTATAGAAAAGTAGGCTATAGAAGAAGAGCTCGGCATCCCTGATGCGGCGGTGGAAGATTGAGATTATGTCACCAGTGGAGATCAAAGTGGTGACAGTAGTGGTGACAGTAGTGGTGACGACAAATGTTACTTCTTACAATGGGTTATATGGTTTGTCACCAATGTCACCAATGTCATCACTAAAAATATATATCATACATGCAGATCATCAGTATGGTTCATCCAAGTTGTTGCATATATGGATCGAAATAAAAGGCGAATATCACATTATATATATTGTATTTTTTTAGTGGTGACGGTGGTGACAAAAAGGAGAAAAGACGATGATTACATAGTGGCTTTCTTGCCTTATAGTCACTCGAATTGAGGAGGCGGGATCGCAAGGGCTTGACATAGAGGCCATTAAGATTATATTATAAGTGGTTACGCCGAATTCAGCGAACCAATATAAAGTATGCGAGGAACGCGTGGGATATGCCAATCTACGAAGATGAATGCGTAAAGTGCGGGCAGATGTCCGAAGCGATGCAGAGGTTTTCCGATCCGCCTCTTAAAGAGTGCGGTTGCTGTCACGGCCAGCTCCGCAAGCTCATTTCGATGAGCACGTTTCATCTTAAGGGGTCCGGCTGGTACACAACTGATTATGCGAGGAAGAACCAGAGCACGGCGGAGTGCAAATCGGAAACGGGCGAGGCAAAAACCGACAGCACATCTCCTGCAAAAGATTCGCAGGGGTCGGCCAAGGAAAACTAGGCCAGATGGCGGAGTTGGCCACCGGAGGCGTTATTTTCAATCGGAACCGGGGAAAACGGGATTTGGGTACGGGTTAGCCTCAGATGGCCGCTAAAATGATCAAACTGAGACTCGTGAGAGCGATGCCACCTGCGTAAAAATAAGGGTTGATCAAAATAGGAGCGGATAAACCTTTGCTCCAGTACTCGAACTGAAGACGCCAGCCCTCTTTAAGACTATTGAAAAACCCGCCACTTTCCCTTTTCAGATCCGCCTCCGGCGAAACAGACAAAGCCAGGAGAGCTACACCCAATATTCCGATAAGGACACCGATTACTTTCAATTTTGCACCTCCTCTAACAAATCCTTCACCATCACGCCTAAATCCTATGATTATTTTCCACCGCAACCTGCGGTATTGAATCAAGCTCAAGAGAATCCTCTCGACGGTGCGCAGGATGAGGAGGGCATGGCTGAAGGTTCACTCTTGCTCGTAGACCCTCGGCAGCAAAAGGTTGAAAGCAAAACCTCTGTTTCACAATGGCCGCACGATGGGCAAAGAACCTGATCCTTCTCATCACTTCGAATGCACAGGTACTCGAAAACATTGTCGCAGCTTTTGCATTTAAATTCGTGAATTGGCATACTTATCCCCTCCTTAATTTCGAGAGCTGAACTTTGATGAGGTAGCCACAAGGATCTCTGCCTCTTCTTCGCCCGCGTACTATGCACTAATGACCGCTATCCCTGAGCTACCAGTCGAATGATATTAACCACTTCAGGAATTAGCTTCAAGTATTCTGCAGGCTGCTTACACCGATCGTCAGTTCAGGCCATTGTTCACATACACCTTGGCACAGCTTCAATTTCCAGCAATAATGTCGCCGATTCTGGTCAGCCCAGTCAGAATCATCACGCCCAACCCGATAGAGCTGACCAGGCCAGCAATGTAAAACGCCTTCATTCCTCCGCTGAGTTCCTTCCATCTGGACATCATAGCCACACCTCTCATTTCCTAAACACCTGAAACTCATGCCCGCACTCCGCACACCTCTTCCCAAAAATCTTCACTATCGGGACTCCCAGAATCCTGCCCAGCCATGCGACGCAGTTGGTAAAGGATAGCGTTGATTTCACATTCTCACTCCCACACTGCGGACACTTCGCTTTTACCCGTGGATCTTGAATAATCATGGCTCGACCTCCCTTTTGCTGAATGACGTTGGTGTCGATGCCGATCTGAGTCTGGATCAGTCGGCGTCAAAGTGAATGGTGGATTGGATTATTATCTTGGGTATTCATATATGTAGGGAGGAAGCGTCATTTCAGCGGGCATTGGATGTTTGGTCGAGTGAGTTCTGCAAAAGGTTCACAAATGTGACGGACATGGAAAGGCTGATTGTGCCTTTGTGAGATTAGTATTCAGGAGAGATGTTTGAAAAGATGCTATCTACATCGAAAAAGTGACTGGCCGTCCCCAAAGAAATCCGAAGAGCTGATCCTCCCCTCTCCTGCCCAGTCTCCGTAACGCCCCATGTAAGTGTAGAAGTC
>JBKQTS010000014.1:0-9352 GCA_052143075.1 Syntrophobacteraceae bacterium | reverse complement strand
TTGTGGTGAAAAGCGCATTTCATATAGCATCGACCGGCCGGCCCGGCCCGGTACTCATAGATATTCCGAAGGATGTGGCGCAGGCGACAGTGAGTTTCAAATACCCTTCGACGGTGCATATAAGGGGCTATAAGCCAACCTACACAGGGCACCCGGCCAAAATCGCCGAGATCGCAAAACTCATAGGGAAGGCCAGGAGACCGGTTATCTACGCCGGAGGTGGAATTCTTGCCTCACATGCCTCGCAGGACCTCATGGAGTTTGCCGAAGCTATATCGGCGCCTGTAACCAATACTTTTATGGGCCTTGCCGGTTTTCCCGGCGACCATCCGCTCTTCCTCGGCATGCTCGGTCTGCACGGGACCCGCTACGCCAATCTGGCAATTACGGAGTGTGACCTGCTTATCGGCCTCGGAGCGCGATTCGATGACCGGGTCGTAATGAATATCAACGACTTCGCCCCGCACGCCACCGTAGTCCACGTCGACATCGATCCGGCAGAAATTGGAAAGGTGATCGCTACAAATGTGCCGCTGGTCGGCGACGTAAAACTCATTTTGAAGGCGCTCCTACCGCTTATCGAAAAAATCGACCGCTCCGAATGGCTCGAACGGATCAAGTCCCTTAAAGCTGAATACCCCTTGAGCTACAATCGCGATTGTGGTCTGAAGCCCCAGTTCATTATCGAGCAGCTTTGGAACCACACGAAGGGCGATGCCATCATCGTAACCGACGTCGGCCAGCACCAGATGTGGGTAGCTCAGTACTACCATTTCAAGAAACCACGCACACTGGTTTCCTCCGGCGGGCTGGGCTGCATGGGATTCGGCCTGCCGGCCTCTATTGGCGCATGTTTCGGCGCTCCCGGCAGTGACGTCATTCTGGTGACCGGAGACGGCAGTATCCAGATGACCATGCAGGAGCTTGGTACGATGATGGAGCAGGGCCTCAGCGTTAAAATCATCATCCTCAACAATTCCGTTCTGGGCATGGTCCGCCAGCTCCAGGAATACTACTGTGAGGGCCGCTATATGGCCGTAAATTTCTCGTTCCATCCGGATTTCGAAATCCTTGCGAAGGCATACGGCATCGCAGGATACACGTTCAGGACCGAAGAGGACGTAGTCAAAGGACTGCCCGATGCGCTGCGAAAACCCGGGCCGGCAATTATCAACTGCATTATCCCCTCCGGGGAGAATGTCTTGCCGATGGTTATGGCCGGCAAGGGAATCAGCGAAGCAATTGACTGTGGATAATGCCAAAATGAGATTGTGTGCGCAAAATTCTGCAAATTGCGAAAGCTCAAAAGAGCGGGGGAGAGTTTTTTCTCTTTAAAGATTTTTTCACTATAAAGATTCCCCGCACCCCCGCAGGATTTCGGCCGAGCGCTAGGCGCTTCGGTGTCTGGCCGTAGGCCGCCGCCGAAGCGCCACATAGATCTCGACGCTTTCCCTGATCTGTCCATGACCAGAGGCGGAGGGGGTGTGGGGGGCAAAGCTCCCGCGCCCTTGACTTGATGCTTTCTTGAACGCAACTCGGTATCAGTACATCTCTTGTATGACCATGGAGACCACGCTAAATGAAAACTTTGTTTCTAAATCCTCCGTCATTCGAAAAATTTGACGGGGGCGCCGGCGCCCGATGGCCTGCGCGCCGCGAAATAGCATCCTACTGGTACCCTGTCTGGCTCGCCTATGCCGCCGGATTGATAAAGGAAAGCAGGCTTGTTGACGCCTCGCCGCATGGAATCGGCCCTGAAGAGACTATTCGCATCGCAAAGGATTTTGAATTCCTCGTTTTATTCACCAGCAAGCCCGGTTTTTACCACGACGTCCAGCTTGCAGAGAAGATAAAGGAAGTCAATCCTGCCATTAAAATCGCCTTTGTCGGCCCGCCGGTTTCCGTCCAGCCGGAACAGGCCTTGAATGCGTCACTGGCGATCGATTTCGTTGCAAGAAAAGAGTTCGACTACACCGTTGCCGAATTCGCCTCGGGAAAGGACCTCAAGGAGATCGAAGGGGTTAGCTACAGGGAAAATGGGAAAATAGTTCACAATGCCGACCGGCCACCCATCGAGGACCTGGATTCGCTTCCTTTCATCGTGGAAATATACAGGCGCGACCTTGATCCTGCGAAATACAATATCCCTTTTCTGAAGCATCCCTATCTTGCGTTTTACACTTCACGCGGGTGCCCGGCCAGGTGTATCTATTGCCTCTGGCCGCAGACTTTCACCGGGCATCCCTGGCGCGTTCGCAGCAACGAAAGCGTCGTTGCCGAAGTCAAGCGCGCGCTCGAACTTTTCCCGGAAGTAAAAGAAATCTTCTTCGACGATGACACCTGGGCATGGGGCAAGTCGCGCGTAATCGAACTTTGCAAGCACCTCAAGCACCTCGATTTCACATGGTCCTGCAACAGCCGGGTCCACGCGGACTACGATATGCTCAAGGCCATGAAGGAAGCGGGCTGCCGTCTTCTGGTAGTGGGATTTGAATCCGGCGTCCAGGAAGTTCTTAACAACATGAAGAAGGGAATCACCCTCGAACAGTCCCTCACATTCATGAAAAACTGCCGCGAACTTGGTCTGACCGTCCACGGAGACTTCATGATCGGTCTGCCCGGTGAGACCAAAGAGACCATAATGCGTACCATCGAATTCGCCGAAAAACTCGATCCGGAAACCATCCAGGTCTCTCTGGCGCACCCTTATCCCGGCACGGAATTTTATGAATATCTTCAAACCAACGGCTACCTGACCGAAGACGACATGTCGGACGAACTGGGACATCAGCTCCCCAACTACGAGTACCCCTGGCTCAGCCGGCAGGAGATCGTCGATGCGGTCGAATACTTTTACGGCCGCTACTATTTCAGGCTAAAAGTAATCTACAGGATAGTCAGGCGGGCAATTTTCGACAGCCAGGAGCGCAGACGCCTTTACCATGAAGCTCGAGATTATCTGAGACTGCGGGCGCGGAGAAAAAAATTTACAGGCAACGTTTTCGAGAAGACCAGGTGAAAAGTAAGTTCAACACGAAGAACACGAAAATCACGAAGGGGTAAAAACGAATAAGAATTCATGTCTTCCTTCGGAACTATCAGACATATTCTCTTTTTTTCTGCAACGTTTTCGACTCTCACAGCGCTTGGCAGTCTTTCGTGTGCGAGCATGGGATCAGATTCGTAAAGCGATGACTGCTCAAGCTATAGTTGTCTTTCTATTTCCCTTCGTGACTCTTCGTGATCTTCGTGGTGATAAATCATCTCCGGGGCTGAACAGCCTCGCGGAACTTGGAGACCGGCCGCGATGACGTCCCGCCGCCTGATTATAAACGGGGATGATTTCGGCGCTTCCAGGGAAGTTAATGAAGCCGTAATCCTTGCTCACCGCCGTGGGATTTTGACAAGCGCCAGCCTGATGGTCTCAGGCCAGGCGTGCGAGCATGCGGTAACTCTCGCAAAAGAAAATCCCCGCCTTGCTGTAGGACTTCACGTAACCTGCGCCGATGGAACCCCGGTTATGCGCCCATCGGAAATCCCGCACCTTGTATGCAAAAATGGAGCTTTTCCATCCGACCCGGTCCGGGCCGGCCTACGGTACTTTTTTTGCCCGAACTTGAGAAAGGAGCTTTTTAATGAAATCGCCGCTCAATTCGAAAAATTCAGCCAATCCGGCTTGAATTTTTCTCACGTGGACGGCCACTGCCACTTGCACGTGCATCCCGTCGTTCTCGATGCAGTAGCCGAACTTTGCGAAAGCTACGGCATAAAACGAGTGCGAATCCCGTCCGACAGCTTTTTTTCAGCCCTGCCCTTTTTGCCTTCACCCCGGTTATCAGCCGGATATGCTATTGTTTTCAAACTCCTTACGGCGAGGATGAAGCGGAAACTCCTGAGACGCGGATTTATTTTTCCGCAGAGGGTATATGGAAACCTGCTGACCGGCAAGATGAGCCTCGAGTACGTCTTATCGCTGCTGGACAGCCTGCCGCAGGGGGGCAGCGAAATATATTTTCATCCCGACCTCCCCTGTTCGCCGGCAATATACGATTCAAAGCAATTCCAGCGATTCAGGGAACTCTGCATCTTGATCGATCCCTGTGTGCGTTCTAAAATCGAACGGCTTGGAATAATCCCTTCCACCTACTTTGACCTGGATAACGATTTATGAAAACGGCGTTTGTAGTTAGCCTGGCGGTTATTGCCCAGGCGGTCGCAAATACACTGCTCAGCAAGGGAATGAAAGTCATCGCTTCGATGCCCTCATTCAGCGACGGCTTCTCTCTCATGATGCTGGCATACGCATTGAAGAGCCCTTTCATCTGGGGAGGAATCGTTCTGCTGATCGTTTTTTTCGCCTGCTTTCTCTCCGCTGTTTCGTGGGCCGACCTGAGCCTCGTGCTTCCCGCAACGGCGCTGGGATACATCCTTAACGTGTTTACCGGCAACTACTTCTTGGACGAACCGGTCTCGCAGGCACATTGGTTCGGCTCTGTGCTCATCGTTCTCGGGGTCTTCCTGGTTTCACTCTCAGGCGCAAGAAAAGAAAAAACGGGGGACCAGGTTCCCGAAAGCGGCAAAACTGGACCGGAGGGTGTTTCATGCTGACCGCCCTGATGGTCCTTATGGTTGTCTTTTCAAACGCCGCCGGGGACGTTTTTCTCACCAGGGGTATGAAGCAGGTCGGCGACGTCTCGGCGATCGGCCGGCTTGAGGTCCTGCAAACGATAAAGCGAACGGCGGGCAACCTGAACTTCATCCTTGGCGTTGCGTGCCTGGCCGTAAGCTTTTTTTCTTTCTTGACCGTACTCTCCTGGGCCAACCTGAGTTTCGTGGTTCCAGCGACTGCAATCGTCTATGTGGTAACGGTCCTGGGGGCAAAATTCTTCCTGGGGGAACAAATCGACCGGATGCGCTGGGCGGGGACATTTCTGGTCTGCTTTGGCGTAGCGCTCATCTGCCTGCCCGAACACCAGGCCTTCTCCCTGTCGAGTCTCCTCACGCCTGTCAGGGTCTTGCTTGCGATCCTCACTGCGGCTTCGGCCTGTTATTACCTGTTGAGCATAATCGGCGCTGAAAAGTTCTTTGCCGCTCCTCTTTCCCCCCCCTTTTCTAAAGGGGGGCAGGGGGGATCTTCGTTTGAAGGCTTCATCTCCACTCACTGGTCACTGTTCACTGTTCACTCATCGCGGAGCGATGCGGGGCAGGGGGGATCTTACCATCCACCCGTTTCCATTCTGATTCCTCTTTGCGGAGCGGACTTTGGGGCCTATCAAAACTATGCATCCCTTTGCCGCCAGGACTATCCGGAATTCGAAATCATCTTCGGCGTCGGCGATTCGCGGGATTCGTCTCTTCCGGTTATCGCCAGGCTGCAGGCAGACTTCCCCGAAGTCCCCATCCAACTGGTGATAAGCAAGGAGGAAATCGGCCCCAATCCGAAGGTGAGCACTTTAAACAACATGCTCCCGCAAGCCGGCCATGAGATTCTCCTGATGCTGGACAGCGATATCCGGGTTAGACCTGATTTCCTTAAGACGATCTCCGGAGAACTTCCGCCCGATGGCCTGCTCACCTGTCTCTATCGCGCCGGGGAGGCGCCCGGAACGCCGTCAAAACTTGAGGCGGTGGGAATCTCATCGGAATTTGCTCCGGGCGTACTCGTGGCCCGGATGGCCGGTGACATTTCTTTTGCCTTCGGAGCAGCCATTGCCGTTAGCAGGAAAACACTCGAGGCCATAGGCGGATTCGCGGCTATTGCTCCGTATCTGGCCGATGATTACATGTTGGGGTACCTGGTGCGAAAGGCGGGTCTTCCGGTAAAACTTTCCAGGTACGTGGTCGAGACGGTTCTCGCAAGGCTTAGCATAACCGATTTCGTGCGGCATCAGTTAAGGTGGGCAAGGGGCATACGCGCTTGTGCCCCCTGGGGGCACACCGGGTCGCTGATTGCTAATGGGACGCCCCTTTCCTTTCTCTATTTCGCCTTTTCGGGCTTTTCGAGATTTGGGCTGTTCATTTTCGCATCAATGATCGCCTTGAGGCTATGGATGGCCTGGATGGTGGGGGTGCGGCGGCTCGGGGACAACATCCTGAGACACAGCCTGTATCTGGTTCCACTAAGAGATTTTTTCAGCTTCTTTATATGGTCGGCGGCCCTTTTCGGCAGGCGCGTGGAGTGGAGAGGCCGGGTCTTTCGGCTTGAAAAAGACGGCAAAATTACTCCGGATCTCACCACGAAGGTCACGAAGAACATGAAGGAAAACCTGATTTGTTAGATGAATAACAAACTATAGGGTAGCAGTACGAATGAGATTAATGCTTGCTTTTCTTCGTACTACTATCCCTCAGGTTCTTATTTTTTTGACTGGATTTTGTGCATAAGCTGTTATTTGCTATCCATGACCTGTCTATGACCAGTTCTCTGCCTCGAAAAGTTGCGTGGTCCTCTTGGCGCTACGCGCTCCGGATAACGAGTTATCCGGGCCACCCCAGTGGGAGGCTCAACCTTTTCATGGTTTGGGGTGTCCCTCAGGGACATGAAATGCTGTGGTGAAAGGTTTTCCAGGAAGGGGAAATTATGGAACTCTCCAAGATCTTTCTTCTTATTGCGTTTGTGCCTTTGCTCTTTGCCAGTTTCGCCTCGGCACAGGGTCTGGAACCCAAGACTAAAGTGATCGATCGGAAGGATAACGGAAAAGAAATCGCCGTGCCCGAAGGCGAAGTTTTCGAAGTTCGTCTGCAGCAGGCTGGCGGGACGGGATATCTGTGGCAAATAGTCGAGCCGGACGAAACGCACCTTAAGGTGCTGGAATCCACCGAAACTCCGCTCAAGGAGGGGCGGATTGTCGGCGGGCCGTTACTCAAGACTTGGAAAATCAAAGCGGTGAAGACAGGGCACACCCATCTCAAAATACTTCTCTACCGTCCCTGGGAAGGAACTGAAAAAGCGGCCGAAAGCTTCGAGGTCAAGATTCGGATAAAATAGTTAATAGAGTATTTCGCTCACTAGGTCAGAAGAGAAATGGCCGGTAACTTTCGCTACGAAATCATCATCTACTGGAGTGACGAGGATCGCAGTTTCATTGCCGAGGTCCCTGAACTACCCGGTTGTGCGGCAGACGGAGCGACCTATCAAGAGACAATAGCTAACGTTGAGACTGTAATCCAGGAGTGGATTGAAACGGCACAGGAAATCGGTCGCGCGGTTCCTGAACCAAGAGGACGGCTGATCTATGCCTAGCATTTTTGATTCGGCTCGGGCGTAACAGACCAAATAGGTCGTGGAGAGCAGTAGTGTCATAGAGTATTTCGCTCACCAATCACTCTTCACCGCTTCACACTTCACTCTTCACTCTTCACTCTTCCCCCGCTCCCCGCTTCCCGCTCCTTGCTCCTTCTCTATTCACCTATTCACCCATTCACCTATTCACCTGCTCTTAACTCACCATTCACTATTCACCAGTCACTATTCACTGTATCTGCGCGGCCGAAAGCTTCGAGGTCAAGATCCGGATCAAATAAAAGAGTCGCTCCCTACAGAAATCTGTTCACAAAAAGGTCATCCGGTCTTCCGCCGATGCTGTCGCCGAGAGTGTGGTATCCAGCTCATATGTTGAAAAATCCCCGACCTCACATCTTGGCAAGTTACTTGAACTGTCTGCGAGCCGGATTGGGTGGCATTTTCGGCGATTTATTACGTACAGGGCAAGATATGTTGGTTTTATTGAATTAACCCTTAAAAGGATGTACTATCGAAGAGATGTGGAGTGGGGCACGCCGGATACTGGCTATCGGGCGAAGCTCAACAACAGGATAAAGTCAAATAAAGTGGGCACGGCTGATTATGAATGTGGGCATCTACAGGTAATGCCCGTTATCAACAGCAATTGTGGAACTGGCGTTGAGTCGGCCGTAAAGTGCTGTGAAATGAGCGTTCAAGCCGAAAGCGCGATTTACCGCCTCATGATGAGAATCTTCAAAGCTTGTGTATTGGTGCTGACTTTTGTCAATTGCACGCTCGCGCTCGCACAAGAGTGCCCGCAGACCACCCCAACAGGACCTGCCGTTGCATCGGAGGTCCGGACGTTGGGGGGCAGGCTCATCTTCCACGACGGTATCCGCAGGTGGTTTGAACTGAAGCTGGACCAACCGCAATGCGGAGAGACCTCCATCCAACTGGTACGAGGAGAACGCGACTGGACCCCGCTGGAGGTTCTTAGAGGCTGTCGGGTCCGATCAAAGGGCGCTCTTGATTTAGCCGCTACTGGATACTACTCGCTGGATACCTACCAGTTCGTGGACGAGATCGAGTCTGTCGGCACCTGTGCGCGGCAATCGCCCTTTCCCGACTACTCCAAGGCGAGGCCAGACAAGTCAATCCGTGGATATCGGGTCGATATGCAGGTCAACTATAGGCCCGGTGATCACCCGATCCTCTTTCGCGTGTCGAGTGCGGGCAAGACTCTGCGGCCTTGGCAGGCTTATGCAAGTTATTTTCTGACCGGGGGCTTTGTCCTATATGGAAGCTGTGGTGAGGGCTTTGTAGTCGATAAGGTCTTTGGAACACCGGAGGCAAACCCGACGCACTTCGATGAGCCGCGAACCTCAGCTGACAATGCCATGTTTGATCCTGAGAGTGCTGCCGCAGCCAGCAAGAAGGACCTGCATCTGGGATACACCTGCGTACGCAAGCGGTAAGAGGTACGGTGGCAACTCTTGTTTGTGGAGGACGAGCCGTACACACAACAAAGTTTCGCATCATGGTACTTGTTAAATCGCCTTCTCGCTTGTTGGTTTGAGCCAGCATTATTTGCGTTTACACAGCTCTCCGTAAGCGGTCGGTAAACACCATCTTCTCAGAAGCTTTTTGCCGTGGCAAGATCCTTTGCTAAATCGTTAGAACCTTACAAGGGTGGATTGGCCGGGCAGAAACTAAACATAGGCCATGAAGTCTGAGAGATGCTCTGGGGTCAGATTCCGGGGGAGCAGCGATTTGTAGTCCTGTTCGGTTTGAGCGTGGGGGATTTTTTCAAAAAGTAGCCGCAAGTATTGGTAAGCCTCAAGTCCGCACGCCTTGGCTGTTTCTATGAGGCTGTAGAGGGTTGCGGCGGTTGGGGTTTGGGGTCGCCCATTGAAAGGCAGCGGTCAAGAGTAAAGTTTCCCCCATTCCGGAACAATTCCTTTTTCTGAGATGGCTCTTTACCGCAAAGCTCCCGAGTGGGGCCCGTGCGGAGCCAACTCATTTCCCGGCTTCGGCTGTTTCTCCTGCACGATTCAGGTTAGGTTAGCCACCAACACTTTACCACTTCCGCAGTTTCTTTGGTTTTGGTGTCAGACTCTACTGCACCAG
>JBKQTS010000013.1:0-6683 GCA_052143075.1 Syntrophobacteraceae bacterium | reverse complement strand
CTCTCTGACCCACACCTGCCCCGGGTACATCCCCGTGCTTTGACTCCAATGCTCACCACCGACGGCTTTTGACCGCAGCAGCTTGGAGTGGTTTGAAGCCTGCTCCTGGAAGCCGACTTCGAAGGGTCTACCTTCATCTCCCGTGCAGCTTATGCACGACAAATTCAGCTCATTTTCTTTGAGCCTCCTTTCGTGCGCCTGCGGCGCACTCTCCTATGTGGCGTTATGCGGTGGATCATCGAGAATCTTTCATTGTCTGGATCATACCTGAAATATTCATCCTTGGTAGCAGAAGCGATTGAAGGCCTACCCTTTTGACTATTCCAAGCTGTGCCGGAACGCTCTAAAAACCGCCCTGGCACTTACCCGGCTCTTAACTCACCCATTCCACCCACCCCTTCACCTATTCACCCGGCTCTTAACTCACCCATTCACCCATTCACCTCTTTTAATCAATCAAACAATAATTTGTTATCGTTTGCCTCTTTCATCAGTTGTTCTCTGAAGTCCGGATGGGCAATGTTGATCATTTCCTTGACTCTTGCCGGAATCGTCTTGCCCCTCAGATGGGCGGCGCCGTATTCCGTGACGATGTAATCCACGTCGGATCGAGGCGTTGTAACGACTGCGCCCGGCGGGAAGGCTGTCACTATTTTCGATATCATGGTGCCGTCGGCCTTTTTCGTCGTCGATTCGAGAACGAGAAAGGATTTTCCGCCCGGGGACATTCTTGCCCCGCGGACAAAGTTAACTTGCCCGCCCGAACAACTGAACTGCGAGAAGCCTATGGACTCAGCGCAGACCTGCCCCGTCAGATCGCACATGAGGGCGTTGTTAATGGCGATGAACTGGTTGTTCCTGGCAATAACATTCTCATCGGCAATATAGGAAACAGGGTATGCCTTGAGAGATTTATTTTTATGTATGAAATCGTAGAGCTTGCGAGCGCCGATACCGAAACTGCAGGTAATCTCACCCGGGTAGAGTGTCTTTTTGTTGCCCGTCACAATGCCTTTCTCCACCATGGTGACCATTGAATCGACCAGCATTTCCGTGTGGATTCCAAGGTCTTTGTGGTGTTCCAGGAAGAAACCGATGGCATTGCTCAGGCCGCCAACGCCGATCTGAAATGTGGAGCCGTTCTCGATGAAAGAAACGATTTTATTCGCAATGGTTTTTTCTATATCCGTAATCGGGATCTTGGGCAGTTCGGCGATCTTATGGTCTTGTTCGCAGATATAATCAACGTCCTCAATGTTGATGAAAGCTTCCTTCGGTCCGTAAACGAAAGGCGCTTCGTTGTTCACCTGCAGGATAATCGTGCCGGCGCACTGGGCGGCGGTATGGCCGTTAAAGACTCCAACCGCCCCAAAGCTAAAATTCCCGTTATCATCGGGGGGTGCGACGTCCGTTATGAACACAGTAGGCTTTATGATATTTTCTGTGACCCAGTCTGTATGGGCAAACTGGTAGGAAAGAACCTCGATGTTGCCCTGATCGAACATGCTTCTCTCTACCGGCCCCAGGAATACCGTCGTGTGACTGATGTGTCCCTTGTATTCAGCCTTGAAATACTCAAATGAATATAAGACCATGCCCGAAAACATACTCACATTCTTCAATTCATCCTTTCTCTTACAGATGGCATTGATCAAATCAAAAGGTGCGCTGCTGACGGGACTATACCAGATGCGATCATTCGATTTTATGGCAGCGGCCGCATCCTCGACAGAGACCAACTTTTTCTTGTATGATTCTTTCCAGCTCATTTTGAACTCCCATCTTCACTCAAGCACAGCCGTTTTTCTGATCTGGGCCATCTTCACGTGGATTCCTCTTCCCATGACGCAGATTAACGACAGAATGATTCCAATGACACTGATAGCGCTCCAGTCCATAATCTCCTCCTTTGGTTTCAGAACAATGGGTGGCAACGTCCGCTTAGCCGCACTACACTTTGACTGTTTTTCTGATCTCTTTTTTGTCAAGTTTGCCCACGCTGGTCTTTGGAATGGAGTCCACCACTACGACCTTGTCGGGAATGCCCCACTTCGAAATGACGCCCCGTTTGACAAAATCCTGGAAAAAGGCTTTCAAGTCCACTTCCGAAACTTTTCCCTTGTGCTCTTCCTTTATCGTGACCATAGCATAGGGCCGCTCACCCCATCTATCGTCGGGAGCCCCGACAACAGCCGCTTCGCTCACCGCCTCATGCTGGGTCAGGATATCCTCGATTTGCAGCGAAGATATCCATTCTCCCCCGGTCTTTATCACGTCCTTAATCCGGTCGGTCACACACAGATACCCTTCCCCGTCGATGTAGCCTACATCAGCGGTGTGCAGAAAGCCGCCCGCCCACAACTCCTCGGAGCGCTCGGTCTCCTTGAGATAGCCCTGCGTCAGCCAGGGAGCCCTCACCACAACCTCTCCGACACTGGCGCCGTCGTGCGGAACCTCCCGCCCCTCGGGATCGACCACTCGAAGGTCAACCAAAGGCAGCGGAAGCCCGGTCCGGCAGCGAATGTCAATCTGCTCCTCCTCGTCCCACCCGCACATGTTGGGCTTCAGGTGAGTAATGGTCAGGACCGGACAGGTTTCGGACATCCCATAGCCGGTAAAGATATTCATGCCCCTTAGCCTGGCCGCCTTGCACAAGCCCTTGGGAAGGGCTGAACCGCCTATGATCATTTTAAATCCGCTAAGGTCCACGGATGCGGAAGTCGGGCATCCGAGCAGCATGTGCAGGATGGTCGGAACGCTGTGGGAATAGCTCACGCCTTCCTTTGCAATAAGGGCAATGATCTCATCGGGAATGTAGCGTCCCGGATAGACCTGTTTCACACCGAGCAGGGAGGCTACGTAAGGCATTCCCCAGGCATGGACGTGAAACATGGGGGTAAGGGGCATGTAGACGTCTCCCGCTGAGAGGAGGGCCTTTGCTGCAGACATGGCCCCGCAAGCCGTCGTTCCCAGCGTATGTAGCACGAGCTGGCGGTGGCTGAAGTAGACCCCCTTGGGCGCCCCCGTGGTCCCCGTGGTGTAAAACGTGGTGGCCCTTGTGTTTTCGTCGAAATCCGGGAAATCATAATCGCTCGAGCTTTTCTCCAGGAGCGCTTCGTACTCTCCCGCTACTTCGAAACTCGTTTCGGGAACCGGCCCGTGGTCGCACAGGACGATGATCCTCTTTACCGTTTTCATCGCGCCCCGGAGTTTTTCCACGAGGGGCAGGAAATCGGAGTGAACGAGCAGCGCGTCGTCTTCGGCGTGATCTATGGTGTAAAGGATCTGCTCGGGAGAAAGCCGCCAGTTGACCGTATGAAGAATAGCGCCCATCATGGGCACGGCGAAGAAGCATTCAAAATACCTGTGACTGTCATAGTCAAGCACGCCCACGGTGTCTCCGGCTTTTATACCCAGGTTTTGCAGAGCGTTTGCAAGTTGGCCGATTCGCTTTTTGAGCGTCACATAGTCGTAGCGTTTTATATCCCTGTAGACAATTTCATTGCCTGGAGCGATTCTAAGCGGCGTGTGCAGAATGTGTTTGATGAGAAGGGGGAAGTCATAGGCCGACGGGGTCCGATCGATTAGCTTCGTAGTCATAGCTGTTACTCCTTTCAAGACATTCATTCCGAATGATCTGGCATGTCAATGACACCGAATGGTGTTTTCCCATGAAATCAGCCTCTCTGTATCCGACGAAAAGATCCACCCAAAGACCTTAAAAGGATTCAGGTGGCGAACCAAGAGAGCAAACTTTCTCTTTCGAAAATACCTTTTTCAAGCAAAGAGATCGCAGATATGCATAGGGAAGAAATAATACCCTTCCACGTCAGCATGGAGCTCCATCCGAGTTCAGCAAATCCTGCCTGGGGCTGAGTGAGATCACTTGCCGGACGAGCTATTTCTTGAAAAGAATCGTAACTAGAGGGTACGAGTAAAATCCTATGAGCACGAATGTAACAGTAGCCCGTTCGCCAAACCTGAGGCTCGAATGCCTGCAAACACATTTTCCGGGGGCAATCCGTTGCGACAACCGCAGCGCTGTTTTTTGCTATCCGGCCGGCCACCCCCTCGGAGCCGGAACGACAATGAAGGCTAGCGACAGAATAATTCCAATGACACTGACAGCACTCCAACCCATTTAAATTCCTCCCGTCCTTTCAGGATGAATGAAGAAAAACAAAGCCCTGCCGAAGTAATGGTTTGGCACATTGCATGCCAATAAAAAAGGCTCAATGTTTCCAATAAGATGGCACATTGAGCCTCGACTGGTGTAGTGAACATCTACAATAATAGATGTAGCTCTTAGCTACATTATTTCGCTGCCCTGTTTCCCTTTCACATTGATGTCGTACCGGCTTATTTTCTTATAGAGGACGCTTCTGTCGATCTGCAATATTTCAGCGGCCCGTTTTTTATTTCCCTTGGTCATTTGTAGAACGTTGATGATCGCGTCTCTTTCCAGCTTAATTCTCAGGTCGTTCAAATTGGCGAATTTTTTAATAGGCTTGTTGGAAGTTCCATGAAGCAATCTCGGCACAAATCGTTCAAAATGATAAACGTTCAGATGTCCTGAAAGGGCGATATTTGCAGCCCTCTCCAGAAGGTGTTCCAGTTCGCGAACGTTACCGGGCCAATGATATCGGGCAAATGATTTCAGCACGTCCTTGTGCACGCCCTGGATATTGAGGCCCAATCCATTGTTTATTTTCGCAATAAAATGATTGACTAGCTCGGCAATGTCGTCCAGCCGCTCCCGGAGCGGAGGAACTTGGAGCGATACCACATGAACGCGGTAGTATAAGTCCTCGCGGAATTCACCTTTTTCGACAAGTTCCCTTAAATTTCTGTTCGAAGTGCAGACCAAGCGGATGTCCGTATAAATAGTTCTTGTCCCTCCTACTCTTTCAATCTCTTTTTCTTGAATAGCCCTCAAGAACTTTGATTGCAGCGGAAGCGGAAGTTGATCGATCTCATCAAGATATAATGTCCCTTGGTGCGCCATCTCAAATTTTCCGAGCTTGCCACCCTTTCGGGCGCCGCTGAACGCACCCTCATCATAGCCGAACAACTCCGACTCGATCAGATCTTTGGGAATCGCGGCGCAATTCAAGGCAATGAATGGCTGATGCCTGCGAGGACTCGCCTGATGGATCGCATGAGCAAACAATTCTTTCCCTGTTCCCGTTTCTCCTGTAATCAGCACTGTCGATTTCGTTTGCGCCACTTTCTTTGCAAGTTCCTTTGTCTCCATTATCGATGCTGAAGAGCCAATGATGTTGTTTACAGAGTATTTTGCACCTCTCAATTTCTGCAACTCATTCTTGAATTGATTCAACTCATCATTTAAACGGTGTACCAGATCCAAAGTGGAAATGGTACTCATATAGTTAATCGTATTCATGGAGGTGTAAGCGAATACCCCGAGGATATTATCGCCTTTGATGAGCGGGACATAATGTGCAACCACAGTTTCGCCATTGGCCAGTGTAAACAACTTGCAATCCGGTTGCCCCATTTTCCTGATCGTAGGCATGCTCGTATTAGGGATGATTTTGAGAACAGGCTGGCCAATGATATCTTTCTTCTTGCGGTTCAATATCTTGACATAGTGGTCGCTTATGGCTACGATTCTATCCTCCGAATCCGTGACAATCGTTACCCCCGTTCTTGACAGACTATCGAATATCAGACTGGTGATTTCATGACCTTCAACGGGTCCATGCATGACATTTCCTTCCTAAATCGATATGATATTTTCCGGTCAAGACGCCTCCATTTTAGGACTACCCATATCAAAAAGTGTTGTAAAAAGCAACACTGTATTATTAGCGGGTAACAGAGGCCATTGCAAAACTCTTTACGACTGTGAAAAGCAAATTGGACGATTTCGGGTAGATTTTTCCGGTACAAGTGCAGCAGGTATTGCTCGGCATACTCTTTCCCCGGCAGTTCACTTTGCCTGAACATGTTGATCAGCCTATCGAGATACTCACGGTTACTCACTTGCTGCAAAGCTACCGCAGGGGGTGGGGAGGCACCCCATAAGCGCTCAAATAAAGACGAGCAGCTGCAACGAAAAAGCCCGTCATTCCGGCGGGGCCTGCCCCGGAAGTGTCCAGTCCGGGGGCCGGAATCCAGAGCGTTTGATTTTTATTGTAATATCAATAGGTAAGGGCACCGGACCCCGGTTTGTGCGGGGACGACAAAAATTATAAATATTGCCCTAATAAATTCAGGTTCTTACGCGCTTATTTGAGCGCTTATGGGGCGCAGCTCCCCACGCTTTTCCGAAGAGGCGCGCTTCTTCACCCTACTTAAGGAACGCTATGGCTCGTCGGGCTATCTCCCAATAAATTTGGGTGTGCGTTTTTCCAAAAATGCGGCAACTCCCTCCTTTTTGTCCTCGGTGCCGCAGGCAAGCGCATGGAGATAGGACTCGTGCGCCAAGCCTGCAGTAAAAGACCCTTCACTGTGCCGAAGGACCGCTTCCTTCCCATACTGAACTGCCATCTTTATAGGGGTAGGGACAACGCATTGGATTGCGTCGCCCCTACCTCCGAACCGGACTGGCGGATCTCCCGCATCCGGCTCTCCAGTTGATGGTTTTACCTCCTCGAGGACTGGAACAATGATTCACGGGCGGTCTTAAGGCTAAATAGCCCGTGCTCACGAAAGAATTT
>JBKQTS010000012.1:0-46772 GCA_052143075.1 Syntrophobacteraceae bacterium | reverse complement strand
TACGAAAGCTTTCCTCCCTGTAAACTTTGAGCGGTTCACAGGGGGGAGGCTTTCGTATATTCCCGGAAATGTCAAACTCTGGGAGTCCGCCGGCAGAGCCGGAGGATTACCCTGTTATTTAGGAATTAATCCCTAAGTCCCTCAATCCGCAATCCCTTAATTTTCAGTTATTATTTCCAAGTCCTGTCTCGAAAAGACACTGGATTCCGGCCCAAAAGCACTCAAACACGGAATGACGAAAGTGGGAACCCCGCCCCTTTTCATTGTTTCAGGGTGGCCCGAAGGGACATGAGGAGCTGTTACGAAAAGTTGCTTGGTCCTCTTGGCGCTACGCGCCCCGGATAACGAGTTATCCGGGCCACCCCAGTGAGAGGCTCAATCCTTTTTATGGTTTCCGGGTGTCCCGTAGGGGCGTGAGGAGCTGCTTCAAAAAGTTCAACAGCATCAAAATCCCCCCTGCCCCGCATTGCTCCGCAATGAGTGAACAGTGAGCAGTGAGTAGAAAAAGCTTTCAAACGAAAATCCCCCCTGCCCCCCTTTAGAAAAGGGGGGTTATCGGCGCTCCTTTTTATGGTTTCCGGGTGTCCCGGAGGGACGTGAAAAGCTGGTTCTTGCTTCCTGCTCCCCGCTTCCCGCCCCCCCGCTTCCCGCCCCCCCCCCGCTTCCCGCTCACTTGCGGCAGAGACGCGTTGCTCCGATCAGGGCCGCCTCATCGCCCAGGCGGCTCCGCAAAATGAGCGCAGCACCGGGATCGAGCATTGAAGAGTTTTGAGCCAGGGTTTTTTCCAGGGGACCAATGAAGAGGTCCCAGGCCGAGCTGACTCCCCCTCCTATTACAGCACGTCTGATTCCCAGTGCCGAGAAGATGTTTGCCAGACAAATCCCCAGCGCCCAGCCCATCTTATCGAACAGGGCCATCGCGGCGGGGTCTCCTCTTTTTGCGCAGGCATAAATAGTGCGCGCGCTGAGTTTTCCGTCCCTGTCGAGCGCGTAAAGCGGGCCATCCTTGATCCTTTGGCCGCAAACAGCTTTTTTTGCTCCTGATATTAGCGCACGCGCCGAGGCGAACGCCTCCAGGCACCCTTTGGACCCGCAGGGACAAGCCGGACCTCCCGGTTCCACGATCATGTGGCCGATCTCCGCCGAAAACCCCAGGCCGTCTCCCTCCCACAGTTTTCCATTGAGAAAGAGGCAGCCTCCCGTGCCGGTGCCCAGCACGATCCCGACCCAGTTTCGAACTCCCCTGGCGGCGCCCGCCCAACTCTCACCCAAGCCGAAAACGTTTGCGTCGTTTTCCATACAAACCGGGATTTCCAGGTTCCGCCCAAGTTCCTGCCCCAGGGGATATCCATCGAGCACCGGAAGGTTCGGAGAAAAAATCACCGAACCGGTGGGCCGGTCGATTTTTCCGGCAACCCCCAGCCCAATCGCGCCTACCTTCAGCCCCAGCTTCGCTGCTGAATCGATCAGTGCCCTGCACTGGGCCAGCAGTTTTTTCAAAACCGATTCGGCCCCCTGCTCTACACGCACCCGCGCAATCCGATACTGGAGTATTTTCCCGGATCGGTTGACCAGGGCCGTCTTGAGGTTCGTCCCCCCGAGGTCGACTCCGATATAGGCGATCTTTTCAATTTTTTTCATCACGGTGTCTCATCCGGTTTTTCCGGATGGAGACTATCTGGCCAGGAACGTTTCGGGCACATAGAAGACGTAACTGTCTGCGAGAACGTCAAACTGGGAGTTTGTCTCCTTGTCTATGCCGTCCAATAGATCCTTTAGAGACGGAGCGCCGCCGATGGTATCGATAAAAACGTGGGGATCGTAATGCACGGCGTGAAGCGGAAGTAGGAAATTTCGTACGTTTCCCTTCCATGAAACATTTAGTTGTTCGCGCTCCTCGTTTATGATTTTGAAAAACCTTCTCACCAGGTCGGTTCGCAAAACGGGGGATGGCGCCTTGGTAACGCACTCCATTAGTCCCGCCAGCCGGTAGAGGCGGCGCATGCGTTTTTCATCTTCCCGAAACCTGAAAAGCCACAGGCATGTGTAGTGATACCCGCCGTCCAGGGTAATATGATTTGGGACAAGCGTTATAGGGGGTCTGTCCGGGGTAGCCTTCCGGCGCTGAGATTCAAGTTTTGCAGATTCTTCCCGCGTGCACAGAATAGCGCTGCCGGATAGCCATTCGCCTTTCCGAAACTCGAGCGGAGACATGGCGATCAGGTTGTGTCCGGGTTTAAGCCTTGAAGATAGATCGATGATATCTGCCATTGTCTTCCCGAACGCAAAGGCCAGGACGCTAATTTATAAAAACGTTCCTGTAGAAATCCACGTGTTCGATCACCGAACCGGCGCCTCTGGCTACAGCGGTAAGCGGGTCATCGGCGATGTTGACTTTTAGCATCGTGTGGCTGGCAAGAAGTTTATCGAGGCCCTTTAAGAGCGCTCCTCCACCAGCAAGCCAGAACCCGTTGTCGTGAATGTCGGCGGCAAGGTCTGGCGGGGTCTTCTCGAGCGCCCGCCTCACGGCTTCAACGATTGCATCTACGGGTTCCTTTATCGCTTCGCGGATTTCTTCGTCACTGACTGTAAAAGTCTTAGGGATACCTGACAGAATCTCCTTCCCGGTGATCTCGATCGTTTCAGGTTTTTCCTGAGCAACTGCCGAACCTATCCTCATCTTCACCGATTCGGCGAGGACCTCGCTTATTATCATCTGGCGCTCGCGCTGGATGTAGCGCAGGATCGCTTCGTTGGCCTCATCTCCCGCCACCCGGACCGATTCGCTGTAGGCTACGGTGAACATCGAGATTACAGCGACCTCGGTAGTCCCGCCCCCGATATCCACCACCATATTTCCATGGGGCTGATCAACCGGAAGTCCCGCTCCGATAGCGGCGGCCATCGGTTCTTCGACCAAGTGTATATATCGGGCTCCGGCCTGTTCTGCGGCCTCGATTACGGCCCTTTTCTCAACCGAAGTGATCCCGGTGGGAACTGCTACGACAAGCCTGGGGCGAAAGAGGTGACGTTTGTTCAAAACCTTTGCCAGAAAATACTTGATCATCACTGCCGTTACCTCGAAATCGGCAATGACACCGTCTTTAAGCGGGCGAATGGTTACGATTTTGTGGCTGTGTCTCCCGATCATATTTCTTGCTTCCTGCCCCACCGCTATAACCTGGTGGGTATCGTGATTTATGGCCACAACCGATGGTTCGTTAAGGACGACCCCTTTGCCCCGCATGTAAATGAGTGTGTTTGCCGTCCCAAGATCCATCGCCAGGTCTTGTGAGAAATATGACAGAAGCCATCCAAACATATATGACCCTTCTATTTGATCTTTAATGCGTAACTGATCGCCGCAGTGCACCCTGCGGAGCGCAGCCATTGCGTTCCGCTCTCAGCGGTGAACCATTACCTTTATTCCGCAGAGTCTATAGACAATGAATCAGGCGGTCAACTGTTTATGAGCCAGCTTTTTCGGGTTTTAGTCCAAAGGCCGAAAAGAGTCGCTGGCTGACTAGGGGCCAAAGGTCCTCGATTTTTGCCACATCCTGCGGGAAACCGGCCGAAGAGATATAGGGGTGGAGCCTAACTCCCTTGATTCCTTTGAGTGCGATTTTGCCGTGGCCGGCAACCTCGGCAAGCTGGCTTTCCGCATCCTGGACGGTCGTTCCGGCAAACAATACGCCAAAGCGGTTTTGCGCAAGCTGGCCGACCAGGACCCCCGGAGGCAGAGCGTCGCAAAGAGATGAGGCCAACTCGCGCTGAAGCTGCCTGATTCTTTTGGGCAGGACTTTGGTGGTAAGTATCTGCCAGGGTTCGAACTGAATGAGCCCCAGAGCAAATGGAGCGTTGGTCTGCATGGAGGCGTGAAACAGACCTTCGACTCTTGATTCGAAGGCCGGGGCGCTAAAAAGACCCGTGCAGATATCGTATGAGTGCAGGGCCTCGTTTTCTTCCTTGTAATAGATCTGCTCGAGCAGGAGCAGAAGAAAATGAAAGGCGTGCCCTACGGCGCGCTCGGAATCGGCGTTCCAGTCGACCACCTGCCGAGACAGGAAAACAAGGGCAAGTTCATATCCGAGCGAGGTCTGACCTCGCATTCCCCAGACCGTGCCCTGATGGGGGAGATTCTCGCCCGAAGAAAACAGGTAGTGGTCCGATGTGGCGGGATTGAGGCGCATGATGAGCAGATTTTTCTGGTTCTGCAGGACCCAGCCGATCAGCCCCTGCTTTGCAGAAAAACTCTGAGTGACCAGGCCTCTTGGCGTATTTGCCGTGCAGCCCAGGATGCGATAGCTTTTCTTCTCGGGCTCTTTGAGGACCAGAAAGCCGTAATCCATCCCAAGTATCTGGGACCACTCGGCAGCGAACAGCCCGCAGTAATTATCAAGAGCGTAGCCCTTGAAGGCGACTTCGTCGAGCCGGTTTAATACCTCGAATATCCTGGCGTAGTTTTGCTGCTGCTCTTCGGCTTCCCGGGTTTTCAAAAACCCTCCGAGAAGTTTCGCAAACTCTTTTATCCACTTTTGCTGCTTGTCGTTAAATCCCCAGCCATATTTTGTATCGACGTAGAGAATCCCCGCTCCGCCAGCAACCGGAACGGCATAGAGCCCTTTTATGTGCGATTCGCCTTCCCGGTAGAAAGGAAGTGTAAGGGGTATGGATGAGGTCGCCTCATGGAGCTTATCGAGGTGAATTGTTTGCCCTACTTTTTGCACCTGGGAAAGTATGCCGCTGCCTTCCAGAGGAAGCGAAAACCGGGGAGGGATGAACTTGCTGAGGCTCTGCATTGCGGCAAGGTTCAACTGGCGGTTTCTTTCATCGAAAATAAAAAAAGCTGTGGTATAAGCTTCCAGGATATTGGACAGAAGGTCTACCAGGGGCTGATAGGGGTTGGAATCCATACGTCTTCTCGATTCTAAAGGCTCATCGGGGAAGATTTTCGTTCGCCGCACCCCCCTTGCACTAAGACAATTGTGTTAAAGCGGCAAAACAAAAAAACCCAGGCCCTGTTTTTACAGGCAGATTTTCGGGTATGATACAATTGAGTTTAGAATTGTCTTTTTAGTACTGGAATGCAAGTTTTCTGTCAATAGTGTTGAGCTGGTGGAGAAACCGGTGGGCAGGATCGCGATTTTACCGGAAATTCTGTGCAACCAGATCGCCGCCGGCGAGGTCGTCGAACGTCCTGCGGCAGTGGTGAAAGAACTCGTTGAAAACAGCATCGATGCTGAGAGCACAAGGATTTCAATAAGCCTGATCGATGGAGGACGGCGCGAAATCCGGGTAGTTGACAACGGGTGCGGGATGAGCGCCGAAGACGCTCTTATGTCGCTCGAAAGGCATGCGACGAGCAAGATCAGGTCTGCTCTGGATTTGAATTCGATATCATCGCTCGGGTTTCGCGGAGAGGCGATTCCCTCGATTGCGGCTGTAAGCCGCTTTGAGCTGATCACTCGAGAACATGAGGCCCTTAGCGGGACGTCCATTCGAGTTGAAGGAGGCGTAATAAAAGATGTTCGCGAAAAGGGGTGTCCTCACGGTACTCAGTTGCTCGTGCGCGACCTTTTTTACTGTGTTCCCGCAAGGCGCAAGTTTTTGCGTACAGCGGAAACCGAGCTTGCTTACATAACAGACCAGTTTTTGCGCATTTCACTGGCAAACCCTCGGATCCACATGCAACTGCAAAGCCAGGAAAAGTTGCTGTACGATCACCTGAAGTGCGACGGCCTGCTCCCCAGGGCCACACAGGTGCTCGGACCTGAAATTGCCAGGTCGCTTACCCCGATCGATTTTGAAAAAACCGGCATAAGCGTTTCGGGATTTCTTGCCCCTCCCGATGTCCAGAGAACGAACAGCCAGAGTCTTTTTCTTTACGTAAACGGGAGGCCCGTCTGGGACAGGCTTCTTCAAAGGGCTGTTCTGACGGCTTATGAAGCCCTGATCCCTCGTGGGAAATATCCGGTCGCCGTTATTTTTGTGGGAATTTCGACCGCGCAGGTGGACATAAACGTTCATCCCGCAAAAAGAGAAATCCGTTTTAGAAACCCGGGCGAAGTAATATCGACTGTGCGGGCTGCCCTGTTTGAGGCGCTTTCAGCGATTCGCCCGAAGTCGTACGGATTTTCACGGCAGGAAGGCGGAATTTTCGAGAAGTGGCGGCCGGCAACTCATGTGGGGATAGCGTCCGAAGCTCAGGCGCCCTTCGGTTCCGGAAGATGGTCTCAAAAATACATCGATCCCGCGCCGGGTCCAACTGGATTTAGTGAACCTGCTCAATCCCTTCGACGCCCGGTTTCCGGTATATCCACGATTGATGAATCCGGAGGAGCGCCCGGCCGGGAAATCTTCGACGGAGAACGAAGGCCTGACGGGCCGCCTCATCCGCCGGTTCAGGGTGAGATGGATGCAGGGGCATTTGCCTATTCGAACCTCAACCTTATCGGGCAGCTTGCAAATTCTTTCATCCTTCTTGAAGCCCCGGACGGTCTTGTTCTGATAGACCAGCACGCTGCCCATGAAAGGATCGTCTTCAACAGCCTGAGCAAAAAGAAGACAAAGGCCGCTCAGCTTCTTGCCCGGCCCGCCGTAGTGGACCTTTTGCCAAAAGAAGCCGTGATGCTCAAGAGCCTGGTCCCCACCCTGAGCGATCTTGGATTTGAAATCGAGCCTTTCGGAGGAAGCAGTTTCGCCGTACATGCAGTCCCGGCCAGTCTATCTGAGTTTAAACCCGAACAAATACTGCGCGACTATCTCCGGTATGCCGAAGAGGAGTGTCCGGCAAATGAGGGCGAAATCCTGCTCGGCCTTGCCAGGGTTGCTTCCTGCCACGGATCGGTGAGGGCAGGCCACAGGCTTAAGACAGAAGAAATAAAGCACCTGCTCGAAATGCTCGATTCGATTGATACTCCTTTTACATGCCCGCACGGCCGGCCGCTTTCATACACATTGACATATGAGCAGATTTTCCGATTTTTCAAAAGAAGCTGAGCAGGGGGACGCTATCCCGTTGGTCCTGCTTGCCGGACCGACCGCAGCGGGAAAGACTTCGCTTTCGATCGAGATCTGTGCCCGAATGTCAGCCGAGATAGTAAACGCCGATTCAATGCAGGTTTACCGCCGCATGGAAATCGGGACCGCAAAACCTACCCTTGAACAACGCCGCATTGTCCCCCACCACCTGATAGACGTAGTCGAACCTGATGAGCCTTTCGATGCGGCAAGGTACCTCACCTTTTCCGGCCCGGTAATCGGAGATATTCAAAAACGCGGCAAGCTCCCTCTGGTCGTGGGAGGCACGGGCCTTTATATGAAGATCCTGACTAGGGGACTATGCCCCGGGCCTCCCTCGGATCCCGAAGTGAAAAGAAGGCTGATTGCAGATGAGAAGTCTAAAGGCCCGGGTCAGCTCTATTGCGATCTTTTGCGGATCGACCCCGAATCGGCGGCAAGAATTCACCCTAACGACCGGCAGCGAATTATTCGGGCACTCGAGGTCTTTTATCAGGGAGGAGTTCCATTATCCATCTTGCAGAAGGGCCACGGTTTCAAGGAGCAGCTTTTCCCCTCCATAAAGGTCTTTGTCAACCTGGAGCGGGAGGTGCTCTTTGAGCGGATAAACCGCAGGGTCGACCGGATGCTCGAATCCGGCCTCAAAGATGAAGTCGAAGGGCTCCTTGCCATGGGCTACGCAGCGCAGCTTAAATCAATGCAATCGCTCGGATACAGGCATATGGCCTCTCACCTTGCGGGCTCAATTTCGATCCATGAGGCTGCTTCTCAGATAAAGCGCGATACCCGGCGTTATGCTAAACGGCAGATCACCTGGTTCCGGGGCGACGGCGAGTTTCGATCTTTTGACGCCGGCGATATCGAGGGAATAACCCTGTATATCATGCAAGGGATTCAAGAATTCAGGAATTCAGGAATTCTTCCTTGCTCTCCACGGTGAACAATTACGTTATTCCGATTCCGGAAACTCCGGATGAGATACTAACTCGAGGCTGCATATTCGCGTATATCGCGCTTCAATCTATCGCCGAGCCTGTCTCCCGCAATACCGAGATCGTATTCTATCTGGAGACCCAGCCAGAATTGGGGGGATGTACCAAAATAGCGCCCTAGACGAAGAGCTGTATCTGCGCTAATCCTGCGTTTCCCATGGACGATCTGATTAATGCGGCGAGGCGGAACGCTTATGACAAAGGCCAGTTTGGTCTGACTGATGCCCATGGGCTTCAGGAACTCCTCAAACAGGATTTCACCCGGATGAACGGGTCTAATTGTTTCCTTCTTCATGTTCCAAACCCTTCTAGATATAACCCGTTATCGTAAAGTGCATTGACCGTGCCAGTTGAAACAGACCTGCCGCAGACAGTTGATTGCATCACCTTCTCATACGAGGATAACGCCGTGCGTTATGGGTATCAGGCATGAACAGCCAAATTCGTTATATCGAGATGGCAATTGCTGGCGCAGCCGGCTTTGCCGGCCGCTTTGCGAACCGCAATCGCGGACGGCTACATGCTTGCGGTCAAGCTTGTACAAATGATGCATATCGTCCGATCCGAATTAAATTAGTTCTAGAGAATGGAATCTCAGAGAACTCGTATGTACAGGGGGAAATTCATTATGGTCAGGAAATGGAGCTTAATGCTGCTCTGTGCGGCTGTCGTCAGCCTGTTTGCGGCGCATCTTTGCCGCGCAGACGTTAGTCCCATCCCGCCCGGGGAGGCCGAAGCCAAAGCTGCGCTGGAAAAATCCACGAGGCACCACGAATGGGTGAACATCCCCGTTCCGGGCTCGGAGACTAAGTTGAGTTCTTTCGTCGTCTACCCGGAACGCAAAGATAAGGCGCCGGTAGTTATCGTCATCATGGAAATATTCGGTCTGACCGACTGGCTCCGAGCCGTCACTGACAGTTTGGCGGCAGACGGCTTTATCGCTATTGCTCCGGACCTGCTCTCGGGCCGTGGACCGGGCGGAGGAGGGACCCAAGCTTTTGCGGGCCGCGATGATGTCGTTAAGGCTGTAAGTGGTCTTTCATCGGCTCAGGTTGTAACGATGTTGGATGCAGTGAAGAACTACGCAGCGGGCTTGCCGGCGGCAACCCGAAAGTTCGCAACGGTTGGTTTCTGCTGGGGCGGAGGCCAGAGCTTCAATTACGCAACTGTTCAGCCCAAACTTGGCGCGGCGGTGGTCTTTTACGGCGTGTCCCCTCCGATCGAGGCGCTGAACGCAATAAGTGCGCCGGTGCTTGGCCTCTACGGCGAGGACGATGCCCGCGTGGTCAGTACAATCAAGCCCGCAGAAGAGAAGATGAAAGAGCTTGGGAAGATCTTTATCGCGCATATTTACAAGGGGGCAGGCCATGGTTTTCTAAGGGCGCAAGCGGAGCGCAACGGGGCGAATCTTGAAGCCTCACGGCAAGCGTGGCCTGCTGCAATTCAATTCCTGAGGCAAAACCTGGAACAATAAAGCGAGGGGAGCGGGAAGCTTTTGCTTCCTGCTTCCTGCTTCTTGCTCCCTGCTTCCTTCAGTAATAGCCTTCACGGGATGCTTTCCCTCTGAACACATAATAGCAAAAGGCGGTATAAGTGAGAACCAGCGGCAGGATGACGAGAGTTCCGACAAGCAGAAATGACTGTGACGAAGCCGCTGCTGCTGCCTGGCGGAACGTCACGGCAAACGGAACAAGCCATGGCCAAAGGCTGATGCCCAGCCCCAGGTAACCCATAAGAAAAACGCCGACGCTTAGAAAAAATGGACGATTCTCTACACCTCTGTGCAAATCTCGCCAGATAAAGATGAAAAGGGCTATGGTCACCAGGGGTACCGGCACAAGGTAGTAGAAATTGGGAAGAGTAAACCACAAGTCCCTGACACCCGCGTTCATTATCGGCACGCTGATGCTTACGATCCCCATGAACACTCCCACATAGCCAAGGACATAAGAGGCGCATTTTCGCGCCCAGTCCTTTGTGACTTCGTCGGTTTTCATCACCAGCCAGGTGGACCCCAGAAGCGCATAGCCGAACAGCAGGGCCACACCCGTCATGAAACTGTATGCATTGAGCCAGTCAAAAGGGTTGCCCGCAAAGCTTCGCCCCTGTACCTGCACCCCTTTGACAAAGGCCCCCAGGATCATGCCCTGCATGAAAGTGGCGACTATAGATCCAAAGTGGAAAGCGTAGTCCCAGATAAAGCGCGATTTGTCAGCCTTGAATCGAAACTCGAATGCCACACCGCGAAAGATAAGGCCCAAAAGCATCAGGATGACAGGCATGTAGAGCGCCGGCATCAGGATCGCATAAGCGAGCGGAAACGCTGCAAAAAGCCCGCCGCCGCTCAGCACCAGCCATGTCTCGTTGCCATCCCAGAAGGGTGCGACGGAGTTCATCATGCGGTCCCTGCATTCGTCCGATGGCGCAAAGGGAAACAGAATGCCCACACCAAGGTCGAAGCCATCCAGAAGGACATACAGGAAAAGTGCGGTCACAAGCAGGCCAAACCACATGAGTGGAAGATCCACAAAGCCCTCGAGGCTAAACATGCCGTCCCTCCTCATCTGAAACCAGGTCAGTGATCAGAGGAGGCCCTTTGACGCCGTGCGAACCGTAGACATGCGCCTCGGTCTCCGGACCTTGTCCGATCAGCTTTATGATGTAATAGCTCCCGGCGCCGAACACGACCGCATAGGTGAGGACAAAGGCGCTGAAGGATATGGCGATGGGAATGCCCTGCACCGGAGAGACGGCCTCTGAGGTCCGCATGACACCCTGGATTATATAGGGTTGCCTTCCGGTTTCCGTGACGAACCATCCGGCGAGCACGGCGGCGAATCCGGCAGGGGTCATGGCCATGCACCAGTACTGAAACCATCTCGTATCAAACAACCGCTTCCTGAAATATAAAACCAGGCCCATCACGCCTGTCGAGATCATCAAAATGCCAATCCCCACCATAACGCGAAAGGACCAGAAAACCAGCAGCACCGGTGGGCGATCGTCTTTGGGCCAGGTCTTTAGACCCTTGACCTCGCCGTTGAGGTCATGGGTGAGAATCAGGCTCGACAGCCCGGGAATTTCGACTGCATATTTAGTGGTTTCCGCTTCCTGGTCCGGCCATCCGAAGAGATTCAACGGCGCGCCACGCTGGGTCTCCCACAGTCCTTCGATGGCAGCCACCTTGGTCGGCTGGTATATAAGCGTGTTGCGGCCGTGCATATCGCCGAACAGCGCTTGCATGGGGGCTACGAAAATCGCCATTATCATGGCCATCCCCAGCATGACGCGCGCCTCCTTTATATGGCGGCCGCCCCACAGATAAAATGCGCCGATGCCTCCGGCCACAAAAGCTGTGGTCAGGTAGGCGGCGGTGACCATATGGACGAAACGGTAAGGGAAAGATGGGCTGAAAACAATCTGCAGCCAGTTTAAGGGATGCAGCAGACCGTTTTCAGCAATCCGGAATCCCTGCGGCGTCTGCATCCAGCTATTGGCTGACAGGATCCAGAATGCGGAAATCAGTGTCCCCGCCGCCACAATCACTGTTGAAGCAAAATGCAGTCTGCGGCCAACCCGGTTCCACCCAAACAACATAACCCCAAGAAATGAGGCCTCAAGAAAGAACGCGCTCAGAACTTCGTAGCCGAGCAACGGCCCGAGAATGTTTCCGGCTTTGTCCGAGAACACGGACCAGTTGGTCCCGAACTCGAATGACATTACCACACCCGATACTACCCCCATGCCGAATGTGACGGCGAAGATCTTGACCCACATGCGGTATATAACTGCATAGACCGCGTTGCCGGTTTTCAGCCATCGCCATTCGAGCACGGCCAGCCAACTCGCCAGACCAATTGTGAAGGCCGGAAAAAAGATGTGAAAAGAGAGGGTGAATGCAAACTGAATGCGTGAGAGCAGGACAGGGTCCAGGTTTTCAATCATGACCTGAGTCTCCGGTAATCAGAACCACGGATAGATATGGATAGATGTTGATAATCAAAAGCCAAGGGCGAATCGCCAATCACAGCGGATAAAGAAAGCAAACTCTTCGACTCCAATACTGTGCATCGGAATGCAGGAACGCAAGCCCCTAAAAGTGAGAGACGAAAAGGAACTTTAATCTGCTCCCTGCTCCCTGCTCCCAGCTACCTGTTTTAAGGGTCTACCGCCCGAGCCTCATTCAAGAATTTGTTGACTCCCGCAATGTCTCAACCTATTCTTTGTATTTGTCCTCACTGTCCGCGCGTATGATCCCTGATCGTCAAAACAGCGAAGGAGGGTTTCATGAGGAAGACTCACGCGATCTTGACTGTCCTGTTACTGTTTTCGCCAATACTCTTTGTGACTGCCCCCTCCTATGGCGCAAATACTGTTAAGATAGGGGTGCTGTACCCGCTGACGGGCGGTGCGGCCGACGAAGGGCGCGAACTCAGGGCCGGAGCTGAGCTTGCAGCCGAAATTGCAAACAATATAATGCCTATAGATATGGATATGGCCAGGAGAGCCGGAATAAGTTCTCTTGGGGGCGCCAAGATCGAGCTTATTTTCAAGGACCATGAAGGAAACCCGACTCTCGGGGCCGATCAGGCGAAAAAGCTCATCCTCGATGACAAAGTTGCGGGCATCATGGGATGTTATCAAAGCTCGGTGACCAAAGCGGTCAGCGCCGTCTGCGAACAATACGGCATTCCCATGATTAACGATTCCTCAACCTCGCCCGCTCTGACACAACGCGAACTACAATGGTTCTGGCGCACAACGCCAAATGACGTGACTTTCACCAAAGATTTTTTTGAACTTCTCAAAGGTTTGTCCGAAGGCAAAGTCAAGGGCGTTCCTGCAGTCCCAAAGCAGCAGATCGCGAAGCTGGCGTCTGCCTGCGAGAAGACCGAATGGGGCTCACAGGTTTCCGAGACCATCGATGCTTTCGCCAAACAATATGGGTTTGAGGTCAAAAGAGCCCTTCTTTATGCCGCCAAGTCCCCTGACCTCTCAAGTGAAGTCAGGTCACTCCAGACCGCAAAACCTGACGCAATGCTTTTTGCCTGTTACGCCTCCGACGCTATCCTCATGGTCAAAACCCTCATGGCGCAAAAGGTGAGCGCCAAGATCGTGTGGGGTCAGGATGCCGGATTTGAAGTCCGCGAATTCTGGACGACTCTGGGCGATGATGTCGTGGGGATTTTGACCCGAACGGTTTTCGCACCGAAAGTTGCTGAGGTGAAGAAGGTATCGGGCCAAGTCAATGGTATTTACAAGGTAAAGCATGGACAAGACCTGAGCGGCGCCTCAGCGCGCGCCTTTACGGGCGTTCAGGCATGGGTCGAGGTCCTCCAGAAGGCCGGGTCCACCAAACCCGAGGCCATTCAGCAGGCGGCCAACAGCATCTCGATCCCCGGCGACCAACTGATTGTGCCCTGGGCAGGAATCAAGTTCGCCTCGGGAAAGGAGAATAAAGGTCAGAATGAACTGGGTTCAGGCATCATCGGCCAGTATCAAAAAGACAAGGCAGGCAAAATCGTGCTGGAAATCATCTATCCTTTTGATCTGGCCACCGCAAATATGATCTATCCCTTCAAAAGTTTCTGATAAACTATGGATATTCTCACCGGGTCTGTAGTAGCCGGTCTTCTGATTGGAATGGTTTTCGCCCTGGTTGCCCTTGGTCTGACCATCATTTTCGGCATGATGGACATCGTGAATTTCGCTCACGGCGAGTTCCTCATGATCGGCATGTACACTGCGCTTATCGTTGCGCAGACGACGGGGATCGACCCATTGGCCGCAATTCCAGCCGCCGGTATGGTCGGATTTGTGCTGGGCATTTCCTGCTACTACGGCTTCGTCAAATACCTGCTGCGCGGCCCGGTGGTTGCTCAACTCCTGGGCACATTCGGCCTGATGCTGTTGTTGAGAAATCTCGCCCTCCTGTTTTTCGGATCTGAAGACAGAACCATCCACTCAGGCATCCTTGTCAATCGGGCATTCGATATAGGAATGGGTATCATCATTCCGGCTACCAAGCTGGCAGCAGCGGTTCTCGCCGTTCTTTCCTTTGCCGGCACCTGGTTCCTCATGAACCGGACACGGTTGGGCAGGGCCATGAGGGCGACCGCCCTCAATCGGCAGGGCGCCAGATACATGGGCATTCCCACGGAACGGATGAACGCTCTGGCCTGGGGAATCGGGGGGGCGACTGTAACGGTTGCCGGAGCGCTCCTAGTCAATTTCTGGTCAGTCACGCCTTTTGTGGGTCTGCTCTTCACGATGATCGCTTTTGCGATAGTGGCTATGGGGGGATTTGGCAGCATCCCCGGCGCATTTTTTGCCGGACTTCTCGTCGGCCTGATTACCGAATTTCCAGGTTTCTGGGACTTTACGGCCTACATTACCGGAAGCTCCTGGATGGCTGGCATCTCCATGACGCAGTTTAAATACACCGGGGTATACCTGGCATATTTTCTCATCATGATAGTACGTCCCAGAGGGTTGTTCGGTTGGAAATCTTGAAAAAAATATTCGACTTTTCGGGTTCTCCCCGGTATGGCCTGTTCGCAGCCGGTATAGCGGGGCTGGTATTTTTGCTTTTTCCGATCTTACCCCATTCTTCCTTCTCGATGTCTACCATTATTCAGTTCTTCATGTTTTCCCTTTACGCTATGGGATGGAATACAATCGGGGGATTCGGGGGGCAGGTCGATCTGGGCCAGGCCCAATTTCTGGGGATCGGCGCGTATACGACCGCTGTCATGATGATTCGCTGGAATACGCCCTTCTGGGTTTCCCTGCCTGTTGGGATGAGCCTGGCGGTCGCCTGGTCATTCGTTATCGGCTACCCTTTGTTTCGGCTCAGAGGGCATTACTTTGCCATTGCGTCGATTGCCGCATCGCTCGTGCTCAAAGATATTTTCGATGCCTGGAGTTTCGTAGGGGCCTCCCGTGGCCTGGAAATTCCGGCCACGAGATATTCCTCGCCCGATTTCCTTCACCTGATATTCACACAGGATACCTATTACTACTATGTCATTTTCGTCTTTTTTCTTTTAGGATTCTTCTTCATTAACTGGTTTCGGCGATCCCGGCTGGCATTTCAACTCCGCGCCATAAAGAGCAATGAGGAGGCCGCCGGCTCATTGGGAATAAACGCCCGGTGGGCGAAAATTAAAACCTACGCCATTGCGACGGCTTTCGTCAGCGCAGTGGGCTCTTTCCATGCCTGTTATATTAAAAACATCGAGACCGATGACACAATGGGTCTCGACATCTCAATCCTGATCGCTTTGATGGCCATGTTGGGCGGGATGGGTTCCCTGTGGGGGCCGATCATCGGAGCGGGCATTCTGATCCCGCTCAAAATCTACATCAAAGAATGGCTTGGAGCCAGGGCCGGGCTGGTGGGACTCGATCTGGTGATCTATGCGGCGATCATCATGTTTATCTCGGCGTTGGAGCCGCGCGGCATTTGGGGAATCGTCGAAAAAGTTCGGCGCAGAAAGCTGGCTTGATGGATATCCTCAAAGTACGAAATCTAAGTAAAAGCTTCGGCGGCCTGCAAGCCAATCGAGACATCAGCTTCGACGTGACCGAAGGAGAAATGCTTGGAATCATCGGGCCCAACGGCGCCGGGAAGACCACTCTTTTTAACTGCATCGCCGGAGCGCACCCGATTGATTCCGGCGGAGTCATCTTTCAGGGAAAAGAAATTACCGGCCTCAAGAGCCACTCCATTGCCCAGCTTGGTTTGAGCAGAACTTTTCAGATCTATCTTGCATCGGGCGACCTGAGCGTTAAAGAAAACATAATGGTAGGCTGTTTCATGAAGACTCGGTCCCGCTCCGTCGCAGCGGCCGAAGCTGATGAAATACTCAAAGATTTTCAGATCGCCCATCTTTCCGGGCATTTTGTATCCGAACTTCCGATAGCATCCCAGAAGCGGGTTGCAATGGCCACGGCCCTTGCAACCGGCCCGAAGCTCCTGTTGTTAGACGAGATTGCAGCAGGGCTAAACCCTAACGAAGTCGAGGGAATAACGAATTTGATCCGGCATATTCGTGAAAATATGGCCGTTACGATCATTCTGATAGAGCACGTAATGGAAATGGTAATGAATCTCTGCAATAGGGTGATTGTACTCGATTATGGGAAAAAGATTTCAGAAGGCGACCCGCGGTCTGTCATTAAAGACCCTGCGGTGATAAAGGCTTACCTCGGCGAACGTTACGCACGTCAATATCTGGAACAGGCGAAGAAATGACGGCGGCCGGTCTTGAGATAAAAGATATTCAGGTGCGCTATTCGCGGCTGCCCGTTATTCACGGAGTATCCATCAGTGTACGCCGGGGCGAGACGGTATGTATAATCGGGGGCAACGGGTCTGGAAAATCTACCATTCTGCGTGCGGTCATGGGGACGCAGCCCCCCTTTTCGGGCCGGATTCTCTTTGACGGGCAACAGATCAATGGGTTTCGTACCGAAGATATCGTTCGGCTGGGCCTTGCTTATGTTCCCGAGGAGAAAATGCTCTTCAGACCCCTTTCGGTCGAGGAGAACCTTCTGCTTGGAGCCTATACGGTGAGCGACCCAATCAGAGTCTCCCGAAACCTCGATTTGGTCTATGAACTTTTCCCCAGGCTCCGAGAACGCCGCAAACAGGCTGCAGCCACCCTCTCCGGAGGAGAGCAACAGATGGCCGTAATCGGGCGGGGACTCATTAGCAATCCCAAGCTCCTTATGCTGGATGAACCTTCCCTTGGCCTGTCGCCCCTTTTGGTGGACGAGCTCTTCGACACGATCTCAAAACTCAAAGCTGAGGGACTCACAATTTTGCTGGTAGAACAGAATGTCAGAGAGGCTCTCGATCTTTGCGACAGGGGATATGTACTCCAGACTGGAAAAATCGTAGAGGTAGGCACAGGGGAAGAGCTGCTTGCGAGCGACAACGTCAAGAAGGCATTTTTGGGACTCTGACCCTTACGGCGGACACCACGACGCGGAGATGTGGAGGCCCGGGACCGATATGACACTTTGCGGCCAAGAGCCCGGCACGGACAAATCGGGGGCATACGCTGAGCCACGGATTCTTTTAAGCGGCGAAACAGCCATCAGCGTGGAATTCGGCGATACAATAGATTTAAACACAAACCGGAAAGTCCGCCATCTCTACAAGAGGTTCAAAGCGGCCCGATATCCGGGCATTATTGATATAAATCCAACTTATTGCTCCCTTTTCATCCGGTATGATCCATGGGTTTGTTCCCTTGAAAAGCTGCTTTTGATCTTAGAACAGAAGTTGAAGGTAGATGACCCCACAGACCTGGATTCAGAACGGATTATAGAGATCCCGGTTTGCTATGAGAACGAATTCGGGTTGGACATCGCGGAAGTCGCCGACTCTCATGGTATGCACATTGAAAAGGTGGTCGAACTTCATACGGCCCCTGTGTATCATGTCTACATGATCGGCTTTATCCTGGGATTTCCGTATCTGGGCGGACTGGACCACAGGCTCTATACCCCCAGGAAAAAAGACCCCAGAAAAGCGGTTCGGGAGGGAAGCGTCGGTATCGCCGACCGCCAGACGGGTATTTACCCCGTCGAGACTCCCGGAGGCTGGCAGATTATCGGGATGACCCCTGTAAAGATATTCGATCTGCAAAGAAACGAGCCTTTCATGCTCGAAATGGGAGACAGAATACGATTTATATCAATAAGGCGAGAGGAATTTGAGAGCTATACGCATCATTGAACCGGGGCCTCTGGCAACCGTGCAGGACCTTGGGCGCTTTGGTTTTCGCGACAAGGGCGTCCCGATGTCCGGTGCAATGGATCAGCAGGCGTTGCGAATAGGAAATCTGCTTGTGGGCAACCCCATTGGGGCGGCGTGCATTGAGATTACCCTCAGCGGATTCCGGGCCGAATTCCAGTGCGGTGTCCACTTCGCCCTGTGCGGAGCCGATATAGTAGCGCGCCTTGACGGCCAGACTCTGCCGAACTGGACATGCCATTTTGCAGGAGAAAGAGCCATTGTTGAATTGGGGCCCCTGGCAACGGGGTCCCGAACCTGTCTGGTCATCCAGGGAGGTATTGACGTCCCGCCTGTTATGGGCAGCAGGTCCACTTTCCTCAGGGGCCGCTTTGGAGGATTCCAGGGCAGGCCGCTTCGAGAAGGGGATCTGCTCCGCCTTGGTGATCCCGTAGGCAGGCCGATTAGCGATTTTCCCGCAAGACTGATTCCGCCTTACTCCCCCCAGCCTGTGCTGAGGGCTCTACCGGGACCACAGGACGATTGCATTTCTCCCCGCGGACTTGAGACCTTCTTCTCCGGGGAATATGAAGTTTCAAGCCGTTCCGACAGGATGGGTTCCGTTCTGGCCGGGCCGGTCATCGAGCACAAGTGGGGTGGGGATATAATCTCCGACGGCACTTGCCCCGGCGCCGTGCAGGCCCCGGGCAACGGTCAGCCGCTGATTCTGGGCAATGACTGCCAGACAACCGGAGGCTACGTAAAAGTGGCAACGGTCATAGCAGCGGACCTGTCTCTTGCCGGACAGCTCGGGCCGGGTGTGAGGGTCCACTTCGAGAAGGTTAGTCTGGATCAGGCACGGCTTGCATATTTGAGAAACGAGTATCTGCTGAGAAACTTCTATGAAAAATATGGAAAACCCTGGTGAGTTACGAGAAAAGATAGCCGCAGGATTGTGGAGGCGGCCGACTACAGGGCTTGCCCCTTCTTATGCTCAGGCGAATCTGGTCATTTTAGACCGCAAATACGCTTTTGATTTTCTTTTGTTCTGTACAAGAAATCCAAGACCGTGTCCGATCCTCGAAGTTCTCGATCCGGGCCGCTATGAACCGGAGATTACAGCACCGGGAGCTGACGTCCGCAGGGACCTCCCGCTCTACCGAGTCTGGAAACACGGCGTGCTCCACCGGGAAGTGACCGACGCAACGCCCTGGTTTACGGACAATATGGTCACATTCCTTCTGGGCTGCAGCTTCAGCTTCGAGTGCGCGCTTATCTCTGCAGGTATTCCGGTGCGCAATATCGAAGAAGGGAAAAATGTCTCGATGTATGTAACCTCCCGGCAGTGCATTCCGGCGGGGGTTTTTTCAGCACCGCTTGTGGTGAGCATGCGCCCTATCCCCGACCACCGGATCATCCGGGCGGTTGAGATAACGGGCCGATACGCTTCAGCACATGGAGCGCCAATTCACATCGGGGATCCTTCAAAGCTGGGCATTGCAGATTTAAGCAGGCCCGATTTCGGAGACCCTGTCGAGATAAGGGAGGGGGAGAAGGCGGTGTTCTGGGCCTGCGGGGTCACTTGCTCTCTTGCGGCACTTTCAGCAAAACCGGAAATCTGTATCACTCACGCTCCGGGTCACATGTTCATCACCGATTTATTGAACGATGCACTGGCGACGAACTGAAAGAAGGATCGAGGCTGAAGGGGCTTAGGCTGAAGAGACTTACGGCGCTGGATCTTATGAAGCTCCATGCGTTTCAACTGACGACGATGTCGAGGTTTTGTTTTATGCCCTTCAGCCTGATTTAGGGAGAGCCATCTTATGAGAGTAGATGTCAACTGTGATATGGGAGAAAGTTTTGGGGCATACCGTATTGGCGATGACGAAAAGATAATGCCCTTTATCAGTTCGGCTAATATAGCCTGCGGCTGGCATGCAGGCGATCCGATGGTTATGGCCAAAACGGTCCGATTGGCCGCAGAACACGGAGTTGCAATCGGTGCTCACCCCGGCTACCCGGATCTTCTGGGTTACGGCCGTCGCAATATGGAAACCTTCCCGGGCGAAATCAAGAACTACATAATTTACCAGATAGGTGCTCTGTCCGGTTTCGCACGGGAGTGCGGGATGAAACTCCAGCATGTCAAGCCCCACGGAGCGCTGTACAACCTGGCGGCAAGAGACGAGCGAGCGGCAAGAGAGGTTATTTCCGCTATTAAGACCTGCGATCCTGAGCTTATCCTCGTCGCCCTGGCCGGCTCTCTTTGCGCCGAAATGGCGATTTCGGAAGGACTCAGGGTGGTAAAAGAGGTGTTCCCGGATCGCGCCTACCTCAGCAACGGCCAACTTGCCCCTCGAACTCTGGAGGGCGCGGTAATCCATGACCCTGGCGCGGTGCAGGAGCGCATCCTCACCCTGGTCACATCAGGCCGGATGATTAGCATAGACAAGCAGGAAATCCAACTCGAAGCAGATACCCTTTGTATTCACGGGGATACCCCCGGCGCGTGGAGACTGGCTCGGGCCATACGTGAAACACTCGATGGCGCTGGGGTCAGCGTCTTACCCATGGCACGCAAATAATAGATGCGTTGCCCGAAACTATTTCGGAACACTGAAAGGCTTGATCGGTCCAATCGCTTTTTCGTCACCTTCGTTTTTCTTCTCTGCGGATTCGAGGATGATTTCGTCTTCACGGACCCACCCAAGTTCCTGGCGAACGAGCTTCTCCTGTGCTTTAGGACTGGTTTTGAGGGACTGAATCATTTCAAAGAGTTTATGGTTTTCAATCTTGAGCTTGAGGACCTTTTCCTGGAGTTCCTTTACCTGTTGGTCCTGTTTCCAGTAACCGGGAAGTCCGCTGGAGGAAAAAAAGATTGTAAAAATGAAAACGATGTTGAGACCCAGTAGAAGGCCAACCAGAAGCCTGGCGATATAGACGCCCTTGACGGTGAATCTGGGATTTACCCCGTTTTGCTGGTACCTGTTGGTCTGTGTCGGTCGGTTCATTGTCAAACCCGGGTATTGAGAGATTGAGGGCCACTTTGCGGTATCCTCACCGACGGGAAAAGCTTAGGATCGGTGTGAGGAATGAAAAGCGCCCCTCGAAACTCATTCATCAGCTCGATATTGACGTTGAGTTCAACGTAGGTGATCATGTCTCGAACTTTTTCGGCCTCTGCCAGAAGTGTTCGGTCGCACATGAGCATGCAGGCCCCCAGGATGCTCGAGTTCCCGATCCCATGGTATGTTTCCAGCGGCAGATCCGGAATCATGCCGATTCGAACCGCCATTTCGGGATCTATATGCTTGCCGAAGTTTCCCGCTATATAAATATTCTTTAAATCATGCAAGCTGAGTCCTACCTTTCGGCAGATGAGAGACAGTATAGTGTACATCGCAGCTTTTGACTTCAAAAAAACTCCGATGTCAATCTCAGATATGAGCATCTCACCTCCGTCGCTGGTCTGAGAAGAAAGGGCCAGCGCATATGCCGGGCCATCCCGGGTGTTTCTCAGGCGAGAGCAACTGAGTCCCGTGCTGAATTTGCCCTGGATGTTAAGGATTTTCGACGAAAACATCTCGGCCACAAGTTCTATCAGGCCGGACCCGCAGATGCCCGACGCTTTCACGCCCCCGATTACCCGAAAATCGGGCTCCAGAGTCTTCCTGTTGATTCTCACCTTGTCGATTGCGCCGGCAAAAGCCTGCATTCCGCGCTCCACAACCCCGCCTTCAAGGGCTGGACCGGCCGCACCCGCGCATGCCAGCAGCCACTCGCAGTTCCCCAGCACGATCTCGGCATTTGTTCCCACGTCTATGAGCATGTGAATGCCCGTCGATCTGTTCAAACCCGCTGCGATCACTCCTGAGATGATATCGCCCCCAACGTATGAGCCGACATTGGGAAAAAGATAGAGCAGCGCGTTGGGGAAAAAACCGAACCCAAGGTCAGTTGCGCGGGCCATCGGGAAAGTGTTTGCCGCGGGAATGTAAGGTTCGCGGCATATGTTTGACGGGTCAATGCCCCAGAAAAAATGGCTCATCGCCGTGTTTCCTGCGCAGGATAGAGCGTAGATGCAATGAGCAGAGGTCCCTGAATCTTCGAGCATTTTGAGCATCGCATCCGAACAGGCTTCCACCAGCGAGTCCCGAAGGACAGCCAGGCCTTCTTGATTTCGGGCAAATATGATACGGCTGAGGATATCTTCCCCCCAGGCCGCCTGGGGATTTTTTACCGAAACTTCTCGGATGATCTTTTTGCGTGCGATATCGATCAGACGCAAAACCAGGCTGGAGGTGCCCAGATCCAGTGCAAAGCCGAAAACGGCCGAATGGGACGACCGGGAAACCACGTCCAGGACCTCCCAATGCGTGCCGGTGTATCCCACTACCGCACGGAAGCGCAGATCGTTTCCACGCATTTTCCTGACTAACTCGTCCATCTTACCGGGCGCGATTTGAACCGGGGAACACCCGAGCTGACCAAGAGTTCGGGCGAGCCTGTCGAGGTCTGCGGTATTGTCGTTCAGGCTTGGCGCAGGCAGATCAACTGCGATTGATTCAATCAGAGGCTGATTTTCGATCTTGACCGGGACGTCAAAATTCGTTTCTGAAACTTTTTTCCCCATTTTGTGCTAATTTCTTCGTTGAAAGGATGGACGAGAAGAAATGTTTTACGTTTGCTAATTCAATTAATTCAAAAACTTGCCTTTCTTTACGCCCCCTGACAGGTTATCACCAATGGTAAGAAAGGTGAAGACGGGAGGTCGAGCTTGTGCTAAAGTTTATTTTCTTAACATCTTATTTACACTCGAAAATCAGTTGACACCATAACCGATTTTTCATAATTTTACAAATACTTGAGCCATCGTTAAGCTGTCAGGTTCTGTTCTCCTTGCTCCTGCGATCAATCGCCTGCTTTTCCACCTTATTTTCTTCCTGACTGGCGTACCGATTCATTTTACAGGAATCCCTCGGATTCCCTGACTTTTGGCAGACGGCCATCCACAGGAGCCTGCGTTTATGGAAGACATTCAAATCAAAGAGCTGGTTGAATACATTGCGCGTTGTCTTGCGGAACATCCCGAACAGATTGTCGTTAAAGAGATTATGGGGCACCAGATATCCGTGATAGAATTACGGGCAGCCAAAGATGACCTGGGGAAAATAATCGGTAAGGAAGGCCGAAACGCTCATGCAATGCGAACGATCTTGAACGCGGCCGCAACGAAACTGAAGAAACGGGCTGTGCTGGAAATTCTCGAATAATGGCGTGCGCCGGAGGGCGTACATGAAGGAAATACCATCGAGTTGCTCCCAATCAGGGGCTGCTGATCCTCCTAAGTGTTTCGGCGATGGGGACAAGGTGTGTCCTGTTGATGAAGAGGGGATAATGCAGCCTCAGCGCGGGTGCCTCCCATGTTCTTATCTGAAGGCCTGTCTCCAGGATGTGATGGTGAAACGAGGAAAGCTCAGGATAGTCGAGGCCTCCTCCTGCTCGAAAGTCACCGGTTTTTTCAAAAGGTGGTCCGATAGGAAACTTAAGAAAAACGGTTGAGCAGGCCAATTCACCCATTCACCTGCTCACCGATTGTGACCCTGCCGTGTGGTGTACGCGGTGACGGCCTGTTTGGTCTTGGACAGACTTTCAAGCTTGGCGGCCACCCGGTTGTTTTTGCTTTCCAGAATCTCAAGGCAAACTTGAGTGCGGACATAAAGGTCCCGCATTTTTTCAAGAACTTGGCTCCTGGCCGCCTGCGAGTTTCCCGATTCCTGCGGCATAAGTCGCTTTAGATCGTCGAGGCGACGGATGCAGGCGTCCGAAAGTGCTTTAGCGTCCACCTGCGGATCGTTTTCGAATTCCGCAAGCTGCGAGGTAAATTTCAAGAGCTGGTCCAGAATGGATTCAGCCTGATCCGTCCAGCACGATTCGCTTCTTTCCATCACTAAATCCTATGCAGAAGCCTGCCAATTTCTTGGAAGAAGCCCAGTCTTCACCGGAGTCTGGCTTGGGCTCAGCCTGATCGCTTCCCAACCGTCCCTGAGTTCGGAAAGAATTTTGATCAGATGCTTATAGATGAGTGTATTCTCGCGACTGTTTATGCCGATCAACTGCCTGAGGGTGAAATTGTAAAGCCGATTAAGGTTCCGGGCTACATCTCCTCCCCTTTGGTAGTCGAGACCCACCAGGAGCTCCGTGATTATGTCCTGGGCGTGCCTGATTTTCTGGTAGGCATCGTTCATTTCGTGCCTTTCGTGAAGCTCTTCGGCTTGCTTGAGGTCATTTATCGCCGCGTCATAGCATAGAATGATCAGTCGGATCGGATCAGCGGTTTCAATTGCAGTTCGGTGATAAATGTTCGATGCTTGGGTTTGGACCATCTGAACCCTCCTGGAAATGTGTTGTTTTTTTGATAATTGAGGCAAGCCTGTTTCTAATGGAACAGTTTTAAATTGATTGCTCACATAAACCCGCATTGGATTGAAATTTCGCCCCCGTGGGCATGCACTCGCTATATCCTCTCCACGGGTTTGCTCATGTATTTAAAATATCGTCTCAAAGGCGGCAAATCTTTACTGTTTTTTCAGGAGTATCCCCCTTTCTCCTCCGGGCGCAACCGGATGTATTCCATTCCAGCCTCATCTTTGCAATTGACCTTATCTACGTTCATTGGATAGATTACCCCATCATGAAAAAGACTCTTTACACCTATGTTCTGCGAGAGCAATGTCCCCCCGTGCTCATTTGCCTGACAGGGGCCTGCTTCCTGCTCATTACGGGACAGCTTCTCCAGCTCATGCGTATTCTTTTCGCCTCTTCCTGCAGCCTGAAAGATGTCACTGAGTTGATCCTTTTCGCCATGCCGAGGCTCGTTATGTTTGCGGCCCCGATAGCGGCCCTGCTGGGAGTTATGCTTGCTTTCGTGCGCCTGAACGGCGATAATGAACTTGTTGCCTTCCGAGCGGCGGGAACCGGTTTTCTGGGCTTTCTGCCGCCAGTGCTCGGAGTGCTTACCCTTATGACCATACTCTCGTTCGTAAACACGATTTGGGTTCTCCCTGTGACAAACCATGCATTCGAGGTCAAGCTCAGATCGCTTGGCCGCACGTCCATCCAGTCTTTTCTGCAAGAAGGCGTCTTTATTTCCACTATTCCGAAACTGGTACTCTTTTGCAGATCGCTTGATCGCTCGGACTATACGATCAAGGGAATTTTTATCCAGGATCAGAGACAACCGGATGAAAAAGTCACAATAGCGGCCGAGAGCGCCAAGGTCGATATTCCGTCAGACTCCCACTCCATCACTTTCAGGCTTGCAAATGGCATGATAACCCGCGCAGCTAATGACTTGAAAGCCGCTCAGGCCGTCGGGTTCAAAAACTACGATTTTATCCTCTCAATGGACGAAATAATGGGGGTGCCGGATAATTCAGTCAGGAAAAGAAGTGAGATGGACCTGGCTCAGATCTACAATCGGGCAAAGAACGCCACGGATAAAGCCGATTTTGTCTGGTGGAGCCTTGAGCTGCACCAGAGGATCGCTTTCCCTTCGGCCTGCCTGCTTCTGGGATTGCTTGGACCTCCTCTTGGATCTCTTTTCCGCCAGAGGGGCCGAATGACGGGAATTACGCTCGGTGTGGGAATTTTCCTCACTTATTACATTTTGCTGTCAGCCGGCAAGACATTGGGCGACAGCAGGCTGGTCCCGCCTTTCTTTGCCGTTTGGACTCCTAACCTGCTAAGCTTTGCCCTGGTCGTCTATCTGTGGACAAAAATGCACAGGGAGACACCATTTTATATAGCATTGCTCGGGCGGCCACTTGCACTTCTTCGGCGGATCGGCCCCAGTGCCCGCAAACATGGGGCAATCGCACATTGAAAATAATCCCCAGATACGTCCTGAAGCATTTTCTGCCCATCTTCGCGCTGGCATCTGTCAGCTTCGCCGGGATTTACCTCGTCGTCGATTTTTTCGAGCGGGTGGAACGTTTGGTCGAGAACCATCTCACGTTCCGGGAGATTTACACCTACTTTCTATTCAAAATTCCCATGATCTTAACCCAAGGCATCCCGATGGCGGCCCTCCTTTCAGCAATCATCGCACTCGGGATACTGAAGCGGAACCGGGAATTGATCGCAATGGAGACCGCCGGCATTAATCCCTCTTATTATGTCGCGCCGATCGCAGTTGCGGCGCTCGTGATTTCGGTACTCCATTTTTGCGTAGCGGAGTTCGTCGCGCGTCCACTCAACCAGAAAGTGGAAGACACCTGGGCGATCAGCGTAGAACACGAAAAGCCGGCGCTCTGGATGAACCCGGAAAACCTGTGGTTCCGCGATGAGAATACCATTTACCAGATCCGGCTCTACGACCAGGCGAAAAATGTAATGCAGATAGCGTCTGTATTTTTTCTGGATGCTAACTTCCACTTGATCCAGAGAATAGACGCGCGGCGTATATCCTGGACCAATCCAGGGTGGCTTGCCGAGGACGGCCTCATCATAAGCTTCCACGACGGGAACAAGGACCAGCAGTGGTTCGAGCGAAAACAACTCGATGATTTAAAAGTCACACCAGGTGACTTCAAAAAAGGCGAAGCCGTTCCGCGATACCTTAGCTGGACAGATCTGCACCGTTACGTGGAAAGAATAGAGGGTGAGGGATTCAGCTCAACCCCTTACAGGGTTGACCTGCACTTGCGGCTTGCATCCCCTCTTGCCACGCTTATCCTGACTTTGCTCGGGACCCTTATAGCTCTGAGGCAGGGAATCCACGAAGGAATCGGAGCCGGTGTCGGCATTTCGCTTTTTATAGCTTTCGCTTTCATTGCCATATCAAACGTCGGAAGCTCGCTGGCCTTCGCAGGCTCCCTGCCGCCTTCACTGGGAGTATGGGCCGGAAACGTAATTTTTGCTGCGCTATTTTGTTATTTCTGGATCAGCAGGTCGGCGTGACTCGGCCCATGCTGCCTTGGCCTGCACTCGCATCGATTGCCGCACTTATTGTTTTCGCCTGCTTGACCCTCATCCATGCAGTTCGTCTAAGGGCTGGGGCAGGGATCGGGGTTACCCCCCGCTTCGCCATGGCAATTCGAGTCCGGATCGGATCACGCCCCGCCTTTTCCGGCGCCCAGGATGGTCGTTCCGGGTAAAGGGGTGAAAACTCTTTGTGCGAGTTCCTGGTCCAGCATATAGATACTCCCACCCTCGCTTCCAATCAGCTTCAGTTTCTGCACGATACTGTCTGCGCTGGTTTCTTCCTCGACTTGTTCCGTTATGAACCACTGGAGGAAATTGCTTGTCGCGTGGTCTTTTTCTTCCGTTGCCAGGTTGACCAGGTCGTAGATGAGACCTGTCACCTTGACTTCATGCTTGTAAACCGCTTCGAAAGCGGAAAGCGGCGAATCCCATGAGGTCTGTGGTCCTTCGATTGCCTTCAGGTCGACCTTACCCCCCCGTTCGTTTACGAAGTTGAAAAATTTCATGGCATGAGTCAATTCCTCGAGCGCCTGCACTTCCATCCACCTGGCGAACCCGTCGAAACTCAGCCGCTTAAAATAAGAGGCCATTGAAAGATAGAGGTAAGAGGAATAAAGCTCCGCATTTATCTGCCCGTTCAACGCATTCCTTATTTTCTCATTCATTTTTCCCTCCTGATTTGAAGCATGATCCTCCGGTAGCTGATCCACAAACACCGCGACGGTTTCCACGTGACATTTGAATCTATGCATTATTGCAATGCAGTCAATTTCCTTGGTCTTCAGCAGATGGGATTTCGAGAATCAGAGGTCATAAAAAAAGGCGTTCAGCTATCCGACTTCCGAATGCCGGCTGAGCGGGCCCGAAAGGCATGGATCATTACAGCAGCCCCCAGCAGCAGAAAAAGCGAGTCCCGTGTCAGATACCATACAGTGTGCGGTGACCCTGCGGCTTTTGCGCTGAAGCATCCGCAGTTAATATCGATTCCACGCGCAACAGCCTGGGCGATGGCCCCTAAAAAAGCGAGCAAAAGCAAATTGGCGAGGATGATGGCGCCCGGCAGCCACCATCCGCACAGGATAAATAACCCCAGGATCGCTTCAAGCCAGGGCAGCACGATAGCCATAATATTTACCAGGTGGCCCGGAAGGATTTGGTAATTAGAGACTATTTTAGCAAATTCCGCTGGATGCGCTATCTTGTCGATGCTCGCGGCAATGAAAATAGCCCCGAGAAGCAGGCGAGCGCAAAGAGAAAAATATCTGCTGAGGCGGGATTTCATTTTATTTTATCTCAGTACCGCCGCAGGCGGGCTCCTGAACACCAGTTGCGCAGCCGGGACTGCGGCCAGCAGCGCGGCTGCGCACACGAGCGGCAAGGACGCCGCGAGGGTAAGCCAGTCAACGGAATAGATGAAAGTCCATCCGAAAGATTGTTTGTTTATCACGAAAATCAACAGAACTGATAGAACAAAACCGCACGCAAGGCCGAGCGCCTCGCCCATTAAAACCATCGTCAGGGCCTCCCAGCCGATTACGGCCCTTATCTGAGCGGCGCTCGCACCGGTAGCTATCATCGTCTGAAACTGCCTGGCGCGCTCCAGCACCAGAATAGTCAGTGTGGTCGCCACACCGAGAGCGGCTATCACAAAGGAGATGAAAAGCAGAGCAGTGGTTACCGCGAATGTTTCGTCGAATATCTTGAGTATGCCGAGGCGCAGGTCCGATCCCACAACGGCATCGATGCTTTGGCCCCGCTGGACGGCGCTGAGAAGGATGCGGTTTCTGAGGGCTGTGATCCTCTGGCCCGGGTCGGCGCCCCTGTCGTTTGCAAATATAATTGCGCCGGTCCACTGCCGGTCTGCCGTTGCCTGCGCGAAAAAAGACAGGGAACAATATACGACTCCGCCCCGCGTCCGGTAGTCCCGGATAATCCCGAGAATCGGCATGTCGAGTTCAACGGATTCGACAACCGCTTTGAACCGTTCTCCAACCCGCAATCCGGTCTGGTTCGAAAAAACCTCCGAAACAACAACACCTTTCCCCTCATTTAACGCCGGCGCGACTTTGCCCGGAGTGCCTTCAATGAAAGCGAACCCGGACCGGCGCAGGTAGCTCACGGTGTCAATTGGTTCGAGCATATAGGGGATACCGCCGTAGTTCAAGACTATCCGGCGGTAGGCAACCACGTCGGCCTCACTGCGTAATTTCTCCAGTCCGGCTGCAATTTCAGGTGGAAGCGAGTCGCGATAACCGTTTATTTCGGACATCTTCGCCCGCACGTAAAGGTCGCCGTTTATGCTTTGGTGCACCCACGCAGAAAGGGAGTCCCTGAAGCTGTGGGTCATAATGACAAGCGCCGAGAAAAGTCCGATTGCCGTTATAAGCGCCCCTACCGAGATGGCGACCCTGGCCCCGGCGCTTTTAAGATAGCTGGTCCCGAGGTATGTCGTCTCGCCAAGGCCGGCCCTTATCACGATGGGAGGCAAATGGGTTCCTGCGGCTCTCAGGATAAGCGGCGAGAAAAGAGCAAAGCCCAGAAACAGACAAAAAGCCGCCATGTACCCGGGGACGGGGGCTCCGGAAAATACGGGCATCCGGGCAAGCGGCCAGACTGCCGCCGCAAGAATCAACCCGAGAATGGCAAGGCGCCTGATGAAGTTTCCCTCTTCCCGAAAGACGGCTTCCCGCATAAGCAGTGCTTCCCGCGCCCGGACCCTCGATGCCTCGAAGGCGGGCTGACATGCCGCCAATACCGCTACCAGCAGTGTTATGGCAAACGACAGGAGCATTTCCCGGCCGGTAAGTCCGAAACCTTCTACGTTCACCCGTGCAAAAAGGTTAGATACGGTCGAACTGACATAGCCGATCAGCTTTTTGGTCATGAAAAAACCTGCCGGGACGGCCAGCGCCCAGCCCACGATTCCGAAAAAGCAACCTTCGGCGATGAACAGCAGGAAAACCACATGCGAAGAAGCTCCCAGCGAGCGCAGGATGGCAAGCTCCTTTCGCCTTGAAGTTGCGTGCAGCGAAATCATACTGTAAACCAGGAACATGCCCACAAACAGCGAAACGAAACTCAGTACCGAGAGGTTCATCTGGTAGGCCCGGATCATCGCACGACCGGTTTCTTTCGCCTCGGAGGGCTGCGCAAGTTCGACCCCCGCCGGGAGCAGAGCTTTGACCCTGTCCACCTTGTCTGCGGTCAGTGGGCGGGTGAAAATAACGTCTATTCGGTCGACTTCACTGTATACTCCAGTGAATTCCTGAAACGTAGCGATGTCGACAATGGCGATATTTCCCCCCTCGAGGGTGGCCAGTCCCTCTGAGGCAAGTTCGCCCAGTACGACAAAAGAGCCTTCGCCGGCAACGCCCCGAAGACGAACAGACCCACCTGTTCGAACTCCGCTTTTTTGCAAAAACCTCTTTGCGGCGATCATGGTGAAAGGGGAGCCAATAAGGCGGCGCCACAGGGAAAAGGCTTCCGGCGAATCGGGAGATTTCCATGTCCGGAAGGGCCGGTCAAGTATTGGATCGATTCCGAGCAAAAGCAGAGGTTCGTCGCTTCCTTCCGCCCGAACGTAGGTTGACATGAGTGGAGAGACGGCGATGAGGTCAGGCGAGTTGAACAGGAGGGATACAAGTTCTTCCGGGAGACGCCCTCCCGGAAGCGTCACGGTCCGTTCCGCCCTGCCCGAAATCGCGTCCATACCGTTTGCGAAGGACTGGACCGAAGCGTTGGTGGCCAGGCGAACACTGGTAAAGACGGCCGCCCCGAGGCTGATCCCCGCCAGTACCACAAAGGTCCGCCACGCATGGCCTCTCAGCTCACGGAAGCTGAACCAGATCCAAAGGCGAAAGAACCCCCTCATCTAGCGCTCCACTATGGCGCCGTCCTTTAGCACCAGCCTCGCAGTGCAGTAGGAATCGGCTAAGGAGCTGTGCGTAGCGATAATGACCGTCCGCCGAAGATCGCGGTTGAGCTCTGCCAGAAGCTCCATGACGGCTGTCCCGTTTTTGCTGTCGAGGTTGCCTGTAGGCTCGTCTGCAAGAATCAGAGAAGGGTCGTTTATAAGGGAGCGGGCAATGGCGCTCCGCTGCATCTCGCCTCCGGAAAGCTGGGAAGGAAAGTGGTTCGCGCGCTTCTCTATCCCGAGCCAGCCGAGGATCTCTGCGGCGCGTGCCGTAACCGCCGGGCGCTCCTCTCCCGCCAGTAAGGCAGGGAGGCTGACATTCTCAAGCACTGTGAGCGTCGGTAGAAGATTAAAGGACTGAAAGACGATTCCAACTGATTTTCTACGAAATTCAGTGAGTTCGTGGGTTGAGGCGCTTTCGAGCTTAAGCCCCGATACGGTCAGGCTGCCACTTGTCGGGCGGTCCAATCCGGCCAGAAGCGAGAGCAGTGTGCTCTTACCGGAACCGCTTTCCCCCTTTATCAGAACCATTTCTCCCCGTGAAATCTCGAGGTCGATTTCGTGCACCCCTACGACCTCGCCCCTGCCCATGGGATAGATTCGAGTGATTCTTTCAGCCACAACATCCAGCATTCAACATCCAGTATCCGGCATGCGCTACTACGGCCCGCAAACCCCGCATCTTCTGCAATTTAGTTCCGGCTGGCATTCGGGGCTGTTCTTTTCATGAAGAGCAAGCTTGTATTCCTCCCACAGGAATTTACGATCGATCCCGTGGTCTATCACCTCCCAGGCGAATTTTTCATCGCGCTCCCGCTCCCTCATAACCCAGAAATCAGGGTTTAGAGGCGAACTGCCCATTGCCTGGCTCCAGCTAAACACATCCAGTGCGACTTTTTCCAAAAAAAAGGAAACCCTGCGGTCTCCCCTGGACAGGAGCGCCTGAACGTAAGCCCACTTCGGCAGGTCGAAATGGACCCGGACGTTCGGTTCTTTCCGCAGGGCTTTCTGAATCCATTTGGCTTTTCCCTTAAGCTCCCCCACCCCTGCGAAAGCCGTCCACTGAAACGGCGTAAAAGGCTTCGGAACAAAAGAATTTACGCTTAGCGTAATGGTTCCAAGCCGTGTTTTACCGCGGCTTGCGCTCAATACATGATGGCGGATCCCCTTTGCAAGCTCAACGATTGCCTCCAGGTCTTCGGTGCTTTCGGTCGGAAGCCCTATCATAAAGTAGAGCTTGATATTGAGGATTCCCTTTTGGGCCAGGATTTCGACTGCGTTGTATATCTGATCTTCAGACAAATTCTTGTTGATAACCCGCCTGAGCCTCTCCGACCCGGCCTCGGGGGCGATCGCAACTGCCTGGTGCCCGCTCGATTCCAGGGCAGAAAGGATTTGGGCGTTAAGCGTATCTGCCCTGAGCGAAGAAAAGGAGAGGGAGGCGCCCTGATCGAGCAGTGAAGAGCACAGGTGGACTATCTCCGGGTGGTCTGATACCGCAGCGCTCACGAGGCCGATCCTTTTTGTCCCGGAATTTGCCGGCCCGGCTGCCAGCATCAGCTCGTGCAGACCGTGGTAACGGACCGGCCGGTAGACGAATCCCGCTGCGCAAAACCGGCATCCGCGCCCACAGCCCCTTCCAATCTCGAGCAGAAGCACGTTGCTGAATTCGGTATCGGTTGTGAGTACGGCAGTTCTGCACGGAAGACTTTTCGAAAGATCGGCCCGCCTGCAGAAAACCCTTTCCGGAAGGCCGCTGCCATCCAGGGGGCGAATAGAATCCAGGGTCCCGTCCGAATGGAATAGAGGCTCATAAAAAGAGGGAACATAGATTCCTCCCACTGATTTCCCCATCTCTCTTAAAATTTCAGAGCGGCCAATAGAGCTTTCTTCGAATTGTTTCCAAAAGTCGATAAAGTCAGGCAGCAGCGATTCTGCCTCTCCAATGAATATAAAATCCAAAAACGGGGCAAGCGGCTCGGGATTGAGGAAAAGTGCCACTCCGCCACCCGCCACCAGGGGGTGCGCTGTGGTCCGGTCTTTCGACCGCGCGGGAATTGCCCCAAGTTGAAGCATTTCGATAAGGTTTGTGTAATCGTTTTCATAAGAAACGGAAAAGACCACCAGGTGAAAGTCGTCAAGCGGCCTTTGGGATTCGACCGACAGCAAGCCTCCAGGGGATTGCCTGACCATGGCGAGATCTTCCGGCTCCGGGTAAAATACACGCTCGCAGACCACGGTTTCAAACCGGTTGAGAGCGTCATAGACGAACTGAAACCCGAGATTGGACATCCCAACGGCATAACGGTTCGGAAAGGCCAGGGCGATGCGTATTTTGCCTCCCCAGTCCTTTAAGACGGTCCCTTTTTCGCCCTCCAGCCATTTTTGCTGCCGCTGTTTGAACTTCCAGAGCATATTTTCTCCCGCTACAGGAAGTATATCAGAAATCCGGCGCTTTTAAGAATATCTGGATCGTTTGGGCAAAGGGTTTAATGATTATCCATGGAGATCGGGGGGAAGACGCGTTTTTTGTATTCCCAAAAAGCCGATCTAAAATTAGGATAGCTTCGACCAGCGATGAACCGCTGGCGAGCGGAAGGGAAGTTGGAGATACTTGGAAAAGGGCGGGACGCCAAGCGGCGGCGGCAGCCCGCGACAGAAACAGACTTTTCTGGTATGCGGAACGCACAACGGGCGTGGCCCTGACTTCCTCCGGCTTGCAAATGCGCTTCGGGCATTATATCCTACCGATAACGAAGAGAAACGCCTATTGCATGCCATGCTGCTTGCAGTACCACGATAAATCCAATCCGGGCAGAGCGGACGGGCTCTGCTTTTCTCAGCCTACTATCGTCAGGAGAGAATGCTTAAACACATGACAGTCGATGAAAATATTGTTCAAAAGATGATCGAAGAAATTCTGACGGTCGCGCATCCTGAGCGGGTGATTCTTTTCGGCTCTGCAGCTATGGGCGCCATATCTCCTGACAGCGATGTGGATTTACTGGTGATCGAAAAGAGTGTAGCAAATGCGCGCGAACAAACATTTAAGATCAGAAGTGCCCTGAGAAGTTTTCGTATGCCCGTAGATGTCATCGTCATGACGTCTGAACGGTTCGAGGAAACGAAAAATGTAATCGGGGGAATCGCCTATCCTGCGAACAAGTATGGAAAGGTGATTTATGAAGCGCCCGGACGTGAAGCGGAATTCTACTCGGTGGAGGCAAGGTAAGTAAATCGTGACACTTCAAGACCTCTTGAAAGAAAAAAGGAAAGAGATAAATGCCCTCGCAGACAGGCATGGGGCCCGGAACGTAAGAGTTTTCGGATCCGTAGCAACAGGTGAGGCGGGCCCTGATAGTGACATCGATCTGCTTGTAAAAATGGATGACGACCGCGGCCTCCTGGATGTGAGCGGCCTCGTTCTAGATCTCCGGGCTTTGATGGGCGTCAAGGTCGATGTAGTCTCCGAGGATGCCATATACTGGTTGTTACGCCGGAAGATTCTCAAGGAGGCGCGGCCCTTATGAGGAAAGACCCTCGTGTTTTAACTCCGTCGAGTCGTTCAATACGGCTCACCGGAGCGCAGAAAGCGGCATTTTAAAAGAAAAGATGGCGGACCAACTGCGGCAAAAACAGGCTTTTCTGGTATGCGGAACGCACAGTGGGTGCGGCAAGACGACTGTTGCGCTCGGGCTGCTCGCGGCATTGAGGGCGAGAGGCCTCAGCGTGCAGCCTTTCAAGGTTGGACCGGACTTTATAGACCCCGGGCTTCACACCCTGATAGCCGGTAAACAAAGCCGCAACCTGGACGGGTGGATGCTCAGCCGCCGCTGGAACGAGGAACTTTTCCGGCGTCTTCTCGAAGGATCTGACGTGGGGTTGATCGAAGGCGTCATGGGACTCTTCGACGGCTACGAGGGGCAAACGGAATCGGGCAGCAGCGCTGAAATGGCCAAATGGCTCGAGGTCCCGGCCGTGCTCGTTGTGGACGCCCGGAGCATGGCCAGGAGCGTAGCGGCCCTGCTATACGGATTCATGCAATTTGATCCGGCGCTGAATTTTGCCGGGGTTATTTTCAACCGGATCGGCGGAGAGGCGCATTTGAAGTACCTGAAGGAGGCTGTGGCCGCAGCATGTCCGGAAGTTGCGGTTTTGGGCGGCATTCCCGGAGAAGACCGGATCCGAATGCCCGAGCGGCACCTTGGGCTTGTAACCGCTGATGAAATAAGGCTGGACGCCGGGTGGCAGAAGACTTTGGCCGAGCTCATGGAAAAGCGGCTCGACATTGACCTGCTCCTGGAAAAGACCCGGTATTCCTCGCAAACGCGGCCCCATCCTCTGACTTCGAATCTTGCGGGCCTTCCGGGCGCCGCCGGAGGCAGCGCTCCGCCGCCTGAGATCGCAGTAGCGCGCGACGCGGCTTTCTGCTTCTATTACCCTGATAACCTGGAGCTTCTGGAGAAGGCCGGCGCGCAGCTTCGCTTTTTTTCTCCTGTGAGCGGAGAAACTCTCCCGGAGACATGCTCGGGAGCATATCTGGGCGGTGGATACCCGGAACTTTTCGCTAAGGCCATATCCGAAAATGCTCGTTTTCTTCATTCTCTTCGCGAGCGCGCCGGGTTGGGGATGCCGATCTATGCCGAATGCGGCGGCCTGATGACCCTTGGCCGTTTTATAGATACAATTGACGGGGAAAAGTACAATATGGCGGGGATACTGCCATTCGGGACCAGAATGCTGCCCCGGCGGAAAGCGCTCGGATATACGGAAGTCGTCCTGCGCCGGCAGTGTCTGCTTGGCGGTCCCGGAAGGATTATCCGGGGGCATGAATTTCACTACTCCGAAATAGTCGAACCCGAGTCAAATTCGAACTTTGAGTTCGCTTATGACCTGCGCAGACGTAAGCACGAAGCCGCCCGCCCCGAGGGCTATCAGGCAGGTTCCGTGCTTGCCAGTTATATCCACCTGCACTGGGGTAGCGCCCCCGAAGCTGCCGGCCAATTCGTCAGCCACTGCGCCGAGTGGGGAAAGGGGAGGTAAGCCGATCTAAAATGTCCAGCGCAAAGTCACTCATGTTTCTGGGGACCGGCTCCGATGTCGGCAAAAGCGTTCTGGCCGCTGCTTTCTGCCGCATTTTCAAAAAAGAGGGATATAGGGTGGCTCCCTTCAAGGCGCAAAACATGGCCTTGAACTCCTTCATCACTCCGCAAGGCGGAGAAATGGGACGCGCCCAAGTCGTCCAGGCCGAGGCAGCGGGAATCGAGCCTCATGTGGATATGAACCCCATCCTTCTTAAGCCTACTTCGCAAATGGGCTCTCAGGTGATCGTGCTGGGACGTGCGATCGGAAATTTTTCGGCAAAAGACTACTACGAATACAAAAAAGAACTTGTCCCCGTAGTCCGGGGCGCATTTGAAAGGCTTTGCGCCCAAAACGACTTAATAGTCATAGAAGGGGCCGGAAGTGCGGTAGAGCTCAATCTAAAGGGACACGACCTGGTGAATATGGCTATGGCCGAAATGGCCGGCGCCAAGTGCATCCTGGTGGGAGACATCGACCGGGGAGGGATATTTGCGGCCCTGCTCGGAAGCTTCTCACTGCTTGAAGCGGGAGAGCGCGACCGGATAATCGGGTTTATCGTAAACAAACTCAGAGGAGACCCGCGCCTGTTTGAAGACGGGGTTCAAATACTGCAATTGCGCTCCGGTGTGCCGGTATTCGGGGTTGTGCCTTACTTCGAAGACATCTCACTGCCTGAAGAAGACAGCGTGGCGCTCGGGCGCCGAATGGACAAAGCGCATACCAAAACCCCTCCCCGCGCCATTCGCATCGGCATCGTCCGTCTGCCGTTCATTTCCAACTACACGGATTTCGACCCCTTCGAGAGGGACCCGAGGATCGATCTGGTCTATTTCGACAGGCCGGCCCAAATTTTCGGATTCGACGCCGTGATCATTCCGGGCAGCAAGAACACTATCGAAGACCTTGCAGCAACGCGCAAAAATGGCATGGCCGACGCGCTGTCCGCCTTCCATAAATCGGGCGGCACCGTTGTCGGGCTTTGCGGCGGATACCAGATGATGGGCGCCATAGTGCGCGACCCGCTCGGAATTGAAAGCTCGATAGATACCATCCCCGGTCTGGGCCTGCTGGATATGGAAACCGAAATGTATCCCGAAAAGATAACCTCGCAGGTTGAAGCCAGTGTTATCTCCGAATCGCTGCCCTTTGCAGGGCGAAGGGAGATGCTTTCGGGATATGAAATCCACATGGGCCGGAGCGTCTCGAGCGGGGAGGCAAAAGCGCTCTTCAGAATCGTACGGCGGGAGGGCCTGGCCGTCGACATGGAGGATGGGCTCTCACAACCCGACGGAAGAGCATGGGGCACATACATGCACGGTATCTTCGACAACGACGGGTTCAGGAACATGTTCCTGGAAGATGTCGGAAGAAGGTCCGGCAAGATTGTGGCCCCGGTTCCGGATTCTTTTTCTTTCAGGCTCTGGAAAGAGGATCAGTACGACAAGCTTGCCGAACTTGTGCGCAAGCACGTCGACGTGGTCCGGATTCTCGATATACTTCTGACATAGAGTAAAATGGTATTTCTGCCCTGGCATCTTGTTTCGGCTTACCTTCTCGATCTTGCGGCAGGCGATCCTCACAGGATGCCTCACCCGGTCCGATGGATAGGCCGGCTTATCGCCCGAACCGAAAATGTGCTCTATGTGGAGTCGGCCGCCCCCGTTTTCATGCTGCTTTCGGGATTTGCTCTTTGGATCATCGTGATTGCAGTCGTCGTGTGCGCTGCAAAGGCGTTCATCGCGATATCCTTCTTTGCAGGCTCGATTTTCGGCAATCTTGCTCTGATATGGCTTGCATACTCCACTCTTGCCACCCGCAGTCTCCATAAGGAATCATCGCATGTCGCCGAAGCCCTCCGAATGGGCGACCTCGCCCTGGCCCGCGCGCGCCTCTCATTCATCGTGAGCCGCGAAACTTCCCAACTTGACCGGGATGCAATCCTGCGCGCCCTGGTGGAAACAGTTTCTGAAAACATCTCCGACGCAATTGTAGCCCCTCTTTTCTACATGGCGTTCTTCGGACCGGTTGGCGCTCTGGCATACAAAGCTATAAACACCATGGATTCCATGCTGGGGTATAAAAACGAGCGCTACTGCTACTTTGGCCGTTTTGCAGCACGAGCCGACGACCTCGTAAACTGGGTCCCTGCAAGGATCAGCGGTTGGCTGCTGGTGGGCGCCTCGACCTGCATGGGCATGGACTGGCGGGCTGCAGCAAACATCATGATGAGGGATGCGCCAAAGATGAAAAGCCCCAATGCAGGGTATCCGGAAGCCGCAACCGCAGGGGCGCTCGGGGTCCAGCTAGGTGGCCCCGGGTTCTATTTTGGGGCCCGTGTCGAAAAACCCCTCCTGGGTGAGCCGATTAATCACATAACACTGGAAACCTACGGCCGGACGATCCGTCTTATGTACTTGAGCTCCGGGCTGGCTTTCCTTATGGCCGCCTGCGTCAGGTTGGTTATTTCTAATTAAGGGCCTCAAGCATGACTATCGTCCACGGCGGAAATATCTACGAGCTCTCGGCGCGTGCCGGATGCTCTCCCGATGACATTCTGGATTTCAGCGCAAGCATTAACCCGCTCGGTCCTCCTCCCGGTCTGGAGCAGATTCTTTCCGGCTGCTTTCACCGTCTTGCGAGCTATCCCGACATACATAACGAACTGCTGACCGAGGCCATTTCAAAATTCCACGGTATCGACCCTGAATACATTGCGGTCGGAAACGGCTCGACTGAACTGATCTATTGGTTGCCACACGCGCTTGGAGTAAGTAAAGCGCTGGTGATATTACCCACCTTCGGCGAATACGCCAAAGCTTTCGAGCTTCAGGGAACGCGACTGCAAAAACTGTTTTCGGCCCCGAAAGATCGCTTTCAGCCCACAATCGAACAATTAGAAGCCGCACTCCAAAAGGATGCTTTTGAGGCTGTTTTGATCACGCACCCGGCAAGCCCCTCCGGATCACTCCTGGACAGCGGGACAATTAGCTGGATTGCCGAAAACAGCAGTAAATCCGGGCGCCCCTTCTTCCTGATTGACGAGGTTTTCATCGATTTTTGCGAGCAGGCTTCCCTGAAGCGTTTCCTGGACCGGTCTCAGAACCTCGCGATCATAAGATCTTTCACCAAGTTCTACGGTGTGCCCGGCTTGCGCATCGGCTACCTGCTTGCCCCTCCGCTGGTCGCCGCGCGGGTGAGGAACCATCTTCCACCCTGGTCGGTAAGCACCCTGGCCCAGGCTGCGGGCGCCTATTGCCTTTCGCAGGACGAATACAGGCGCAAAACCCTGGATATTGTTGCAAAACAGCGCCAAATGCTTGCAGGGCAGCTTGCAGCTATTCCCGGCCTTGAAGTTTTCCCGGCACAGGCCAATTACCTGCTCGTCCGGATGGACCGCAGGCTTCCGCCGGCCTCCCGCCTGAAATGGGATATTTTCGAACGCGATCGCATTCTCATTCGCGACTGCGGGTCCTTCGAAGGGCTTGACGACTGGTATTTTCGGGTAGCGGTGCGCATGCCCGATCAAAACGACAGGTTGATCGCAGCCATACAGCATGCGCTTTGAACGATCTTTCTTATTTCTTCGATCACGGATTTGATGTCCCAAACTTAGCCATTGCAGGGCCATTTAGGAGCGGCGCAGCGGTGGCGCGTACTACCCCAGCGCAATAACAAAACCGAATTGCCCAGCGCCGCACCGGAGGTGGCGCCCAGCGAGGAACGCTGGCCAATCTCCACGCCCTGCGAGGTGCCGCGCTCTGCCTCACGCGCTTGCGCGTGTGGCAGAAATCCCGGGGGCGCGGGGGTAAGTCCCCCGCTCTTTTAGTCAGTTCAATCTTGAACGCAACTCGGTATTAAAAAGGTCCGGGGGTAATCCGGGAATGGTTTTATGTACGGCACGGAAGCTTAAAAAAAGGGGAGGCTTGCGCCTCCCTTAGAAACATGAATGTGGGATCAGGGCGGTAATTAGTATCCATCCGGAAACCCCGGATGGAAACTAATTATCAGTCCCAGCCGAGAATCTCTTCGTCATAGAGCTTTTCGAGCTTGCGTTTATGTTTTTCTTCTTCGTTTTCGAGTACCTGGAAAAGCTTGGAAGCTTTTTCGCTCATGCATTTGTTCTTCCAGCCCGAATAGAAGGCCAGGGCTTTTTCTTCTTTCTTCATGGCGAGAATGAGGGCCTCTTGGTAGGTGATATTGTCGGAAAAAGTTACGTCCACCAGGTAGTCGCTGATCTTCAGGTTTTCGACCTCCTTGAGCTCCACCTTATCGAGGTTCAGCGAGTCCAGATTCCTGAGCATATCCCTGTGACTCTGCTCTTCGGTGACCATTTCCTTGAAGAACTCTTTTATGCCCGGATTCTTCGCGCGTTCGGCGCATTTCCGGTAAAACTCCATCGCCTTTTCTTCCTTTTGAATGGCAAAATCGACCACATCGCTGACTGAGTGGCAGGAAAGGGTGCTCATTATTGTCCTCCTCATAATCTGGGTCACATTTAATTCAGCTTTAGACCATATTCAGTTTTTCGCATGAGAGCAGCGGAATGTATTTAACCATTTCCTGGAAAGTTTCAACGAAGGAAGGATATCCGCCAAATCTTCCTGCCTCCTTACTCGAACAAAGAAACGTGAGAAAAGCTCGAGACCTCGACAATCCCCAAGTCGGTCAGTTTCAATTCCGGTATGACAGGGAGCGACAAAAAAGAGAGGGCCATGAATGGATTGTCGAGTTTTGCCCCCCAATCTCTTACAAGGGTTTTGAGCATCCTCAGCCTGTCCGATAAATCCGAAGCAGGTAATGCGGACATAAGCCCTGCAATCGGAAGAGGCAGTATCTCGATCCGGTCCCCGGATGCGGCCGCCATACCTCCGCCTGTTTGCTTCAACGCGGAAACAGCAGTGGTAATATCAGCATCGGAGACGCCCGCCGCGATTATGTTATGCGAATCGTGCGCAACGGAAGAGGCGATAGCTCCTTTTTTCAACCCCAGTCCGTGGACAAATCCGACCGCTGGAGCCCTGCCCGGGACGTATCGATTATAGACCGTCACTTTGAGCAAATCGCGTTCGGGATCGCAAACAACATAGCCGTTTTCAATTTTGGGGTCCATGAGAAGTTTGGGCGTAAAAAGCGTTGCCTCAAGAATGCCGATTACCCGCAATTTACCGGCTTTGGCCGGGACGAGCATTTGTTCCGGGCCTATCCTGCCGATGCGCATGGGGCTGCCCGGCAGTGGTGGCATTGGCCAGCAGATAGGATCGGTGAGCAATTCGCCTTCCCGCGCAGTTTCGATCCCAAGTTTGAAGACTCGCACGGGATTCCATGGATCAAGGGTCGGACTGATGCTGAAATCAGCAAGGAATCCGGGCGCAAGCGCTCCGCGCTTGTGGAGGCGGAAATAATTGGCGGGGGTCCATGAGGCCAGGGTGATGGCGCGCACGGGGTCCATTCCCAGTCTCATTGCCGAGTTAACTATGGCATTCATGTGTCCTTTGCCGATGAGGTCATCGGGGTGCAGGTCGTCGGAAACGAACATGCAACGGGGCCAGGTGGAGTCATTAACGATCCCGATGAGCTTCTCCAGATCTTTGGACTGGCTCCCCTGGCGAATCATGACCGCCATTCCTCGTGCGAGCTTTTCGGCTGCTTCCTCCATGGCCGTACATTCATGGTCGGAACCAATCCCGGCAGCCATGTAAGCGTTGAGGTCGCGGCCTGAAAGCCTCGGACAATGACCGTCAATGACCAGATCTTGGAAAAGCAGAAGCTTGTCGGTAACCTCGGGATCGGCCCCGATCACACCCGGAAAGTTCATCATTTCCGCCAGGCCGAGCAGGTTTTGGTCGGGGAGCAGAGACTGGAGATCCACCGCCCTCAAGCTGGCGCCGGAGGTTTCCAGAGGAGAAGCAGGGACGCAGCTCGGCAGATTGAAAAAGATATCCAGGGGAAGATTTCGCGCACATTCGAGGAAATACCTTATCCCATCCAGACCGAGCACATTTGCAATTTCGTGCGGGTCAGCCACCACTGCGCTCGTACCCCACGGAAGCACTGCGGCGCAAAAATTGGCTGGACTGAGAAGGGAGCTTTCGATGTGAACGTGTGCGTCTATAAAACCCGGGCTTACGAACATTCCATGTGCCTGGATGGTTTCTTTGCCTTCGTAGTCGCCCCATCCGGCAATAAAGCCATCATGAATTGCCAGGTCTGCGGTCTCGATTCCCCCGGAAAAAACATTTACCAGCCGGCATCCTTTTATACAAAGGTCCGCCGGCCGTTGCCCTCTCGCAGCTTCGATCAAACCTGCCAAACGCAATGTATCCATCTTCATGGCCACTCCAAGATGAGTGCTTGGAAACGGAATGGAAACCCCTGCAATCGGATTTTTGGCAGCGTGGGTTTGTGAAAATAAGTTCGAGCTGCCGGGCCCTTTTGGACGGAAGCGTGCCTGCAACATTTGGATATTACATTTTGTACTTGCTGAAATCGAGGGGATCGAGTTTTTCGAGCATTTCGGCCCACTGCTCCTTGTTCTTTTCGTCAAAGGATGGCTTGGCCTCATCGGACTTGAGATATTTGGTAATTACTTCGTCTTTGACAAAGATGGGCGCATTCGTCCGCAGCGCGATGGCAATGGCGTCGCTTGGGCGCGAGTCGATAGAGCTGAGCTGTTCGCCGTTTCGGATGTGGATTAAGGCGTAGTAGGTATTGTTCTTCAGCTCGCAGACCTCGATGCGTTCCACTTTGACTTTGAGGTGGTCGAAAAGAGTCCGGATCAGGTCATGAGTCATGGGCCGCGGGAACTGGATGTTTTCCAGTTCGGTGGCGATTGCCGTAGCTTCAAGCAGGCCTATCCAGATTGGAAGGGTCGTGTCGTCGGCAATGTCTTTGAGTACCAGGATCGGCGTGTTCGAATGAGGATCCATTACGAGCCCGGTTACTTTCATCTGCTTGAACATGCTTTCCTCCAACCAGGCGCCTCGGTGTCCCCCGGGGCTCGATTAGGTAGAGTTGATAGTTTTAGAGATTCACTTCAGGCCTTCGGCCACACTATAACCCCTAACCATGCGCGAAGCAAGGCGAAGCAAGCGAAAGAGAGATCTTGCCATCCTGGCGCATTATGTCGGGATTATATCTCCTCTCAGGGAATGAGAATATGCAGAGGTAATTCTCACGCCGACGATTTGCCCTACCGACGATAAAGGGGCCTGGAAATTGACTATTCTGTTCTGTGTGGTGCGTCCGGTCATCTGTCCGTTGGAAGTTCTGCTTGGCCCTTCAACGAGCACGAGCCGCATCGAGCCAACCTCGGCAAGGTTTTTGCCAAGGGTAATTTCGGCCTGAAAGCTCTGGAGTTCGAGTAGCCGGCGCGCGGCAACCTCAGGGTCCACCTTATCCGCAAAAGAGGCGGCCCGGGTGTTTGGACGGTCCGAATAGCGAAAAGAAAAAAGATTGTCGAACCGGACCTCTTCGAGCAATTCCATCGTCTTTTTGAAGTCCTGTTCCGTTTCGCCTGGAAAGCCGACGATAATATCGGAGGTAAGTGCAATTTCAGGACAAATCCGGCGAAGCCGGCTGATTTTTTCCATGTAGCCGGCCGCCGTGCATCCTCTGTTCATGCGGGCAAGAATTTGGTCCGACCCGGACTGCACGGGAAGGTGAAGGTGCTTGCAGAGCGAATCCACTTCGGCGAAACAGCGTATCAGTTCATCTGTAAGGTCCTTGGGGTGGGATGTGGTGAACCGGATGCGCGCAATTCCGGTCTCCGCCCCGATGCGCCGCAGAAGATCTACGAAGGTGATGTTTTCGTCGAGCCCCCTGCCGTATGAATTAACGTTTTGACCAAGCAGAAGCACTTCGCGGACGCCGGACTCATCCAGGAGCCTGATTTCTTCGATGATTTCATCGGCCGGCCTGCTCCGTTCCGGACCCCTCACGTAAGGGACTATGCAGTAGGTGCAATAATTGTTGCAGCCCTGCATTATCGTAACCGGGGCCGTTACGCTTGCCTGCGGCAGGATTTTGCGGCCGCCGCTGAGCTCAGGGCCGCGACTTTCTTCTTCGGGCAGGCAGGCAAGCCTGCCACCGCTTTCCTGCACCCGTTGCAGCATCTGCCCGATAGAATTCACCGCCCTTGTGCCTATGACCATATCAAGGTGGTCGAACCTGTCGAGCAGCTTTTCGCCGAGTTGTTGGGCCACGCAGCCCCCGGCTATGATTTTGAGGTGTGGTTTTGCATCTTTGAGGCGGCGGAGGGTCCCCAGAAAAGAGTGGACCTTTTGCTCCGCTTTCCCGCGCACCGAGCAGGTGTTGAGAAAGATAACGTCAGCCTGGCCTATATCATTGACAGGCACGTATCCATGGTTGGCGAGCAGCCGCTGGACCCGCAGCGAATCATATTCATTCATTTGGCAGCCAAACGTGCGGACGTATAGACCGCGCGGACTGCCGGGATGGAGAACAGGTTCGGACATTGCTGTTATCTCAGGCTCCGGGATGGTGCGGCTACCCTGTATCACTCCCTGTCACCGCGCATATGAGCCGTTTGCGGCGGCGCCTGGTCAAGTTCGTGGGCCCCGAGGCGTTCGATCAGCGCGTGCATTATCATAGCAGCCGATTCCGGGTAATCTCTAATTAAGATATGCAGGTCGCCGGCGCCGAATTTCTCCACGATGCTTTGGCCGATACTCCTTACGCAGGCGTGAGAGTATGAAATGGGACGGCCAAAAAACTCACCAGGTGTGTTAATACGGGTGACTTCCCGCCCGCCCATGGTCACCTGCAGTCCGCCCTGGGTCGAAATGAGGCGGCAAAGCTCAGTCCCGCCGTTCATCTCATCCAGTATCGACTCGCCGTCTTGATAGAAATGAACGCGCTCATTTTCTTCCGGGACGGGTGGGGCCGGCTCCAGCAGATTTAAAGTTGTGTCGGAGAGCTGGCGCACGATGGAAACGAGCACATTCTGAATCGTTCGGGGGCTTTCGCGGATAAAGTGGTCAAGGGTTTCAAACCCGTACCTGGCGACCCTGCATTCCTCCACCGCGTACGCCGCGTAAGGGGAAGGCTTCTTTAATAAAAGGCCCTCCATACCAAAGATGTCCTGTTCGCCCAGCGTCCTGATCGTCTTTCCATTCTTGCTCAGCATCACCCGCCCGCTCAGGATCACATAAAAGAAGGGGGTTTCCTGTCCCTGTGACAGTAGCGTCCGGCCAATCTGGAAAACCGCTACTTCTATGGCCTGCGCCGGGTCTTTTTCGATTTTTTCATTCTGCACGTTCAACTCATTTCTGCGTGGTTCGCAGCAAATGTTTCCCGCGCCGGGAGCGCATGAGCCGGCGTACCGGGTTGGGGAAAAAGCGGCTGACGCCACAATGTAACTTGCAAGGGGCGCCCGGGCAAACTCAAATCTTCAAATCATCCGGCCGGGCGGCGGAAAAGCTTCCACCTATTAAACGGCGAATCATTGCGCCAACATAAAGGCTTTTAATCAATATAGGGCTTCATGGCAAGGGATTTAAGGCTGCGCACCGGCCCGCGCCCATCCGGAAGTCCCGGATAAGAGACGAGCTATACTAAACGACGTAAGTAAGTCGTCATGCCGGCGAAGCCTGCCCCGGAAGTGTCTAGTCCGGGGGCCGGCATCCAGTAGTGGCTGTCTGGATTCCTGCCTGCGCTTGGAATGGCGTCAACTTTTCAAGGTCGTTTCCCATATTTCAGAAATTCCTCAATTCGTCAATTTCTCAATGGGTTTGCTGCGCTCTTCCATGTCCGCCTGTTTAGTTTTTTCAGAAAATCATGCCGAGCCTTGAGTTGACTTACAAGATGGGGATCACCTCACACATGGATAAGTGATGGATATGGCAAAAAAAGGTGGAATTGCGCTAATATTAACTTTTATATTAAAGTTAATATTACGGATCGAGTGCCCCGATGTTGCCGGCAGGTGTTCAGTACTGCTGAACTCAAGAAATGATAATGGAAGTGGAAATGTTTTGGCAGAATCCCGCACTACGTACAGAGGAGAGATGGTTTTATTCTCTACAGAATTGCGAATTTGACCAGCTAACCCTAATAGTCGTGCCTTTGCCGGGAGTGGATTCGATTGATAAACAGCCTCCGATCATTTCGACTCTTTCTCTCATACAGGCGAGGCCAAGCCCCCTGTCGGTCCTGAATTTAAGAGTTTCCCCAAGATCCATTCCTATCCCATCGTCAGAGATCACGAACTCAGTTCTATCGCCATCACTTGTAAGGGCCATTTCAACCCATTCTGCCTCGCTATGTCTGGCGATGTTATTCAATGCCTCTTGAGCCACCCTGAATATCGGAACATGCAGGTGCTTCGGGATTTGAACTTCGTTAACGTCAATCATGAGTTCAATATGTCGCTCAGGATGTAGCTTCAACTGCTCTTCACAATGCCAGCGCAAGGCGGCAATCACTCCGAAGTCCTCCAGCACATTCGGTCTGAGTCCAATGTAAATAGCTCTAGTTTCATTAATCGAGTCAATAAGAGTTGGCACTAAATCCCTTAAAGCATTTAACGCATTTTCTACAACTCCGTCTTGTAACTTAATTATTATATGTTCCATCTTAATTTTGATAGCGACAAGTGTTTGCATGATACTGTCGTGGAGTTCGACTGCAAGCCTTATCCTTTCTTCTTCTTGAACTACTAAAAGCTTTGATGGCATTTGTTTCAGCTCATTGTTGGCTATTTCCAGTTCGGCGGTTCGCTCCTGTACCCTCTCTTCCAGTTTGTCTCGCGATTTGCGAAGCTCCTCTTCTCTAGATAACAATTGATCGGACATTTTGTTGAAAGCATCGATCAGATCATCTAAGTCCGAATTGCCGGACTGTGAAAGCGGCTGCTGATTTTCTCCTCTACCTAGCAGGTTGCTGGAAAAGTCACTTATATAAGTGCATTTTTGCCGGGTTTAATGTAGTATCAAGCTGCTGAATTTACACACAAACCCGACAAGGAAAGCAATGAGAAGACCCGATCATCAGCAACCAAGACTCTTTTATT
>JBKQTS010000011.1:0-15403 GCA_052143075.1 Syntrophobacteraceae bacterium | reverse complement strand
GGGTGATTGCAGTTACTTCGATGTACTTTCCATCCGGGCGGTCTTTCAGCCGGTCGATGATTTTCAGGAAATCGAGCTTGCAGAGTCTGCCCATGGGGAGGATTTCATCTTTTTTCAGTCCAAGTTTTTCCTGAAACTCCCATGGCGTTGGCATGTTAACTTCCGCTGCTTCCGAAATCTGCCAATCCTTCATTTTTGTCGCGTCATAGGGCATGTTAGATTTAACCTCCGTTTTGAAGTTTTTAGCTTTGCACCTAAGCTTTAAACAAGTGGTCAGTGCTGCTGCATCATTTCAGCTCCAGCAAGAGAGAAAGAGAGCCCTAAAGGCAGAAACTGATCATCGGGCAAACTAAATTAGGGTCGCTTGTTTTGTCAAGAAAAAAGTCGGGTGTTCCTCGTAGTGACTGCGTCTTCCATCAACCTCCTCGCCCCGTGAGGCGGGCGGCCTGTTGAGATCGACCGTGGCAAAAAAACGCTTTGCTATCCGGGGTCCTTCTCAGATTTGATGTTTTATCGGGCGTTTACTTCTGCTAAACTAAAAAATTTCATATGCAGAGTTTCGGGGAATATCGCAGAATTTGTTGTTCAGTTCCTGCCAACGATAGTTTTAATAGTTATAATACAGGACAAACCGGAGCAAAGCGTAATCTGCGAGCCCAACTCTTTTGGACCGGAATAATTAAAAAGGAAGCGGGAGGAACCGATATGTGGGACTACACTGACAAAGTTAAAGATCACTTCCTCAATCCTCGAAACGTAGGAGAAATCGAAGACCCGGACGGGGTTGCGGAAGTAGGATCGATTGCCTGCGGAGATGCACTCAAGTTCACCTTCAAATTGGATGAAAACGGCAAGATAAAAGAAGCGAAGTTCAAGACCTTCGGATGCGCCAGCGCAATAGCTTCGGCTTCGGCAATGACTGAAATGATAAAAGGAATGACGGTCGAGCAGGCTGCGAAGGTCACAAACCAGGACATAGCAAACTATCTCGGTGGACTTCCTCAGGAAAAGATGCACTGTTCCGTTCTGGGACGAGAGGCCCTGGAGAAGGCCATTTCCAATTTTAAGGGCGCCCCCGTCAGGGCGGAAGAGGAAAAAATCGTTTGCGAGTGCTTCGGAGTAACGGAAAAGGAAATCGAGCGGGCTATCCTCGAGAATCGCCTCACGACCGTCGAAGAGGTGACAAACTACACTAAGGCGGGAGGGGGATGCGAAAACTGCCACCCAATTATCCAGGAAATAATCGACAGGGCGCTTTCCAAGAGAAGCGAAGCCCCGGCTGAAAGACCAAAGCTGTCCAATATCCGGAAAATCAAAATGATAGAGGAAACCCTGGAACGGGAAATCAGACCGGCCCTGAAGCACGACGGCGGCGACATCGAACTGGTGGACGTGGTTGGTAATCGCGTGCTGGTTGCCACGCGCGGCGCATGCGCATCCTGTCAGGCATCCGACCAGACGTTGAAGAATTTCGTCGAGGCGAAACTGCGCGAGCTGGTCTTGCCGGAGCTTGTGGTTGAGGAGGTATCGGCGTGAACCCTGTATATCTGGATAACAATGCGACGACCCAGGTGGCCCCGGAAGTGCTGGAGGCAATGCTCCCATATTTCCATCAGCTCTATGGAAATCCTTCGAGCATGCACTCCTTCGGAGGCCAGGTAATGAAACAGGTCAGGAAGGCTCGCGAGCAGGTTGCCGCTCTTCTTGGCGCATCTCCAGAGGAAATCATCTTTACGAGCTGCGGGACGGAGAGCGACAACGCGGCCATCCGTTCGGCCCTTGCAAGCTGCCCGGACAAAAAGCACATCGTGACAAGCAGGGTCGAGCACCCGGCGGTGCGCGCCCTCTGCGCTCATCTGGCCACACAGGGATACCGGCTGACCGAATTGCCGGTGGATGGCGAAGGGCGGCTCGATCCGGATCAGTATAGACGGGCGCTGACACTTGATACGGCAATCGTTAGCCTCATGTGGGCAAACAACGAAACAGGGGTGATTTTTCCCATCGAGAAGGCAGCGCAAATGGCCCGGGAGCGCCGCATCCTTTTCCATACCGACGCGGTCCAGGCGGTCGGGAAAATTCCAATCAATCTGGCTGATACGCCCATCGACATGCTTTCGCTCTCCGGACACAAGCTGCACGCACCCAAAGGAATTGGCGTGCTCTACCTGCGCAAGGGCACCAAGTTTTCACCCTTCCTTGTGGGCGGTCATCAGGAACGCGGAAGGCGCGGCGGGACCGAAGCCACCCCGAGCATAATAGGGCTGGGAGTCGCCGCTGAGCTTGCGCAAAAAAAAATGGATATCGAAAATACCTTCGTCAAGCGTCTGCGCGACAGGCTCGAAAGCTCTATCCTGAATACCGTCGCCAATACTAAGGTAAACGGCGACAGGGCGAACAGGCTACCTAACACCACCAACATCAGCTTTGAATTTGTGGAAGGCGAAGGCATCCTGCTCATGATGGACGAGTTCGGTATTTGCGCCTCGTCAGGGTCGGCCTGCACCTCGGGGTCGCTCCAGCCTTCTCACGTCCTGCGGGCAATGGGCATTCCTTTTACCATGGCGCACGGATCGATCAGATTCAGCCTGAGCGTCTACAATACCGATGAAGAAATAGATTTCGTCATCGAGAAATTGCCTCCCGTAATCGACACGCTGAGGAACATGTCACCCTATTGGAAAACGAGCGCTCAGCTCTGCCGGGAGGCATAACTCAGTCGAAAAAGGATGTCAGATAACTGGAGGCGGGACCATGGCAGACCAACTGATCATCGAGCATTGCAGGACCGAGATCGCGACAGAACGACACTTTCGGGAGGAGATTCCCGGGATTGTCGAAAAACTGGTCAGCTCTTGCGCGAACGGTGAGTGTTTTGACCACGTGGGCCCCGAACCGATTCCGTCAAGAGAAGCCGTTGTGGACATCGTGGATCGAGCGAGAAGGCTGCTATATCCGGGATATTTCGTCAGGGGAAGGCTGGAGAAGTTCAATCTTGGCTACTATTTCGGCCAGGAGGCAACGGCGCTCTTCGAACTCATGTCCGAGCAAATAGCCTTGGCCCTGCGCCACGACTGCATTCGTCACGACCTGCCCTGTGTTCAGTGTGATGAACTGGGCCAGGCAGCGGCAATTGATTTCATGCAGAACCTGCCTTCAATGCGGCTCCAGCTCGCAAGCGACGTGCGCGCTGCATACCAGGGCGATCCCGCCGCCAAGAGCTTCGATGAGATAATCTTCAGCTATCCAGGCCTCTTTGCCGTATCGGTCTATAGAATGGCCCACCATCTATGGGAACAGCGAATTCCCTTTCTTCCCCGTATCATTACCGAATATGCCCACAGCGTGACGGGAATCGACATCCACCCGGGTGCGCATATCGGAGAGAGCTTCTTCATCGATCACGGCACCGGCGTTGTCATAGGCGAGACAACTGAGATCGGAGACCGCGTAAGACTCTACCAGGGCGTGACCCTCGGGGCGCTTTCGCTCCCGCGCGATGCGGGCGAGCTGCTACGGAACAAGAAACGGCACCCTACCATCCAGGACGATGTTATCATCTATTCAGGAGCAACGATCCTTGGCGGAAATACCGTTATCGGAGCCAGATCGATAATCGGCGGTAATGTCTGGCTTACAGAATCTGTTCCACCTGACACCCGCATAATCCTTAAAAAACCAGAGCTTATCTATACGGGGCAAATAGAAGAAGGCAAAAGGACCGAATAGCGGTCCCCGGCATGACCGGCAAATGCTCAGTGCAGAAATGGCAGCGCAAAGATCTGTAGATATCCGTTTGCGCACATGAGGGCGCCAAGCGACGCCACCAGGAGGGAGAAACCGAATACCGCCCCGCTGGCTGAGATTATCGACACCGAGGCCATCACAATGGCTATCTGTAGAAGCACTTCCGCGTATTCGAAGTAAGGGTCCTGCGACCTGTATGTGTCCCTTTCCTTTTCCAGCTTCCTGGCTTCCTGCTCGATTTCCTTCTTATCGCTTACAAATTTGGATTCCCCCCCGGCAAGAGCCTCGATGGAGGCCTTGACCTTTTCTGCCGACTCCGGGCTCGCAGTTTGGGACAGCAGGTCAAGTTCGTTTTCAAGCAGCACCTTTTGAGTTTTGTACAGGTGCTCCCGGATCGATTTCGCCTGGTAGTAAGCCCACTGGTCCGACGCCTGTTGCTGGGCAAGCAGCATTTCTTTCATAGCGTGGCTTCCGCCAAGAGACGCTATAGCCAGCACCACCGCAAAAACCGCTGTGACAAGCGCCACTCTCCTGGTAAATTTCTTCTCCCTGACTTCTTCGAGTTCCTCCAGATTTGGCAGTTCCGTTTCAGCCATTTTCCATGCCTCGCTTGAGCTTTATGAATTTCGTTTATATCCGCCTCTACGTCATTATAAACTAGGTTTGCTTCCGGTCTGTGTAAACCACCGCTTGCGCAGCGAAGACAGAATTCACATAAACGGGACATGGTCCGGACAAGAAAAGGACGTTGAGATGCAAAAAGATCTTTGACAGGATTTACAGGAAAACAATAGGCCCTTAAAAACGGATTGAGGAACGTGGGGCAGAAAGCAAGGAGCAAAGATCAAAAAATAATTCCTTTTGGTTCTATCGCTACGCGAGTTCCCGCTTCTCGCTTTCGATAGTGCCTTCGCCTAATGGGGTGATTAGAGTTGTTGGAGCGGGCCAAGCCCGCAAAATTCGATTTCAATGGAGTGCGGCCTGGTGATAGGGGTGGATCGAAGTCTGATCGTAAAGGCAGAGCGGTAAGAGAAACAGTGATTGATGAACAGTGATTAGCAAATAGTGAGGAAAGAAGATTTTTCCTTTTCCAGTCAAGAATCACTGTTCACCATTCACTGCTTTAATGGAGGGATTGTTTCATGCTGGATTTTGATTTTCTGGCCGGCATTGCCAGGGAGGCCGGTAAGGCTATCATGGAAGTCTATGACACAGATTTCGAGGTGGAACGCAAAGACGACCACTCCCCGCTCACGCTCGCAGACAAGCGTTCGCACAGCATAATCGTTGATCGACTGCGGCACCGCTACCCTGATATTCCCGTTCTTTCAGAAGAAGGAAATGAGGTCCCATTCGAGATCAGGCGGAATTGGGACAGGTTCTGGCTTGTAGATCCGCTTGACGGGACAAAGGAGTTCGTCAAACGAAACGGCGAATTCACAGTTAATATTGCCCTGGTGGAAGATCGTACGCCGGTTGTGGGAATAATCCATATCCCTGTGACAGGCCGGCTCGTTATGGCGGACGTGCGCAAAGGTTGCTGGGAAATTACCGGCAGCGGGAACAGGAGCCTCAAAGTAGCGCAAGTCTCATCCAAAGAGCCTGTGCGGGTCGTGAGAAGCCGTTCTCATCCGACCCGGGCGTTGCATGACTTTCTGTCGTTAATACCTTCCTATCGGATCATAAACCGGGGTAGCGCACTCAAGTTCTGCGCCGTAGCCGGGGGAGAAGCCGATTTTTATCCGAGGTTCGGCCCTACATGGGAATGGGACACTGCGGCCGGCCAGGCAATAGTCACCTCAGCAGGAGGAATCATGCTCGATCTGTCGGGAAAGCCCTTTGTCTATAACAAGGATAATTTGCTCAACGGTCCATTTATAGTATCTTCGAGCATGGAATGGCTGAACAGAACCGGGATCCTCGAAATGGCCTCGAAGATGTCTTTGTAGGCCCGGCGATGTGCGAAAAGCCGAGGAGCAGAGCAAACTGTTCATGTTCCTCTGCACTGCGGAATACCGCCTGTCCCCTCAGGCAAGCGACCGTCAAGGGCTTCTATGAATCGCTTAAAATGCGGAAGATTCATAAGTGCGCGGGGGTTCAGTTCGGCCAAAACCTGGAAAGACCGTTTGCCCTTTCTGTAAGCCTTATCTCGGCCGCAAGTGCGTGTCGCATCTTCGAGCGCCAGTTGCACATCAGATCTCGATCTCTGTTCCAAGTCGTTCACCGGCAGAAGAGCGCTTAGCTGGAGCCTGGCTCCAAACACTTTACGCAGGGCCTCCCTATCTGACATTATCCACGTTTCCGTGCAGGTGACCATCATTTGCGCCTGGTCGTCATCTGTCCCTTGAGGACGCGTCCAGCCATCGCGTGACTGAAGATGCTCCCAGGCGGCTGCCGAGCCGTGAGAAAGTTCATTTTGAGGGTTCACGGGGTCTTCGCTGTCAACGAGGAGTATTGGATGGAAGCCCTGCTCATTCCCAATGGCTGTCCGGAACATGTCAAATGCATGTTGGCGCCCTCCGCAGGCCACGATGCGAGGCATTCGACCTGTGAAACCGGCTTTTCCGATAAGTTTGCTGAACCCTTCGCGGCAGCGGGCATGCAGATCCTTACTGTCACCGCCCCCTTCTACATAGATGCTTACTTTCACCACCTTGTACCCCCCAGTTCACCTCGCGTCCAAAGTTCTCCAAGGCGGTATTGTTTCAGCCAAGCGGAGAGCATCTTCTTATCGAGGCGTTCCATCGTGGTCTGGCCAGAATGCTTTTCGCAAATAATTACCGCCTCGGGCCTTTCGCTCATCGCGTCGACCAGAATGTCCGAATGGGTCGTGACAATCAGTTGGGTACGTTGGGAAGCATCGACCAGCCGGTCGGCTAATTTGGGCAGAATATCGGGATGAAGTCCGAGTTCCGGCTCTTCGATACAGATAAGCGGGGGCGGATCCGGGTCACACAGGATGGCCAGAAGGCATAGATAGCGAAGAGTTCCGTCCGACAGTCTGGTAGCAGGGATAATGAAATCGCCCTCGGTGAAGAATACCTGAACGGTTCCACCTTCTACACTTATGTCGAAGTCACAAAATTCCTCATATAAATCACGCAAGCCTTCGAGAATCGCATTTTTCGCCTTGGGTATCCTGCGGAGTCTGTTCAAAAAAAGACCCAGGTTCGAAAAATCCTCTTCAAAACGGTCGTTTCGCATGTCCGCTTTTTGCGGTACGCGAAAAATTGTTTTGCGCCCAAAGGTCCACTCTCTGTAGATACTGATCTTTTCATAGAAAGAGGTCAGATAAAAGAGTTCGGGGTAGGTATCTGCGTCTCGCCTTTGCGCGAGAATAGACTTATCAGGCTCGATTGTATCACGCGGCAACTCGCGTTCCCCAGCCGCAGTGTAAAGCGTCGGGCGCCCACGAGAGTAATGATAATAATATGAAGGATATGCTTTATTTTGAACTGGCCGCTCGTTTTCGATTCGCTCATCATACAGACTAAAGCTCTGTTTTTCAGAACGAAACTCCAACAGGTGCCTGAGGGACTGCGGCCCCTTGGGATACCTCATGACCGCGCCAATCGATGCCGCCTCCTTGGATGCCCCCTTATAAATCCATTCGCTTACCCCGCCGTTTTCGCGAATCAAGGCTCGAAGATCCGCAGGGCTCGAGCGCAGAAGAGCAAATATCTCAATAAGATTTGATTTACCTGAACCATTGGGACCGATTAATACGTTCAGGCTTCCGAGACCGATGTTTAATTTTTGAGGTCCAAATGACAGGATATTACGAAGTGATACTTCCTTGACTGCAATGGGCATCCATTCCTCCTGGAATTATGGCGGTCCCATGTTTGATAAGCAGTCAATTTAGCATAGCCGGGTTCAGAGGCAAGAATAAATGGAAATGATTTGGCAGAACAGGTTAGCAGGCGAATGAGTAAAACCGATTTCGAAGACAGCGGTATCTAAAAAGGATGAGGCGGCACGTAATTGCCGCCTCATCCATCATCATCCCGGTTTGGTTTGCGCTACACGGCCTTTCCGGCCGCAAGGCGCCTTATCCGGAAGCTGCGTACATCGAAGTTCTTAATGTTTATCTCGTCATGCAGCAGAAGCGCGGTCTGAAAGGCGCTGAGCCTCAGGCACTCTTTTGCGCATTCATCCTTGTCGTGATCAATGAATTCGCAACTTCTACAAGGGCTTTCGACAGTTTTGGCAAGAGCGAGCATGGCTGATCCTCCTGAGGCGAATGAGTAAGTTGAACGGGGTAGCGCCAAAGTGATCATGATAGAGCATATTTTCACAATATGTCAAACGCAAAATGTGTAAAAATTGTGGTTACCACGGCCTCCGCGTCAAATCATGTTGACCCGCAGAGCAACTGCTGGTATAGGTTAATACTAAGTGTGGCTTACAATTCATCTGCCTTCTCTCTTGCGGTCAGGGCGCTATGTGCGTTTTCCGGCCCATTCCCCTTAAGTGTTCCTGCTCGAGTTCATTGTTGCCATCCGGGAATATAGCCAAAAACGCCGAATTGTGTTGCAGTTCGTGCTTCTTTTAACAGGCCCCGCTAATGCAACCGGCGGGGCGTCATGTGGGATTTCGCTGCTGAGGAGGTCGTGTATATGTTCGATGAGAAGGTACTTCAAAAAATTCAAGCTGGTAAAGAAAAGTGGGATCAGGGAACTGTTGCGAAGACACTCTCTAAATCGCCCGAAGCAAAACCAGTCTTTACCACGATTTCCGGGACTCCGGTAGAAAGGCTCTATACACCTTTGGATGTAAAAGAGCTAGATTACGACCGCGACCTGGCCTATCCCGGACTCTTTCCCTTTACTCGGGGCGTACAGCCTACCATGTACCGCGGCCGCTTCTGGACCATGCGCCAATACGCGGGATTTGGAGACGCCAAGAGCACCAATGAGCGCTATCGCTACCTGCTGCAGCAGGGACAAACCGGTCTTAGTGTTGCGTTCCAGCTTCCCACTCAGGCCGGCTACGACTCCGACCACCCGCTTTCTATGGGTGAAGTTGGAAAGGTTGGTGTGGCAATAGATCACATCGATGATATGAAAACGCTTTTTAACCAAATACCGCTCGACAAGGTCACTACCTCGATGACCATGAACGCCCCTGCCGGCGTGCTTCTTGCGATGTATCTGGCAATCGCCGAGGAGCAGGGCGTGTCCTGGGATAAGGTGGGCGGGACCATCCAGAATGACGTTTTAAAAGAGATCATCTGCCGCGGCCAGTATATTTATCCGCCCAAACAGACGATGAGGCTGACGGTCGACCTGATCGAGTTCTGCCAGAAATATGTTCCGAGGTGGAATTCTATCAGCATAAGCGGCTATCACATACGTGAATCGGGATCGACAGCCGCTCAGGAAATGGCTTTCACCCTGGCCGACGGTATCGCCTATACCCAGGCCTGTATCGAGCGAGGCATGCAGGTCGATACTTTCGCTCCCCGGTTGAGCTTCTTCTTCAACGCCTTCACAAACGTGCTCGAGGAAGTCGCCAAGTTTCGCGCAGGCCGCAGGTATTGGGCAAAGGTCATGAGAGACCGGTTCGAAGCCAAAGACCCGCGCTCGATGATGCTGCGCTATCATGTGCAGACGGGCGGTGTCACGCTTACGGCTCAACAGCCTCTCAACAACATCGTCCGAGTGGCGCTTCAGACTTACGCCACAGCCCTTGGCGGAGCCCAGTCGCTCCATACCAACTCCTATGACGAGGCGCTCTGTCTGCCGACCCAGCAGGCAGTAACCGTCGCGCTTCGGACCCAGCAGATCATTGCCGAGGAAAGCGGCGCGACGGATACTATCGATCCGCTTGCCGGCTGCTACTACGTCGAGAACATGACAGACAGGATTGAAACCGAGATCGATGATTATATCAAAAAGATCGACGCGATGGGCGGAACACTTGCCGCAATCGAGCAGGGCTACATTCAGAAAGAGATTCAGAACAGTTCCTACCGGTTCCAGAAGGAGATCGAATCGGGTGATCGCGTCTATGTAGGCATAAACAAGTACACCATGGAAGAGCCTCCTCCGACCGGTCTTCTCAAGGTGGACATGTCCGTTGGCGAAGTCAAAGCCGCCGAGCTGAAAAAATACCGCGCGCAAAGGGACCATGCAAAGTGGAAAGCTGCACTGGACAAGCTGAGCCAGGTTTCCAGGACGGATGAAAATGTCATGCCCTATGTTGTCGAAGCCGTAAAAGCCAAGGCCACCGTAGGCGAAATCTGCAATGTGTGGCGCGAAGTCTATGGTGAGTATCGGCCCAAAGAATTCGTATGAGGGCAGGAGTATTTAACCTTAGGGCTGGTCTCAACAGTTAAAATACAGTTACACCGGAGGAAAATTCTATGGCAAGAAGAATTAAGGTGATTATGGCAAAGCCCGGTCTGGACGGACATGACCGAGGCGCTAAACTCTTGGCAAGGGTATTTGCCGAAGCGGGAATGGAAGTGGTTTACACCGGACTTCGCCAGACCCCTGAGATGATCGTTGCGGCCGCCGAGCAGGAGGACGCAGACGTCGTCGGAATGAGCAGCCTGTCGGGCGTTCATAACTATTTCTTCCCAAGGGTCGTCGAACTGATGAAGCAGAAGGGGCTCGATGACGTGTTGCTGGTGGGCGGCGGCATTATTCCCGAGGAAGACTACGATTTTCTGAAAAGTTCAGGCATGTCAGCCATTTTCGGACCAGGCACGCCGACGACCGAGATCGTCAGTTTCATCCAGAAAAATGTGCGCGAACGCTAGGAGTTGTTCAGATCGAGGCCAGAATACAGCCACCCGGCGCGGATGGCAACGATAACCCGTTATCCCCGCAAACATTCGCTGCCTAAAGGCCCCGCCACCTCGCTGAAAGGGATGAATCCCTATGTCCTTTGATTACGCGGCCCAAATCCTGGAAGGTTCTCATCGGGCGGCCGCGCGCCTCATTTCCTGGCTGGAGGACGATGATGCCAGGGCGTATGAGTGGATGCGAAAACTCTACCCCTACACTGGAAAAGCGTACGTAGTGGGAATTACCGGGTCGCCCGGGGCCGGGAAGTCTACCCTTACGGACAAGCTGGCCCGCGTCATCCGAAAAAGCGGCTTCAGGGTCGGAATCATTGCCGTGGACCCTTCAAGTCCCTTCACCGGGGGCGCCCTGCTGGGCGACAGAGTCCGAATGAGCGAACTCGCCAACGATCCGGATATGTTTATCCGAAGCATGGCCACTCGAGGATTTCTCGGAGGCACTGCCGAGGCGACCGGAGACGTGGTAAAAGTCCTGGATGCCTTGGGAAAGGATGTAATCATAATAGAGACCGTCGGCGTGGGACAGGATGAGATCGACATAATAGGCATTGCCGACACCACCTGTCTTGTTCTGGTGCCGGGCTTTGGAGATGGTGTCCAGAGTATGAAGGCCGGCATCATGGAAATAGCCGATGTGTTCGTTGTTAACAAGGCTGACAGGCAGGGGGCCGATCAGCTCTGCACAGAAGTTTACTCGCGGATCGAAATCGATGCTCATATCAAGGAGCGCCACTGGTCTGCCCCGGTCAATAAAACAATTGCGATCGAAGATATAGGCATAGAGCAACTGTGGCTCTCGATCGAGTCGCACCGCAAATATCTGCTCGATTCCGGCATGTTTTATCAAAACAGGCGGCAAAGGACTCGCCGTGAAACACTTCGGATGATTCATGGAGAGCTTTTTCGAGTCATTCTAAAGCATTTGGAGCAGGAAGGAAGGCTCGATGCCGCCGTCGAGGAACTAATGAATAAAAAGAGCGACCCTTACACTCTGCTGGATGACATTATCAACGACTGGTGGTTTTCAATTTGCGAAGCAAGGAGGCGTCATGAAGATACTCAAAGTTGACCACATAGGTATTGCAGTAAGCAGTATCGAAGAAGTAAAGAAGCTCTACTCCGACATTCTCGGACTCCCTCACCTCGGAAGCGAAACTGTTGCAGAACAAAAGGTTACGACCGCCTTCTTTCCAGTGGGAGACACAGAAGTCGAGCTTCTCGAATCGACCTCCCCCGACGGCCCAATCGGAAAATACATTGAAGCCAGGGGACAGGGGGTCCAGCACATTGCCTTTCGGGTAGACAATATTGAACAAGCCCTCGAAGAACTCAAGGCAAAAGGGATCAGGCTGATCGACGAAAAGCCGAGAAAAGGCGCCGGCGGTGCAAAGATTGCCTTCCTGCATCCCAAGTCGACTTTCGGCGTACTCGTTGAACTGTCGGAAAGATAAAGGGATTTAGGGATTTAGGGATTTAGGGATTTTTCAATTCCTAAATTCCTCAATTCCTCAATTCTCTCAAGCGGGCCTGCTTCTCCGTCGCCAAAGAACGCGTGTCACTGCCCTTCAATATCTCAACCGGGAGCAGAGGAACTACAAACAACACCAGCAAGGTTGTGCCTGCACTTATGAACACCAACCCTGAGAAGCTCCAGTGCCAGCTTTGCATCAACCATGAGCCGATCCAGTCCCCGCCGTTGACCGCCAGATTTCGCAGGCTCATCATCAGAGCAAACCCCAACCCCTCGCATCCCTGCGGTGTAGCGCGGGCCGAAAGATCATAGAGGGGGACCACGGCTAATGTGCCGCCTAATCCATTCACGGCGGCAATGATTATGGCGGCTTGGCGCGACTCGTAGTATAAATAAAGCAGAGTCAGAATAGAGCTCAAAATGATCCCACCGGCAAGCAAAGGACCTAACGGCAGTGCTTTGCATGCTCGAGCATAAATCACGGCGCCGACCATCCCGGTAAAACCGCCGGTTACGGCCAGCCAACCGATGAACGGCTGCGAAAAGCCAAGTTTATCGATCTGAATGTAATAAAGGGGAGTGGCAAGACCTGGAGTTACGAAAAATAAAAATATCAGACACCCTGCTTTCCAGAGTGTTTTGGCACGTAGCAGGGTCTTTAGTTGGATTCCGGCGATCGACCAGACTTCGCTATTTCGTTTTGCGCCGCGCTCTTCTTTAAGGAACATAAACACACACAACGCCAGGCCAAAAAGCAAGCCGGCAGCCAGGGTCGCGGTCCAACCTATGGCGCGGACGGCCAGATAACCTCCCACAGGCAGTCCAATCGTAACGGCGAGACTGTTCAACCCTTCCCGCAAAGCACTTAGCCTTCCGGTGGCGCCAAAGCGCTGGGCCTGTTCCACAAGCATGCCTCCCATCGCGGTGCTCGCAAAAACCATCATCAGGTTCAGCGTCATGGCGACAAACAGGATCGAATGATAAGATTCGTGGATGGCGCCCAGAAGAATCCAGGCGACCCCTGCTGCCCCTGCGCTAATCATCAGGTAGCTGCGACGCCTGGTCCCAAAAAGAGGAATGCTGTCCGAAATAAGACCAGCCACTGGTTTCAGGTACCATGCAATAGCGGCGAAAAACAGAAAAAGCGACATGTCCTCAGGGGCTACATGGAGGTGTTCTTTTAACAGATACCGGATCGGTAGTTGACCTATTACCTCGGTTTGAGCAATCGTTGTGGCAAAAGCCGCAGCACCGATGACGAAGGTGTACCTATAAAAGCTCGCCCTACTCTCTTCGGGTGTGACAATTGGAGATTCTGCGGGCATTGATCGCATGCGGCAAACCCCGAATACCTTCTAAAACTTTGCACGCCCGACTGGCGAGTTATTTCCTTGGATTCCTCTAACGGAAAATCAAGGGCGCCCGGACGCGGACCGGCTTCGAAAAACTTCAGCCCTCGGCGGCGATCCCGGAAATATCTTCAACCGAAGCATTGGGCTGGGCCGGATACTCAGCAAGTCCGCCACATGGCGGCTGTATAAGATTACATTTAATCATTAACCCGGGCACTGAAAGACACCACTATAACGAACATTTGCTTCAGACGCCTGCTCCGGAAGCGAAACGCTTTGACATAGCGCGGATTTTTGGCTATTTAACTAAACGTTCTCCTTCGGTTTTTGATGGACCCGTGTTCATCCGGAAACACCGGATGAACAGAGGAGAATTTCACCTTATGAGACGCTTGCAGTTCCGGATGGAAACTAGCGGCCGGCGCTGTGGAGACCAAGCCAAACCGGTGAGTTTAATAAACAGAATTCGGATTTTCCAATAGTGGACGCTTCCGCCCTGCCCAACTTCATGCCTACCGGTCCGCAAAACCTCAAGGAGAGGATTTACGACCAGGTCGGTCCGGACCTTGTGAGGATCGAAGAGGAAATAAACCGCCTGCTTAACTCCGATATCCCCTTAATCCCGGTTGTGGGGCGCTATATAATGGGCAGTGGAGGCAAACGGCTCCGGCCCCTGCTGATGGTCCTGTCCTCCAGGCTTTGCGGATACGAAGGAAACGATGACACCCGGCTTGCCGTCGTATTCGAATTCGTGCATGCGGCAACCCTGCTGCACGACGACGTTGTTGACCATGCCGAATTGCGGCGAAGCCAACCATCGGCAAACACGGTCTGGGGCAATCCTGCGGTTGTGCTCATTGGGGATTTTCTCTATTCGAAGTCCATTCAGATAGCGGTCGGATACCAGGACATCCGAATCCTGGAGGTGCTGCTGGAAGCCACGACCAGAATGTCCGAGGGCGAAGTTCTCCAGCTCATAAATTCCGATAATCTTGAAATAAGCGAGGACGAATATCTCGAAGTAGTTACGAAAAAAACAGCCGTACTCATAAGCGCGGCGTGCCGGACTGGCGCCATTTTCGGAGGAGGCGGCCTGGACGAGGAGACGGCCCTCAAGGCTTATGGCCACAACCTGGGCATAGCCTTCCAGCTTGTTGACGATACTCTGGACTTTACCGGGGAGGCTGAAGAGCTAGGAAAACCGGTCGGAAACGACCTCCAGGAAGGCAAGGCAACACTGCCCCTCATCTATGCCCTGCAACACGCAAAAGCCGCCGAACGGCTTCGACTGAGGCAGATTTTCACCTCGGAGCATATTCAGGCAAAAGAGATAAGTGAAATCAAAAACCTTGTCGTGCGAAGCGGTGGAATCGAATACACTTACAACCAAGCCTGCGAGCATTCCATGAAGGCCAAAGAGGCGCTTCGGATATTCCCCCATTGTCCGGTCAAAGAAATCCTCGATGACATCGCCGATTATGTAATCTGCCGAAGGACCTGAGAGGCGGTGGGGCCGCCGTTGGACCGCGTCTTTCAAGAACAATGACAGAAAAGCCCGCCCATGGCGATGCCCTGTACTTCGGGGCCTTGATTTTTGCTTGAGCATATCCTGCACATCTTGCCTTGAGACAACACCCTCACCGAGTCACCCTGTTTCCCCCGTCTCCGCGCCGGTTTATATCGACTGGATCAGGCGGCCGGTTCTTCTTCCAAATCACCATCGCGGCACACTACACACCTGTCAGCCTTACAACACAGCTCTTCTCCGCTTTTGTAAATTCCATCCATGTAGGTACATGTCTTAAATTCGTCCATTTCTTCCTTCCATGCTGAACGGAGTAACTTCTCACTTCGAAAATCAATCCTTGAAAACCGCAGGCGTCTTCATCCGCAATCGCCTAGTACTACTTTGTTAGTTAATCTTGCATTTGCCCTGCTTCCGTTGTAATCTCTTTCCAGACCTATTTCCGGAGGGGGAGATGGCGATTTTACAGGCAGGGCAAGAACCATTGGTTGATCTTG
>JBKQTS010000010.1:0-19846 GCA_052143075.1 Syntrophobacteraceae bacterium | reverse complement strand
TTTGCTTGTCACCAACTGCGCGCATGCAGCTTGCCCTCCCTTTGACGAATTTGCGACACAATATCATATGGTTGGAGTGAACGCAGTATAATTTTCACGCATGCTCACGCATAATCCAGGATTAAATGAATACAGGCGATCCGCCAACTTTTTCGATCTTTCGCTCATCGTTTTTCTCCTCATGTTTTCACATAACCGGCCCTACGGTCTTACATTTGGTAAATTTGAAAGCGTTTAAGACAAGATAAGCAGTAAAGCTGCCTGTTTCATTACCGCCTTCCGGCCGGGGGATACGAAATGTCGAGAAGGTAAAAATTGATGATAAGGCAATGCGAAAGGGTGTGAAGAAACTAAAAGGCGGGCGCCAACGGAGGTTTTTTCACTTCATCGCCTGGACGTACCATTGAATAGACTCTTCCATGCCCTTGGCCACACTGTACGCCGGTACGTAGCCAAGCAGTTCCGTGGCCCGTGAAATATCAGCAAGAGAGTGCCGGACATCGCCTTTGCGAAAGGGCCCATATTCGGGCTCTATGCCAACTACCTCGGGCATATGAGAGCGCATGGAGTTCTTGATAAGCCCCAGCAACTGGTTGAGAGTCGTGCGATCCCCACAGGCGATATTGTACACCTTGCCAAGAGCCTCGGGACCGTTGGACAGGGCGGCCAGAATATTTGCCTGCACCACGTCCTTAATGTAACAGAAATCACGGCTGGTCTCACCATCACCATTTATGACGGGGGTTTTCCGATTGACCAGAGCATCGATCCAGCGGGGGATTACGGCTGCGTATGCACCATTCGGATCCTGCCGCTTCCCGAATACGTTGAAATATCTTAGCCCAATCCACTTAAAATCGTATACTTTTGAAAAAACTCCGGCGTAAATCTCATTCACCAGTTTTGAAGCCGCATAAGGGGACAGCACCGATCCAATTTCGTCTTCCACCTTGGGCAGTCTTTCGCTGTCGCCATAAACAGCGGATGAGCTTGCGAACACGAACCCTTTTACACGCGCATCCATCCCCGCAACGAGCATTTGCAGGAACCCGTCCACATTGCACGTGTTTGTCGTGATCGGATCGTCTATAGATCGAGGCACACTGCCAAGGGCGGCCTGATGCAGTATGTAATCGACTCCCGAGCACGCCCTGCGGCAGTCTTCAGGATTGCGGATGTCTCCCTCTATAAATTCGAATTTGCCCCACTTCTCAAGACCGACCGTCCTCTTGACATCCTCGAGGTTATGAGCATAGCCGGCCATGAAATTGTCCATTCCAACCACAGGCTGATCGAGCTTGAGCAACGCTTCCAGGAGATTGGAGCCTATAAATCCGGCAACCCCGGTGATCAGCCACTTTTTGGGCTCTTTGCCAAGTCCGGCCCTGACATCGTCAAATCTGCTCACAATAGATTACCCCACAGGTTTATCAGTTTACTTGATCTAATTGGTTTCCATCCGGAAAGTGCCCTTTTCCGCCCTGGCTGTGTCAATCTTCGGGTTTTCTTGTGCGGCGCACCTATGTACGCCTCCGCGCAAACCCTTGATTTCCTTGCACCTTTCGGTGCGGCGCTGGGCAATCCGGAAATGACGGGGCACCAAACTGTACGCACCATGGCGAAAAATGCCTTCTTTCCGAATTGGAAACTGTTAGTATCTCATCCGGGGTTTCCGGATGGATATTAATCGGTTTCTATTACCCCTTTACTAAGGCAATTGACAACAATTCTTTTGCAATTCCCATTAAAACCCGTTGAAGAGAACCGGTTGCCTGTTTCCTGGCGCTTTAGGCCGGCAGTTTCGCCTGCTCCCGGACCAAGGATGAGGGCAGGCTGCATTCCGGGGACCCCAACACCCTTCCGATACCGGCTAAGGCCCTTCCGGGTCAAGACAACATTTGAAAAATAAATTCTTTTCAGTCCGAACTCTAAGATGTATGATTTACAATAGATTCGTCCAGAAAATTCTCTGACTATGGAACATATAAGGAGGTGATGAACAGCGTCTAGCGGCGCGCGCTTCGGGACTTTCATCAGCATGATGTTGATTTATTATGTTTTTCCTACTATTTCGATAATGTTTCAATCTTGTCTTTCGATCACATTAAATTATTTTCACGAGCCGCGCCATACTCTTTTCACGGTGACCATAGCTTGAATGGAAAAAGGAGTTGATTCTATGACTGAGCAAAGAATTGACGAGAATAAGTTGACTGAGGGTTTATGCGACACCCCTGAGACCTGTAAGCCCGGGAAAGGAGGAATGAGTGAAGACTGGCTGGCTGTATGGATAGGCTTGACCATTTTTGTTCTGAGCCTTGGAGTATTTGTGGGATGGGACATCTTGGGCTGGGGCGTTACAACCGGAATTTGGACCAACCTGGGAAAGGCACTGAACCCAGTGTCCGCGACATATAAAGGACTCGGCGGACTGGGCGCACTCATCGTCACCTACATCGCACTAACTGCTATAATGACTATCGGCGCCATAGCACTCAAGGCCAACATCAAGAAATTCATCATCAGTTTTACAGTCGTTTTCTGGATCAGCTATATTTGTTGGATTATCGGAAGTTGGGCTCCAATAGCCGTGACCACCGCTCCGGACTTGAAGAAGTTCGGCCTCAGTTGGTCTTTAAAGCTAACGCCGGAGGCAGGCTTCATCGTTGCCCTCCTCGTCGGTCTGATCTTAGGCAACTTCTTCCCCTCCTTTGCGGCAGCGATCAAAGAGGCTGTCCGCCCAGAGTGGTACATTAAAACCGCCATCGTGATCCTGGGTAGTTTTCTCGGCATAACCGCCGCTGAAAAACTGGGACTGGCATCAGCTGTAATGTTCCGCGGCCTCTGCGCCATTGTTGAGGCTTATCTCATTTACTGGGCGCTCGTCTATTTCATCGCCAGGAAATACTTCAAATTCAGCAGAGAGTGGGCAGCGCCTCTCGCTTCGGGAATATCGATCTGCGGTGTCTCGGCTGCAATTGCCACAGGCGCTGCGATCAGAGCCAGACCGGTGGTCCCGATCATGGTTTCATCTCTCGTTGTGATCTTCGCCGTTGTCGAGTTGCTCGTCCTTCCCTTCTTCGCGGAGCACTTCCTCTATCGCGAGCCCATGGTGGCCGGTGCATGGATGGGACTGGCGGTCAAGACCGACGGGGCGGCTGTGGCTTCAGGAGCAGTCGCGGACGCGCTCGTTCGAGCTAAGGCCCTCGCAGTCGAAGGGGTAAACTATAAAGAAGGCTGGATCATGGGCGCCGCAGCGACGGTCAAAGTCTTCATCGATGTCTTTATAGGTATATGGGCATTTATTCTGGCCATCATCTGGTGCTCGGTGATCGAATGCAAACCCGGCGAGAAGGTCCGTCCGGGCCAGATCTGGGAGAGGTTCCCCAAGTTTGTCATCGGCTATGTTGTGACTTTTGCCATAATCCTCTGGATCTGTGTCCCCGCGTCCAAGAGTTTAACCGCCATCGGAGACCAAGTTGCCTCGCTGACCAAACAAGTGACAGCCCAGGAGGCGCAGCTTGCCTCGACCCGGGACGAGGCTGCCGGCGCGAGCCTCAAAGACAAGATCGCCAAGGACAAGGCGCAGCTCGGGAGCCTGAACCACCAGCTTGACGGAGCCAAGAACATAATGGCACAGGCAAAGTCTGCCACCAGTCAAGGAAACGTCTTCCGGGGAATCTTCTTCACCTTGACCTTCTTCACTATCGGTCTTGTGTCGAATTTCAGGAAACTATGGGAAGAGGGCATCGGCAAGCTGGCCGCAGTGTATGTGATCTCGCTTTTCGGGTTCATCATCTGGATCGGACTGCTCATCTCATGGATATTTTTCCATGGTGTTAAACCACCACTGGCAGGATAATGAGGGGAATCCATATGGCAGTTGAACAGTCTTCAATTCCTGTTGTGCACGGCGAGCATAACGAAAGGAGTGCATATGGCGAATGAAAAATCCAAATTGGCCGATGAACTGAAAACGATGCAATTTGAGCCTCTTCTCCCGGTGGAAAAGAAACTCATAGGATGGAGTATCGGTCTCGGCATCGTACTCCTCGGCATTCTCATCTGGATTAGCTACACTTTCTTCCCCGCCGGCCACTGAGGCAACAGACAATTGCTTTTGGGGCGAGGGAAGGCATAGACCCATCCCTGCCTTTTGGAGGCAGGGGCGGGTTCATCCCGCCCCATCCGAACCCGGCCGGGTATTGTCAATCTCCAAAAGAAAGATGATATGCGATTGAATCGAGCTTTATCGTAAAATCCACGTTTTCAACATGACAGCAATCCGGGACTTGGATCTGTACGGGAGCGAAGTTGAGAATTCCGTTTATGCCGGCCAGCACGAGCTGGTTGGCGACACTTTGGGCATCGTTGGGGGGAGTAGCAATAATTCCCACATGGATTTCGCGTTCTTTTACGACATCTTCAAGTTCGCTCACATGATTTATCACGAGCCCATTGGGGAGCCTTTTCCCCACCTTCTGGGGATCGACATCGAAGGCCGCCGTGAATAGGTAGCCGTGCTTTATGAAATTCCCGTGACGCACCAGTGCCGATCCAAGGTTGCCAAGTCCAACCATCGCGAGGTTCCAGGGGCGGTTTAACCCGAGAATACCCTTGATCTGCTGGACAAGGTCGTTCACCCTGTATCCTACCCCTCTAACTCCAAATTCCCCAAAGTAGGCCAGATCCTTGCGGATTTGGGCTGGATTCACACCACACTGCTTTGCCAGGCGCTCCGAGGATATGACGTCCACGTCACTATCCAACAGATCCTTAAGCAAGCGCATGTAGATCGAGAGCCTGACGATTGTCGCCATAGGGATTTTAGCAAATTTCATTTGATGACCTCGGAGACAAAAATTAGGGCGCCAGCCAATAAATATGTGATTTTCTTCACATCTCTAACCACAAAAAAGGCCTGCCACAGGGGAAAATGCAGAGGGCAACTGCTGCTCTCACTTGCCCTCTGCGAAAATCCGAAACTTAAGACTTACTTGGGCAGACCCACAAAAGCGCCGATCGCTGAGGAGACCGGGTTAGCGTAGATCAGAATCAGTGCGACAACAAGAGCATAAATCGACAGAGACTCGATCATGGCCAGACCGATCAGCATGGTAACGGTAACCTTACCGGAGGCCTCGGGATTGCGTGCGATACCCTCAACAGCGCCTCGAACTGCCATACCTTGGCCGATGCCACATCCGTGAGCTGCAATGGCTATTGCCAAACCGGCTGCGATGGCGGAATAGAGAAAAAACTGAACCGCTGAGGACTTTGCATCGCCGTCAGCCGCAAAAGCTGCACAGGATAGACCTAGGACCAAGATCGTAGTGAAAAGCCCGACTTTCTTCATGAAACAAACCCTCCTTCTCTTAGGTTGAATAATTTAAACGATATGCGAACATGGCCTTCCTTACCAAGTTTACGCCTGTTTAGTGGGCGTGCTCTATTGAGCCGGCAAAGTACATCATCGAGAGCAGGCAGAAAATGAAAGCCTGGATAAAGCCGGTAAAAAGCCCCAGAAGCATCATCGGCACGGGCGCAAGGTATAGCCCTGCCAGGAAAAAGAGGATGCCAAGGACCAGTTCTTCACCAAATATGTTTCCGAAAAGACGGATCGACAGACTCAAGACTCTTGAGAGGTGTCCGACTATTTCGATTGGCAAGATAAGCGGGGAGAGCCACCATACGGGACCCATAAAGTGCTTGATGTACTTGATCCCGTGGAATTTGACTCCCAGCACGTGGGTCATTGTGAAGACAATCAGAGCACACGCGCCAGTGGTATTGAGACTGGCCGTAGGCGAAGCAAATCCGGGAATCACGCCCATGTAGTTGCTGCAAAGGATAAAAAACCCGAGGCTCGCGATGAGTGGAAACATGAAGCGGCCTTCTTCGCCAGTGACGCCGATCATGAATTCTTCAATGCCCGTTATCACCATTTCGAAAAAATTCTGTCCGCCATCGGGAACCATTTTGAGGCTCCGAGCGGCAAGGGCGCTCAGACAAACCAGCACCAACATGAGTACCCAAGTGTAGGTTACGTGAGGCTGCAGCAAATTGTCTGTAAAGCTTCCGGTAAAAAAGCCGGGAGGCAGTTGAGGAACGTGGATACCCAGCTTCTCCAGAATGAGGTTTATGAAAAGGATAGGATGTTCCATAAGCTTAACTCTCTCCCTTTTTCATCATAAAAAATTCAAACGCCCCAACCGAAACGATGCTTAAAACCATAATGGATAGGCCGACCAGAAACGAAAGAGGTGTGGCCAATCCCAGATACAGCACAAAGAAGACTAAAACGAGTGTCGCCAAAAAGCGAAGGTAATAGCTCACAAAAAGGCCCGCTTTGCTGGGAAGCTTCCCGGGTTTTTGCAGGGCGCGCCTGAGTTGCCACTTGAGGACCTGGAAACTTACAATGACGATACAGCCGCCCAGAAAAACGCCCGTCGCGCATTTCCATGAAAACCAAACCAGGGCGGCAGACGTAAAAACCAACAGAAAAATTGCAGAAGCCAGCTCAATTCGCCGCAGGAGCGCTTCGCTCTCGATAACTTCCCTCACTATTTCTTTCGACCCTTGTCCTCTTCCTGCTGCTGCTTCGCGAACCGATAATAATTAAGGCCGCCGGCGGCTATTCCGACGATCAGGAATACGATAGTCAGATATGGAAAGGTCCCCAGCTTCGAGTCCAGGAAAACTCCAAACGCAATCCCGATAAAGGGCGCAAAGGCCACCTGATATCCGATGGTGCTGGCCATGATGGCCTGCATGAGCGTTTTTTTATCTTCTTTTTTCATCATATTTTTGCGCTAATGCTCAGGCGGCGTACTACCACACTAGCTCTTTGCAGTCAAACCTTTTTCTATCCACCCAATGGGCGGTGACGCCCGACAACCTTCAAAGAATCGCATGCAGCCTGGATCGTACGGTCCAGGTCTTCCTTTTCATGAGCCGCGCTGACAAAGAAAGCTTCGAACTGGGAGGGAGCAAGGTAAACGCCCCTTTTTAGCATCTCACGGAAAAAGAGAGCATAAGATTCGGTATCGGATTTCGCTGCGCTTTCCAGATCGATAACCGGTCCTTTGGTAAAGAAGCCGCACCCAAGCGAGCCAATTCTATTGAGCGTCATCGCAACGCCTGCCGAGTCGGCCGCTTTCTCCAGTCCCGCGCACAGGTAAGTGTTGTTTCTCTCAATTTGCTCGTAAATGCCGCCTCGGCTGAGCACGTTGAGCATCGACAGCCCCGCGCTCATGGCCAGCGGGTTCCCGGAAAGAGTTCCGGCCTGGTAAACCTCACCTAAAGGGGCTACGTGCTCCATAATCTCTTTTTTCCCTCCATATGCGCCAACCGGAAGCCCGCCCCCAATAATTTTCCCAAGGCAGGTCAAATCGGGCATTATCCCGAAAAGCTGCTGTGCGCCGCCGGGGGCTAACCTGAAACCGGTGATCACTTCATCAAAAATAAGCAGCGATCCGTATTCGGTGCAAATCCGCCTCAGCCCCTCCAGATATCCGGCTCCGGGCAGCACGACCCCCATGTTTGCCGCCACAGGTTCCACAATAATTGCGGCAACCTCTTCCCCCACGCTCTCCATGGCCTGGCGCACCGCCTCCATGTCATTGTAAGGCAGCGAGATCGTGTGCTGGACTATTTCCTCGGGGACCCCGGGAGTTCCGGGAATACCGAAAGTCATAAGGCCGGAGCCGGACTTTACGAGAAGCGAGTCAGCGTGTCCGTGATAGCAGCCGTTGAATTTTAAGATCTTTTTTCGCCCGGTATATCCCCGCGCAAGCCTTATGGCGCTCATGGCCGCCTCGGTCCCCGAATTTACCATCCTGACCATCTCTATGGAGGGGACCATCTCCACTACTTTCCTGGCCATCTCAACCTCGAGGCGAGTTGGAATCCCGTAGGAGGTGCCCCTGTCGACAGCCTCTCTCAGCGCGGCCACAACCTCAGGATGCGAATGACCAAGGATAAGCGGTCCCCATGATCCCACGTAGTCGATATAGACATTGCCGTCTTCGTCGGTGATCCGGCACCCGTTGGCCTTTCTTATAAAGAGAGGTTCGAAGCCAACCGCCCTGCCGGAGCGAACCGGGCTGTTCACGCCTCCGGGTATCAATCTGCAGGCTTCCCTGTAGAGATTGTTCGAGATAGTCCAATTCATCGGATCATTCACTGTCCAGCAGCGCAATGTCGTAATTTTCAAGGTGGAGGTTCAGGTCCGATTTGACTGAGACGAGCGCGTGTATGCTCTCCTCGACCCGTTCCAAAGCCGCCCGTTCTTCATCGTAAAACATGGCGGCAACCTCAGGATGCGCCATAACGAGGACTTTCCTGCCGTAAAAATCCTTGCTCTGGCGCTCCAACTCCCTCAGGATTTCATAACAAATGGTCTGCTTGGATTTCAGGTATCCTTCGCCATCGCAGTAAAAGCATGGCTCGCATAGCACCTGTCCTATGCTTTCCTTGGTACGCTTCCTCGTCATCTCGATCAGACCGAGATCGGACATTCGCAGGATGTTGGACTTGCTTTTGTCTTTATATGTGGCGTCCCGCAGCGCATTCCAGATCTTCTCCCGGTTGGCTTCTTTCTCCATATCGATAAAGTCTATGACAATGATCCCGCCAAGGTTTCGAAGCCTCAACTGGAAAGCGATCTCTTTTACGGCTTCCAGGTTCGTCTTGAGGATTGTCTCTTCAAGGTTGCGTTTGCCGACATACCTGCCCGTGTTTACGTCTATTGCCGTAAGCGCCTCGGTAGATTCTATGACGATGTATCCGCCCGATTTTAACCAGATTTTCTTGCTCAACGCCCTCTGGATCTCCATTTCAATTCCGTAGGCGTCGAAAATCGGTTCATCGCCTTCGTGCAGTTCCACCTCATTTTGAAGCGAGGGCATGAAGGTCTCGGTAAAATTCTGAATTTTTCGGTACTCGGCCTCAGAGTCGATGACGAGCCGGTCGACTTCCTTGGTGAAAAGGTCGCGAACCGCGCGAAGGGTTATATCCAGCTCCTGATAGACCAGGGAAGGCGCAGGAGCGTTTTCGGACCTGCGCTGAATCGTTTGCCAAAGTTTAGCCACGAAATCGGACTCCGACTGGAGCTTTTCTCTTTCGGCGCCCCCGGCAGCGGTGCGAACGATAAAACCTCGGTAAGCCGGCTTTATTTCGCACATTATCTCGCGCAGACGCTTCCGCTCGGTTTCGTCCTCAATTCTGCGGGAAACGCCCACGCGGTCCATGGTGGGCATGAAAACGAGATTCCTGCCCGGCAGCGTTATATGGGTCGTTATCCTGGCCCCCTTGCTTCCGATGGGTTCCTTGGCCACTTGCACGAGAATATCCTGCCCCTCCTGAAGCCGATCCTCTATGGGAATGCCGTCATAGGTATGGCGAAAGTCAGATTCACCATACTCACACCCTGCATTTTCAATAATCTCGTTTGGTTTGGCGTCCTCGGCTTCGTGTTCGCAGGATGAGATAAAAAGCTGTTCTATCTCGCCCATTGGCCTATAAATATCGCTGACATACAAAAAAGCCGCCTTTTCGAGACCGATGTCCACAAAGGCTGCCTGCATGCCTGGCAAGACCCTTACGACCCGCCCCTTGTAAATGTTTCCGGCAATCCCCCGGTCTGAGCTCCTTTCAACATAGAGTTCGGCGACTTGTCCGTTTTCGACCAACGCCACACGAGTTTCAAATGGATTGCTGTTAACGATTAGTTCTGCCGACATTATCATTCCCCTGCAGGACTTCCATGCGGTATGAGGCAATTTTGCAGATCAAGCAGTTTTCCAGACTCGGTGCTTGAGCGCCTGCGAGATTTTCAAGAATCGCTTTGGGCCTGAAACACAAAACCGGTGTTTCGTAAATATCCATTTCCAGGGAGCTTTCTCCGGCTTTTCGCATGTCGAGAAGTATATGTCCAAGGCGGGAGGTTACCTGGCCCTTTTTAGTCTTCTTAGTCAGCACATTGTCGCCGCACTTCGGCCATGCATCGAGAAGATGACGCACAACGAATGGATTTAGTCCCGAGACATGGTAAACGCCCCTGCACGGAGGACCGGGGGCTGGTTTTTTATCGACCCGGCTGACTATGCTGATTTTGATCACACCATTGCATTGCCGGTCCAGGCGCTCGCGAATCAACGCAGGTTCCATATCTTCGTTCAGCGTGACGTAAGCCTCGGCTACTATGGTCTCCATTCCGAGCGGCAGGGCCTCGCCAAAGGAAATCTTCGGATGCGGATGGTGGCCTTTGCTGAAAGCCGCCGGCAGACCTGCCCGCCTGATAGCTCTCTCAAAAGCGGCAGCCGTCTCGAGCTGCCCGAAAAAGCGCGATTTCCCAAGCCTTGAATAAATCACCCTGTAGAGAAATTCTCTGTCTGCGCGAGGCCCGGCATCACCCTCCGGCGGGTTTCCCGATTTAAACTCCATGACCGGTTCTGGATATATACGAGGAAGAATTTTATCATGATCGCAGACACCGCACAGCGTGCACTGCCCCCGGCGGCAGTCATGGGTAAACTCTGCTCCCATCGCTTTTTCATTTTCATTCCACAGATACTCGCGCGAAACACCAGCCGAAAGATGATCCCATGGAAGGATTTCATCACGGTCCCGGCGGCGCTCGGCATAGAAGGTTGCACTAAGCCCGGTTTCCTCGAGAGCGCGATACCAGACGGCCTCATTGAAATGATCGCTCCAGCCGTCAAACCTGGCCCCCAACTCCCAGGCACGCTTGAGCGCCGCCCCCAACCGCCGGCTTCCACGGGCGAATACCGCTTCAAAAACGCTGTTGCCGGGCATGTTCCACTTCAGCCTCAGACCGGGCTTTCTCAACCGCTCCTTAAACATTCGAAGGCAGTCTTCCATCTGCGCCTTGGGCATTTGAGGGGACCACTGGAAAGGAGTCAACGGTTTGGGAACGAAAGTGGATATTGAGATATTTACAGAAGATCTGCTCCTCTTTCCTTTTTCCCAGACCCTGAGGCACAAGTCCACAAGGGCGTCACGGTCGGCCTCGGTTTCTCCGGGAAGGCCCATCATGAAGTAGAGTTTTATAAGCCGCCAGCCCAAATCGAATGCGGTCTCGGCTGCATTGAGCAGATCCTGGTCGCATATTTCCTTGTTTATGACTCGCCGAAGACGCTCGCTCCCGGCTTCGGGCGCCATGGTAAAGCCGGTTTTGCGCACCTTTTTGATATGCTCCATCAGTTCGGGGGTGAGTGTGCCGACACGCATCGACGGAAACGAAACAGCGATTTTGCGGGGTTCGAGTTCTTTTACCAGCTCTTTGAGCAGATCCTGAATCTGGCAATAATCTCCGGTGCTCAAAGAGAGCAGCGCGACGTCTTCGAAGCCGCTCGAAATCAGCGCTTTTCTTGCCGAATCGAGCACGTACCGGGGATGGCGTTCCCTGACGGGCCGATAGATGAAGCTCGCCTGGCAAAAACGGCATCCGCGCGTGCAGCCCCTGGCAATTTCGAGCCCAAGGCGGTTGTGAACGATATCGATGATGGGCACCAGCGGTTTCTCAGGAATCGGGCACGTTTGGTCAAGGTTGGAGACCAGCCTTTTCCTTACTTCAGTGTAGTCGGCAAACCGGGGAACAACTGCGGATACAATACCGCTTCCATCGTAGGAAACATCGAAAAAGGAGGGGACATAAATTCCGGCAATCTTTCTGACCGCTGAGAGAAAACCTTCCCTCGACCTGGCGCCGCTGCGTTTCCAGTCGCTGTACGCATAAATGATCTCCGGCAGGACTTCTTCCGCCTCGCCCAGGACGAAAAAATCGAAAAAATCGGCAAGCGGCTCGGGGTTGAATGCACATGGGCCACCCCCGATTATGAAAGGATGCGCACTGTTTCTTTCGCGGGCATAAAGCGGTATTTGGCCCAGATCGAGAATAGTGAGTATGTTCGAATAGCTGAGTTCGTACTGAAGGCTTATCCCCACGAAGTCGAACTCGAAAAGGGCATGCTCGCTCTCGATCGCTCTGAGCGGCTCAGCCGCGCTCCTGAGTTTTTCTTCGTAATCGGGCCATGGCGAGTAGACCCTGTCCGCCATTACTCCTTCGGCTTGGTTCAACTGATGGTAAAGCAACTGCAGCCCAAGATGGCTCAAGCCGATCTCGTAGACGTCCGGAAACGCGAGGGCAAATCGGATCGAAGCGTCCTCAAAGCTTTTGCGGTAAGCATTCAGTTCGAGCCCGATATAGCGGCCGGGTTTTTCCACACCATTCAAATGCGAATCGAACATTCTCTCTACTATATCCTTTTCACGTGCGAACCGGTTCGGACCGGACCGGTTGCATTCGTGAGTTTTGGCTGAGCAAGCATAGCATTGATCAGCGAGCCTCTTGCAAAAAAACTCGCACAATCATAATACGGGCGCAGTATGTATTTCAGAATCTTTACTTATACTTATGAGAGGTATAAAGAGTCAACAGAAAAGCGGCCCCATGGTGTCCGGCCCGGGAAAACCGGTAAATCCAATTTTTAGACGGTGAAATTGCACAATTAAGAGGGACCTCTCTTCAGCCTCTTGCGCACGGCGGAATTGGCGCTGAAAGCGGCAATTTCTGCTTGCATTATTCAAGTGAGGTTGCTATCTTCATCTTTTCGGTTTCCCCTCGAAACGACAACATCGGCGGAGACTTGGTTTTCGAAAACTGCTGAACAATTTTTATACCTGATCGCGAACCATTTGAAGGAGGAAGGACATGAAGGTTTTTATTGGTGGTGTCGCCGCGGCGTTCCTGGGCTTGCTGGGCATACTTATCTGGTATGATGCTGTTTTCAAAATAATCCTGGGCGCAATTCCCCTAATCCTGCTGCTCGGTGGATTGATGGCCGCATATCTTGGCTACGATGAGGTAAAGGATAAGCTCCCTTTCGCGAAAAGCGGTGAAAACCAGGAATCTTCAAGTGATGCCAAACTGAAAGAGGAAGCCGAAAAATACAAGCAGGAAGTCGAAAGACTCAAAAGCGAACTGGAAAAGTCCAAGACCAGCTAAAAGAGTTCTTAGTTCTCTGTTTTTAGTTTTTAGCTTTTAGTTTTAGTTTTTAGTGAGGTGGGCACGGTTTTTCCGTGTCCACCATCTTTTTTTGCGCCGATCGGGGTTCCAACCCCTGCGGCCTCACAAGAGCGGCCTCACAAAAGCGGCCTCACAAAAAATCGGCCGCGAACTATACCTATATGGCCAGGTTACATAACGCTAACCGCGAACCCGAACATAGTGAGGGTTCAGCCGCGAACTGGGCACTCACAAAAGCGGCCTCACAAAAAATCGGCCGCGAACTTGAAGCATTGTAGGCGCTTTCGAATTGGCCACCGCGAACCCGAACGTGGTGAGGGTTCGTGCCCGGACTCGAAGCATTGGCCAACCGTTAAGATGTTAAGCCCTGACCTGAACGAAGTGAGGGTCCAAGCCGGAATCCAGAGTTTTTTTACTTGGTTAGAAGCACTGGACCCCGGCCTTCGCCGGGGTGACGATCCCTTACAACATGTAAAAACTTTGTTGACAATGCACCATTCAGCTTCGTCTTTTTATCGGATAAGAGAAGACGGAGTTCATGCCGCCATCATTGGTCAGGCTGCCTCCACCCGGCAAGGCACATACCGGTGCATAGGCGTGCCCAGATGGTCACGGTTGGTGTTTTTCGTCAAGCGGTTCACGTTCGCTCCGTAGGCCTTGCCGTCATATACCAGCCCGAATCCGTGAGGCATCGTTACATGACCCCTGCAAGCCGTCCCTGTAAGCTCCAGTTCGATCAATTCCGAGCCTGCTTCAGTCGTCACCCGCACCGTCTGGCCGTCCAGCAATTGAAGGGCGTCGGCGTCCGCCGGATGCATCGTGAGGGTGCAGGCCCTTTTGCCTTCGTTCCAAGCCGGGTTTCGCATTAGCGTGTTGGCATTTACGGAGATATGACGTCCCGCCATGAGGATCAACGGAAATTCGTGACCAAGTTTGAGCGACTTTTCTTCCCGCTCTGAATTAAGTTCCCCGATAGTGTCCAAAAGCTCGGGGATATGCATGCAGATCCTGCCGTCTTCTGTCCTGAGGTGCGTCAGGTTGTGCTCCGGGTCGACCTGGCCGACCCAGATCCCTTCCGGATGATCGATGATATTTTGAAATACCTCCTCCCCCAGCGCCGTCCCCGGTTTATATCCAGCACGAGCGGCATTTTCGTGGAAGGATTTCGGCCCCGCCTGCAGCATGCCCCATAAAGCGGCCAGGTGGACCGATCCCATCACCCTGCCCAGTGTTTTTCCAAGGATGAAAGGCATCGTCCTACTGGCGTTCGGTTCCTTTGCGACATAATCGAAAAGTGCCCTGCCATAGGCGTTGCGGCCCTCCTCTGCCGCCTTATAGAGGGTTTCAGGGAGAGGCGGAATCAGCCCAAGCCTGTCTGCCAGACGCAAATGGATCTCCCCCAACTCCAGGGGTTCCCCTTCAGGCTCCACGATGGGCCGCCGCATCTGGAAGAAGACGCCGGGAAAAGTGAGGGCAAAAAACGATCCGTCCCACGACTCATAGGCCGACCGTGAGGGGAGCACGTAATGAGACAGAACGGCCGTTTCAGTCATTGCGACGTCTGCCGTCACCAGAAGGTCGAGCCGTTTGAAGGCTTCTTCGTATGCCGTAGTATCCGCATAAGAGCGCAGAGGGTTGGAACCTGTGACGAGGACCGCCCGCAGCCGCTCCGGACGGTCGGAGAGGATCTCCTCCGGCATGGCATTGGGGGGAAAAGTACCTCCGATCGGGAAAAAGTCAGTGGCCGCAGTCCGCCACGTTTTGGGGTTCCTTTCGTCCGAATGAGACCCTACGGGTAACATATGGCCCTGAAATACAGCGCCTCCCCGGGCGCCGATCCGGCCGCAGAGCGCCAGGAGGATAACTGCTAAATAAGAGGACGCGGCGCTGTGACGGTTCATCATCACTCCCAGATCGTAGCGCAGGCATGAATTGCGGGTGGCAAAGAGGCGGCAGACCTCACGAACACGTTCGAAATCGAGATTACAGGTACCCACGGCGGCGCGAGCGTCAAAATTCAGGAAGAGCGATTTTACCCGATCGAACTCAGAAGTATGTTCCTCCATGTAGGGTTTGTTTTCCAAGCCTTCATCGAAAATTATGGCGATCATGGCTTTTAGCAGCAGCGCGTCCGTTCCTGGACGGATGGGAAGATGGATGTCGGCTATCCGGGCCGTCTCCGAGAGGCGGGGGTCCACAACTATCAGGAGCTTGCCGGGATCTTTCGAGATTCGCTGGAGGTGGCGCGGGGCCTGTGGAATCTGGTGGCTCTGCATGCCGTTCCAACCGATTGCGAGGAGCAGGTCCGTATTCGCGATGTCCGGAACCGTGTGGATGTACTGGCGGCCGAAGGTTCGGCCATGGACCCAAAACATCCCTGAGAATTCCTGGGCGAGGGCGCTGTAATGATATTGGGAACCCAACCCCCGGAGCAGGCGCACGCCGAACGCCGCCTCGAAGTGACAGCCCTGTCCGCCGCCGCCCATGTAGGCGAGGGAACGCGGACCATGCCGGTCGACTGTCTCCTTGAGCCTGGTTGAAATCTCATCGATGGCCTGGTCCCATGAGACCCTCTCAAATCGGTCTCCTGTGCGCTTCAGGGGATATCGAAGCCGGTCCGCGTTGTGCTGGTGCCAGGCGATGTTAAGGCCTTTCCGGCAAACATAGCCTTCGCTTCGAACGTTGGATTTATCACTCTTGACCTTGACGATGCGGTTGTCTTCGACTTCGACTTCCAGACCGCAGTTTTGAGCACAAAGGACGCATCCGGTTTTGTATCTCTTTCCCATAGATCCCCCTTTTCGGCAGGCACGCACCAGGTCACGAAGAGCATGAAGGAGAGGAGCGGCAGCGGGTCCGGCATCGGTCATTATTTCGGCTGTTTCCCTGCAGCCGTCATAATTCTCAAACTCGGCCTTGATTGCTTCCTATTGTTCGATGTTGAGCAAATCTTTATCCGCCCTCCTGGAGATTTCAACCCTCGTAGCTCGAATTCCTTCACCCACCTGTTACATACCCAATTCCTGAACAGACAGACACCGGCATATCTTCCCTGCGGGCTTATCGGGGATTTCGGTGTGTCGAGGCACCGCTTCACAGCGCCCGGTTCCGGGGTTGCACCATAGGGAATGGGCGCTACCCTCCCTTTTCAGGTGCCATCCATTTTGCGAAGGTGCCGCAAAAGCGCGCTTCTCTTCACTGCACAACTACTACTTCGCGGATTGCATCTGTGGGTATTCCTCGAAGAGCATCTTCACGACGATCTTCCAAAATTAGCGATATGGCCTCCGCCAGACTGCCAAGCGTTTCCGGAATAGTGCGGCCCTGCCCGTTGGCGCCTGGTATCTCCGGACAATAGACTATGTACCAATCCCCGTCTCGCTCAATGATTGCCGTGAATTCATTATGCATGATGCACATCTCCTTATCAGTCGAGGCCTGTTGGGCCTGTTACACCGATTTTATCAATGTCCAATCAAATATAGCATACAAGGTAACAAGTTCTGAGACATATGATGAGCGTCCAATCCCTTTTTCTTTTCACGTTTTCTGATTTCCAACCCTATTATCAACCTGAAGGCGATATTTTCCATTGCCAGGCCCATGCTCGTATTTTTTACTTCCCAAAATGTTACCGGCATATAGGCAAAGGGGTCGAGCCAAGCGAAGTGGTGGGCAAAGGGGTCCTACCCCAAACCTCTGCTTTCAAGCGATTGGAGACCGCCGCCCGACCTACTCCAAGCCGGCGCGCTGCATCGGCCGGGCTGTTTCCATCCCGGATCAATTGTAAGAGTGTGTCATCATTAATCTTTTTCTTTGCCATGGAAACATCCTGGAAACATTATGGAAATTTTTGGTTTATTGCCGTCATAGCACGGTTGAGCCTCAAAATGAGCGCCACAAACATTCTCCGCTCGACGACGCATGGAAACACATGGAAACTCCCTGGAAACATCATGGAAAAATATGGAAACTTTTGGGAGACTGTTTCCATTTGCTGGAAACCACGGATTTCACGGCGCGGCATAGCCGCAACCAAAGCAGGACCGAGGTCCGAGGGCAAAGACTTCTTAGACACGGATGGACACGGATAAACACGGATGAAAACCATCATGGTTGGCCTCTTCTGCATTCGAGTCAGAACCTGCCGAAATTGGGTACAGGCAGACTCTTTCACTGGCACTCTGTCTGTTAAGTCGTAGTCAGATTGTATTTTCATCACGAGTCCCAGATCCGGTCCAGGGGTGGCTCTGAGAGATTTCTTTAAATGCGGTAAAGACGGATGGACACGGATAGCCAATCGCGTGCCTCGTGTCCCTTGCTATCGGGACAGCCGAAAATCTTGCACATAAAACAAAAAAATGACTGATAAGTAGTACGGATAGGTATTTTTCCTCATCAGCAAACAGCATCCCGTTGGGCTTTTTTAAATCTTCATTTTCCTCTGTTAGAAACTGAGAAATCAAGCACCAAAGCCAGTCAACTTCTCCTATACGTTGTAATAGGCGATATCGTATCATGAAGGGGATTAGGCCTGCAAAACGGCAACGGCTTCGCAGTGAACAGTGAGCAGTGGCCAGTGAATAGTGAGAAACCAAATGCCTGAATCCCTCAATCCCTCAATTCCTCAATTCGTTCTAATTATTTTATCAGTAAATATTCTGCCCTGCAAAACGGCAACCAGAAGAGGCAACGAGAAGCGGCAATAGAAACGGCAACCAGAAGCGGAAAAAAGAAAAAAAGCAGGTGAGTAGGCGAATAGGTAAAAGGATGGGACAAAAGCAGATGAACTGAGGAGCGGGGAAGCAGTCGAGCTTTAGCGTCGCCCCACCCGAAGGCTGTGTGAAAAGACCCCTCTTACGAAGACAATTTCATGGCCCAAAACCGCATTTTAAGAGAAAAAAAGGTCGATTATGGCCACTCTTTCCCTGGGCAGCAATGATTTGGCAGGTCCGACCCCGAATGCCGAATTGGACAGCTTTTTCCTTGAACGGTCGGGTTCCAGCGTGGCCCGATAATCATAGAAAGGCACCTCCTCCATTGCCGGGATGTATTATGCTGCAATGGTGTTTAAAGCCGCAAACTTTAAAAAGGAGGTGCCCCATGCAATTGTATGCAGGTATAGATCTCCACGCAAGCAACAATTACCTGGCCGTGATTGACGAGAACGGGAAGAGAATTTTCAAGCAAAGGCTTACCAATAAAAATGAGGTTATCCTTTCAAAACTCGAGGGGTTTCACGAACAGATGGTCGGAGTAGTTGTGGAGTCAACTTTCAATTGGTACTGGCTGGTCGATCTTTTGCAGGAGGCCGGCTACCAGGTCAATCTTGCAAACCCTGCGGCTATCCAAAAATATACCGGGCTCAAGCATTCAGATGACAAGCACGATGCTTTCTGGTTGGCTGAAATGTTAAGGCTTGGTATTCTGCCCAAAGGCTACATTTATCCCAAAGAGGAGCGACCCGTACGGGATCTGCTGAGAAAAAGAGGGCATCTGGTAAGACTCAGAACATCGCTTATCCTAAGCCTTCAAAACATCATTGTCAGAAACCTAAGTATTCACTTAAACTCCAATGATATAAAGAATTTCAGAAAAACCACTTTTGCATCAATTATGGAATCAAATGAGGACTTGGCGACCGCCTGCGTCGTCAGCAAGGAGAGCATCGATTTCCTAACCGAAAGGATCCAGGCAGTTGAATCTATTATTGAACAGAAGGTGAAACTCAAAGATCAGTATCGCCATTTGCTCACTATTCCAGGGATCGGAAAGATTTTGGCTTCGACAATAATGCTGGAGACTGGTCCCGTGGAACGGTTTCCAAAAGTGGGAGATTACGTATCCTACTGCCGAAAGGTAAATACGAAGTGGACGAGTAACGATAAGAAAAAAGGTAAAGGAAACAAAAAGAACGGGAACAAGTATCTGGCTTGGGCATTTTCTGAAGCAGCCGAAATAGCAAGACGCTACGATACACAATGCCGGGATTGGTATAACCGTAAGAGGCAGAAGACTAATTTCATGGTTGCTCACCAGGCTCTTGCACACAAGCTGGCTAGAGCCGCCTATTGCATCATGAAAGAAAACGTTGCTTATATGCCCGGGAAGCTATTTTCGCTGTGACGGTATCCCGTGCGGATCGAGCTGTCGCTAATGGCTGCCTGAAAGGAGATGAAAGTGCGGCACCAGCGAATTGGCCGTTAACCTGGTCGCTCCGGCCCACCGGAGCCGCCGCGGACCGCCTCCGACGGGTTACGGGTGGACCCATTCTCGGCGCCCCTGGGCGACTCCGGTGGGCCTCCGCTTGATTTGCCGGTAGGTGCAGTCAAAAACCAAAACTACGGAACCCGCAATACACGGTTTGATCGGAACCTGGTTACAACAGAACGGAGTAAAAGTCATGCGGTAATAACGAACTGGCTGGAGCAGTAGCCTGCTAAGGGGTTGGAAAAACCACTGGCCCGATTGGAACGCTGTTCCAGCCAGAACAATTTAGACATCAGCGTCTTTACTGCCTATGCCATGAGCCATTAAAGGGTGGTTAACAACCATGAGACCTGACAATCATCTGGACATGGTATTGAACCGAAGATTTTCTGGCCCGCCTGCTGGCGGGAGGGGCTGTTTGACAAGTTTTTTCAAACGGTCTTAATCCTGATGGGTGACTGGTGCAGTAGAGTCTGACACCAAAACCAAAGAAACTGCGGAAGTGGTAAAGTGTTGGTGGCTAACCTAACCTGAATCGTGCAGGAGAAACAGCCGAAGCCGGGAAATGAGTTGGCTCCGCACGGG
>JBKQTS010000009.1:0-5328 GCA_052143075.1 Syntrophobacteraceae bacterium | reverse complement strand
ACCGGACAGGCGGAAGTGCAGGACGGATCAACGCAGTGCATGCATAAGCGGCGGATGTAGGAGTACCCATTGACTTCCTGATCCTTGACCTGGCCGGTGCCGTTGGTATAGAGCTTGACGATGTTGTAAGTCTTGGAGGACAGATCCGCGGGATCGTCCCAGACATTGTTTGGGTCATGGTGGTCAGGAGGCAGATTATTGTATTCTTTGCAGACTGCCATGCAGGCCTTACAGCCGATGCAGACCGTGGCATCGTAAAGAATACCCATGCCCTCGGGGAGGCGAGGAACGGGCTCCAGGGCCGCGGCTGGCACAGGACTGAGATTCGACGCCAGCACCAGGCTCCCGCTCGCGGAAAGCTTGAGAAAATCTCGTCGGCTGAGTCCCATAGTTTAGTCCTTCTCGGTCTTGGCCCCGGTTTCCGATTTTTCTTTGCCCAATTTCATGGCGATAACCGCGCCTGCGCCCACAGCCAGGCCGGCCAAACCGGCCACCAGGCCCACGGCTGCGGTACTAACGCCATGCCCCTCAGGAGCCTCAACGGGCGCAAAGGCGGTCGGCGGGGTTAGACGCAGTTGCGCGCCCCCCACCCGGACACCTCCTTCATGCTCCAGGAGTAAGCCGGCCGGGGTGTAATGCTCAAGGCTGGCCTGTTCAGGTATGGGCTTGGTAAAGCCCACGCCTTTCTCGGAGCAGCCAAAGCAGGGACAGCCGGTGCCCGCCGGCCAACTCCGGGGGCCGACATCGCCGTAAAGTTGCTCGGGGCAATTGTTAAAGGTCTCCGGCCCCTTACAGCCCAGCTTGTAAAGGCACCAACCCCGGCGATGGCCATCGTCGCCGAACGCCAGAGCAAAGCGGCCGGCGTCGAAATGGGCCCGGCGCTCGCAACCTTCATGGATTAAGCGGCGATAGGCAACTATAGGCCGGGCTTTATCGTCCAGTTCGGGCAGTTTATTGAAAGTCAAGACATAGAGCACGGTGGACAGGAAGTTGTAGGGGTTGGGCGGGCAGCCTGGGATATTGATCACGGTAAATGTGCCGCCCAGGGCCTCGGAGGTGGACACGGCCCCGGTGGGGTTGGGAGAGGCCGAAGGGATGCCGCCCCAGGAAGCGCAGGAGCCGATGGCGATCACCGCCATGGCCTGGGGGGCGGTCTCTCTCAGGATGTCCAGCACCGGCCTGCCGCCCACTTGGCAGTAAACGCCGCCGTCCTTCATGGGGATGGCGCCATCCGTCACCAGGATGAACTTACCCTTGTTTTCCGCGATGGATTTCGCCTTGGCTTCTTCAGCCAGGTAGCCCGAAGGAGTGCTCAGCGTTTCGTGATAATCGAGCGAGATTAGATCGAGGATCAGATTCTCCACCGTGGGGTGTGTGGAGCGCAGCAGGGTTTCGGTACAGCCGGTGCACTCCTGGCCTGAGAGCCAGATGACCGGCGGACGCTTGAGGTTGGCAACAGCTTCGGCGATTCTGGCTCCCATGCCCAAGGGCAGCCCCATGCAGGCCGCCGCACTGGTGCAGAACTTCAAAAAATCTCGCCGCGATACCATGCCTAAATGCCTGGGGACCAGATCGGATTGGCGATCTTTCATAGAGCCTCCATTTTAATAGGTACGGTTGGGAGTTTTGCCCTCCTTGGCGCCTTCTTGGCGCGAATTTACGGGTTGAACATCATTAACTTTTCTCTGACAGGATACTCCTTGCAAAAATGCAGCCCGTGTTTGTATATCGCTTAGACCTGAATAATTCCTCAAAGCGGCAGCCAGCGGATGCGGAATCGTTTTGAGGGTCAGATTCCACTCGAAAAAGCTACTGGTACGCGCAGGGCCAATAAATCACACGATATCCCAATCAAAAAACGCAAGTTTAGGCTTATCAGGCAATTTCAGGCAGTTTAAGGACACACCTCCATCCCGTTATACAGAGCGGCGCCGGCGGCTTGTCCCCCATCGCCACTGTAGCCGGCGATTCCTGTGAAGATCCAAGAAGGCACGACAATCGAAGTCAGAGCGTGAAACGTATCTTTTGTATGAAATCGGGCTTGGAGTTGATCGCGCAGGCGCTCTATTTCGTGCTCACCCGCGAATTCAATAGTAACCAGAAAACCTCAATGATTATTCTCAACAGGATCTCCCTTAAAGCATTTGCGTCCTTTGAGCGAAAGCATGACCTGATCTCTATGCTTTTAATATATATTATTAACATAGAGTAATTGTCAATAAAATTCTTGCGACAATTAAAAAATTTAAAACGGACCGGGATTTAGAAAACCCCTGATTAACGCTACGGGGTCGGGCCGAAAGCGCCGGGATAAACCGGCATAGAGTAGGGGATTAAAGAGCCCCACATAAAAGGAGGCTCTGCTCCATTATGGCCCCGAGTCAAGTGCGGATAGCCGCGAGGCTATACGTGATGCAGTTGACAGAGGAAAGCGCAGGCCAGCCATTGAGCTCCGAAATCACCCATCCGAGATGCCGACCTAGTGGCTCGAAGGGGAAGGCAACACCGTGAGAGGGCGTTAGACAGCGAGCCCTCCACAGATCCCGCGGAGTCTGAGACCCTGTGCATGCGTGGACATTATATGCTCAGGAACAGGGAGGTCTCCATGCCCTCTGACAGGAACTCGATTGTCAGAGCCGTCGGGGAAGGCCTGTGGCCACAAGCCCGACACGTAAGCTTTGGAGAAGTCAGACATCGGGGTAGTACCAAGGAAGGAGCCGAATAAAGTTGAATTCCTGAAACGGCGGAGGCTCTGGAGGGAAGGCCGGCGACCGAGGGGAATTCTGGAAAGTCCGACTGCGATTTGCACGCAGAGGCAGGAGTAAGCATTTAGCGGACTTGACAGAATACGTGAAGCAGAATGAGCGACTTTGCGTCATAAACCCAAGGCAGGAGCCGTATGGGAATAATTCCTCACCTAAGGATCTGAGCGCAGGGTGCCGGGCAACCGGCATTCCTACCGCGATAAGACAAGTGTTTGCATCTGTTGCAGAAAGTCCAAATTCCCCCATTCTTAAGGGCTTAAAACGCTGCTTTTGGCCTCTTGAAAGGACCAGTTTAAGGCGGCCTTGATTCTCAAAAGGTACTCGAGAGATGCCATAGTGCCGCTACGTTGGCTCGAAAAGGGAAAACTGCACGTACAGCTCTTCTATCCTTGAAAAAACGAGCTTCTGAAAAACGCAAGTTTTGCAAATCATATCTGGATTTGGGTGCTGTTTCGGAAGCCGTGTATCGGGCGGTGCACGCCGTATCGGACGGGCTCAAATGGACGATAAGCAGTGAGCGGGGAGCGAGAACCGAGAATACCGAAGCTGTCACGACTGAAAATCAACAACAACTTCCGGAGGTTTGGCATGACTGCTTCCGAACTTAAATCCGGCGGGCGAACCTGCCGCACTGGAGGTTGCTCCGCCATTTGGCAGCGCGGAAAGAGGAATCTGAGGCAGGATTCTAAAAGCAGATCATATCTTGAAAAATCGAAAAGTTACGACGTTGGTAAGGTCTGGATGTATCTGGAATCCGTAGATGGGTCCGGAACAGAGAAAACACACAAAGGCAAGCGCAAGACCTGGTTGTGTTCTCATCTGTTCCCGGTTGAATTTACAGCTTAAAGTTTCTCAAAGAGATCTGCAACACTTTGTCCTAGGCATACTCCAAACGGGTGACAAAGAGCTTGCCGTCACCAATCTTTCCAGTGAGAGCCGTGTTTTGGATCGTTTCCACCACCTCTTTACCCTGCTCATCGTTGACTGATAGCGTGAGCATCAAATCGGGTTCGAAATGAACCGTGTATGAGGCGCCCCGATACGTCTCGATGTGCCCCTTCTGTCGTCCGAACCCCTTCACCTCGAAAACGGTCATCACCTGGACACCTATCTCCAATAGTGCTTTTCGAACTTCTTCCAGTTTGAACGGCTTTATGATTGCCTCTATTTTTACCATGCTCATTCTCCTTCTTTCCTTCTTGCGTATTTAATCGCGTTTTTGCGTGAAGAATTTCCTCCCCCCTTACAGATGGAGACTTCTGGTTTTGCGCAACGCTTAACCAGGGTTGCAATTTATTTGCCAAAAACTCTTGTGTCCGCTCGGGGAGCAGTTTGGAAGGTTTTTGCACCCAGGATGAGTTCAAAATATGCAAGCTAATTGACACAAAATAGTATCAAAGTTGGAAGCAAATCAACAAAAGTGAACCATTTTTGAGTGAAAAGTCGGGACATACCAAGCAAATCATATCATGAAAAATCGAAATGTTACGACGTCGGCAAGATAGATAGACTCTGCCACGCTCGCATTGTCACAGAATTTTGATTCTGACAGAATTGCGCCCAAACGTCTTTCCACTACCACATAGTTGAATGCTATTCTTTGTTGACAAGGAACAGATAGATCGTAAAATCTGCGACCGGGTGCAATATTCCAGTCTTACTAACATTTTGCCTTGGAGCGTTAAAATGCCGACGGATAGAAACCTATCCATTTTGCTTGCACTGGGGATTTTTCTCGGGTTGGTGATAGGAGCGGCGATATTGGGGCGCTCCATTGAAGAAATACGCAAAAGCGAGCGCTATGTCACGGTCAAGGGATTCGCTGAGCGTGATGTTAAAGCCGATCTTGCTGTGTGGCCGATCAAAGTAAAGACTGCTGGAGACAATCTCAGTGAGGTTAGTCAATCGTCGGAACAGACACGGAAGAAGGTCGTCCAATTTTTGATCGAAAAGGGCTTCAAACCCGAAGAAATTGTTAATCAATACTTGACGGTATCAGACAGACAAGCCGAATCCTCAAAGGTGAAGGACGGTTTGCGCTATGTGGCAGATGCCACTATTGTTTTACGTTCAAATGATGTTGATAAAGTCCAACGGGTGAGCCAAATGACAGATGAACTCATCAACGCTGGCGTGGTTATTTCAGAATCCAGGGGCTATGAAGGTCTAAGTTACATGTTCACGAGGCTCAACGCCATAAAGCCGGAAATGATGGCCGAGGCGACAAAAAATGCAAGGGCTGCTGCTAATCAATTTGCACAAGACAGCGGTAGCAAAATTGGAGCTATCAGAAAAGCCAGCCAGGGACTTTTCTCAATTAACGATAGGGATAGGGTCGCTGGCCAGGCTGAAAATACCGATCATTATTATTTCTCTCCGTCTTCAGACTTAAACAAAAGAGTTCGAGTAGTATTGACTATCGACTATTTCCTTGAACACTAGCAGGTTGCTGAAAAAAGGGGGCCTTCATAATTGACGGTTTCCCTGGAAGTTTTATGAGAAACGTTCTTTGACAATATTGGGTATTATAAATGGTCTCCATTTTCAGGTTTAACATGTCCTC
>JBKQTS010000008.1:0-13360 GCA_052143075.1 Syntrophobacteraceae bacterium | reverse complement strand
TGCGAAGACCGGTATCGGATTTCACGACCGCGCCCATGAGTTCGTCCGTGTGGAGGCTTCCTTTCATTAATGCGTCTACCTCGCCGTTACGGGCCATTTCCACTGCCTTTTCGGCGGCCTCATGGCTGGAGGGAACAGAGACTATCCGATACGGACTGATGTCAATACCACCAGCCTGAGCAACCTCGCGTATGCGATCCTCAGGACCAACCAGGACGAGTTGAATGATTCCCCGCTCAGCAGCTTCGATGGGACCCAAAAGAGAATCGTGGTCGCATGGGTAAGCTATGGCGCATGGAACGGGCGGAAACTTTTCACAGGCTTTCAGAAGCTTTACGAATTCGTCACTTCGGCGCAGAGTGATTTCAGGAGGGACAACGTCAGAGTAGGTGATGCTGTGGCGGGGCGCTGTCACAGTTACATTCCCTGTTACAAGCTTAAGGCCGTCCTGGTTGACACATCGGCAATCCAAAATAACCTCTCTGTTCTCCTCGATCTTTTTGGTGACGACAACAGTAGCTTCCAGAGTGTCTCCGGTCGAGATCTCTCCTTGAAAACTCAAGTCCGCCCTGCGTATGTGCATGCCAGGTCCCGGCAGTTTCGTTCCAATGGCAATTGAGATAAGAGCCGCTGCCGCTGCGCTGTCGATAGTATTTGAATCCGCCCGGCTATGTGCGCTTCCCACCTGTTCAATGTGAAACGGATCGACGTCTCCCGAAACGAGAGCAAGCAATTCAATCCCGGGTTGAGATAGCTTGTGAGAGAAGGTTGCAGAGGCGCCGACCTCGATTTCATCGAAAGTCATATTTTTCATATTTTTTATATCTTCGATGGCATCCATACAGTTTTATTACCTCTGTTCAGTTCGTTGAGCGCCCTTTTCATGAAAATTGCCGGGAAGCGATTGACGGTTGCTTCCGGAGTACCTGTTCCCGACCCACTCTGAGCGAAGCTGCTACAAGGCCATTAGAGGGGGCCCAGGAGGATATGAGTAAGTCAGTACAAAGTTGTTTACTCTTTACTCACGTTTGTCATTGCCCCTCCACGCCGAGCTATAAAGTTGCCAGATCTTCTGAAATCGCTTCGATTATGCCGGGAGTGATACGTCCTTGGGAAAGGGGCATTATTTGTTTGAGAGTCATTCCCATAGCCATACTAAGCCGGGGATCGCTGGTCATGCCGGGACAATGTTTGTCAATAACTGCCTTAGCGCGGTCATCCGCCAATAGTGCCGATATTTTTGATTCATCTGTAAGTGACATTTGTTTTCCTCTCTTTCAGACTGGATTGAGTTTGTCTCTTATAGCCAGCTTCCACTTGTAGTAAACGCCCGAAACAGGTCGTCATGCCAAGCCTGCCCCGGACTCGATCCGGGGAAAGTCAGCATCCGGTAAATAGGTACCTGGCTTGCACCCCGGATCAGGTCCGGAGTGACGAGACGGAATGACAAGGTGGTGTGTGTGTTAACTTTTCAATGCCGTTTTCTATAATCATTTTTGGTACAATAACAATAATCCTCCTTGATTTTTTGGCCTCCTTCCTTTTGCTTTAGTAATTTATATCTGTGGCAGCCCTATCGCCCTTTGTTTGAAGAGGTTCACTTTCTTTTCCAGACCAGGCGTATCGAGCCAAAGCTCCGGGTAGAGCTTTTCTTTGCCCGCGGTGGGGTTCACCGCGCAATCCATCCATTGGGATGTCATCAGGTTCATGTAACAGCGCTGACACCGTAAACATTTGACGATGTCATGCAAGCGGCCTTCCTTGACCTTGCTTGGCCAAAAAGGGTCAGTACGGCTGCGCCCCTGCGGGGCACAGCCGTTTGGTGCTTGTCGATCTTACATCCCTAATTTTCCGAGTGGAACTACGAGGCGGAGGAAGAACCCCTCTCCGCCGACATCGTTATTGGTATAGAGCGGAAAGCCGTACTTAAACATCAGGCTGCACGGGCCGAAATTGTAGCCGACGAGCGGTCCGATTTCATATGCTTCGGCTTTGGTACCGGGCTGGCTGTGGTAGAGGCCGTCACCCCCAGCGAAGGTGGGCTGAACGAAACTGTCGCTCGCAATCTGATTTTCCTGAGATGCGCCGAGACCAAACGTCCATTTGCCGCAGGTATAGGCGATAGTGTAGTCGACGGCAATAAAGTCGCCGGTTTGGTAGTTGGTGGAGGAGTCCTTGGTGTTGAAGCTGCAAAACGCCTCGGCGCTGAAGTTCCAGCCGGCGTGCAGATAGCTTATGCCAAGCGAGGGTGTAAAGGTCCAGAACCCATTGCCCGACTCCGCGTAGATGCCGCCGTCACCCTGCCATCTCCAAGCAAATTTATTACCGGTAGCGGGATCCAACCCCGTAACTCTATTCCCCGGCGAGGTTGTTGCATCGTCAACAGCAATCGCAAGAGCGGTCTTTACGTGCCAATCACAGGGGAGATGCCACGACAAGATGTAGGGAACCAAAATGGTGTTGAATGCGCCCCACTGAGCGCCGCCAAGGAACTCGTTCAAACCGGTCGCCGAGGTCCCACCGGCGGCATTACCATTTTGAATCTGCACTCTCAAGTTCGTATAATCGAACGGTTCAGCAATAGCAGCGCCATAATCGGCGCCCAAAAACTTACATCCCGGGACCCACAGCAGTGTGGGAACATCGACCACTACGAAAAGCTTCAGGTTGCTGTTGGCTTTTCCGTCAGCAGGTGGGGTTAGCGTTGGGCCACCCTGCGCATTGTAGTTATACAGAGGTCCATAAGTTACCCAGGAAGGCGCAAAAAGCAAGTCGTCAATGAAATAAAAGCCCTGAGGCGGCAGCGCCCCGGCGGCCAATCCTTCGTCTATGCCTCGCAGATGGGGATCCCACAGCTCCCCAGCGAAGACAGGGCTGACCATCATTAGCACTGCCATGGATACACACATAAGCAAAAGAAATTTCTTCATCTTTTCCCCCTCGAATTGCAAAAAAGTCAGCACTCTTCAAAACAGGGCCAGTGATTCGGTCCACTCCAACTGGTTCTGCTTTGCGCCCGCATGCGGGCGGCCCCGTTCACACGACCTCCTTTCAGCCCCGATGTCAGCCAAGGCCCGCGAAATCGAAGGCCGCCTGATGAACATTTTGGATCAGATTTGGGGCAATCCTCGCGTCTTTTGCCCCAAATCCTGTTCATTGATGCTCGATCAAAGTTTTGCCAGATCTTCGGCGATAGCTTCGATGATCTGCGGAGTGATTTTTCCTCCTGAAAAGGGAATGATTTGACTCAGGGTCATGTTCATGGCCATATTCATCCGGGGGTCGTCCTGCAACCCGGGACAGTGCTTTGCGACAACCTCTTTGCTGCGTTCATTTCCCAATAATGCGGAGATCTTCGATTCAATCGTAAGTTCCATCTTCTCAATCCTTTTTCATCGTTAGCAGTTAGATTATAAGCGTTTGATTATCCGTGTTATAATCCACCTCCTTTCACTTCAAAAATATCCTTCCATTCTCTATTATGAGAACCGGCCCTAATCGAATGGATTAGATTTGTGGCAGCCCTATCGCCCTTTTTTTGAAGAGGCTCACTTTCTTTTCCAGACCAGGCGTATCGAGCCAAAGCTCCGGGTAGAGTTTTTCCCTGCCCGCAGTAGGATTCATCGAGCATTCCGTCCATTGGTTTCTGATCAGGTTCATGTAGCACTGCTGGCACCTTACACACTTGACGATGTCATTCACCCTGCCTTCTTTGACCTTGACAGGCCAAAATGGGTCGGCGATAGCCTGGCGGCCTAAGGAGATCATGTCGGTCTGCCGCGACTTGACCACCTCTTCCGCGGTCTCGGGATTTACGAAATTCGGGGTGATCACTGGAAGGCCCCCCGAGGCCACTTTGAAGCCGTGCGCCCATTTTGTGAACTCATTCTCGCCGTCAGGAGCGAATGCCGCCCCCGGGTTTTCGTAGCATCCCTGAGAAACGTTGAAGAAATTTGCCCCCGCATCGCGACACCACGAAACCACCTGCTTTACTTCTTCATGGCCGATGCCCCCGGGCATCAGTTCATCACCCGAAAGCCGCACTCCGAAAGCCTTATCCGGTCCGATCTTTTTTCTTGTCTTTTCAACGATGTTCAGGAGAAATCTGGCCCGATTTTCGAGGGATCCCCCGTACTCGTCATGACGCTGGTTTGAGCGTGGTGACAGGAATTGATGGATCAAATATCCGTGGGGAGCATGGACCTCTACGCCGTCGTATTCCAACTCGAAAGCGTAAAATGCCTGGGTTGTAAATCGATCCTCCAGATCGACGATCTCCGGTACTGTCAGTTCACGTGGCGTATCTCCCCAGAAGACATGAAAAATTTCAGGATTCTCTTTGGCCAACACCTCGCGGGTCACATGGCTGAAGGTTTTATACTCTTCATCGTTCATCTTCTGGAGGATTTCAAGCTCCGGCATCATCGGGTTGATCCGTTTAAATTGCTTCTCCCACCCCTTGGTCAAATTGCGCCAATCTATTTCCAAAGGGATCGGCGAAGGGGCGCCGGCAGGGCAGTCGGGAGATTCCACGTGCGGGTGCCCCTGCCTACCCCATCCGGGGCTGAGTTGCATGAATATCTTGCAGTCATTGTACCGGTGAACCAGTTTGACCATCTCACTGTGAAAGCGATAGTAGCGGTAGTCGGTGAATAAAGATGGGTTCATAATCTCGGAGCCTTGCCAGCGATGAGGATTCATCACGTTGCATTCGGTGATGATCAACCCGAAGCCTCCCCTGGCGCGCATTGCGTACCAGGCCGTATTGGCGTCCGAATGATACCCGTTTGGTCCCGCAATTCCGGGATTCATCGGGGCCATGGCAATGCGGTTTTTTATCTTTACATTGCCGATCTCGATTGGTTCAAAAAGGGCGTCGAAGCTCATTTTTTTCTCTCCTTAAAGTCGAACCGGGGATTGCCCCGGCCGAGTAAATGGCTAGGGTTACTCCACTCTTCTTTTTGAGGTATCTATCCCCAGAAGCCGGCCAAGGTTTCCCCCGAACATTTTGGCTCGATCATCATTGGTAATGACCGGATAGCCATAGTCCTTCTGCAAATCCTCTGGAATCTGGAAGTCCCGCAGGCCCGTGACGGCGCATCTAACCTGGACTCCAAATCCTGCGTAATCGGTGCCCCAGATGATCTTTTCCGGTCCAACCCACCGCAGGGCTTCGCCGATAATCTTGGCGAACTTCCTGGGAGCGCCGATTGCCCAAGGCACCAGCAGGCTCAAGCACACGTAGACATTAGGATGGCCCATGGCCACCATATTGAGGTCGTCGCAGTAGGGATACCCCATGTGAAAGGCATTGACCTTGAGCTCGGGAAAGTCCCTTGCGACATCATCCAGATAGATGGGCAGCGCGTACTTGCTTTTGCCGGGAGGGACCCAGCAGAAGCCCGTATGAATATCGAGCACGATTCCCAATTCTTCAGCCCTGGCGTAAAACGGCCAAAGCTCCTGATCATTGATATAGGTGTCCTCTGGTGGGTAGAATTTGAAGATCCTGGCCCCTTTCTCCTTTACCCAGTATTCCAGCTCCCAAATCGTGTTCTTCACGCCTTTGTGCTTTATCGGCGATAGATTGGGCTGGTACATGAATCGATCAGGGTTGGTTTCGACGATTTTCGCCATTTCTCCATTAGTGCACCAGCGGGTGGTATAACCAGTCGTGTCCATCATGGACTCCGGCAAAAGACAGGCCACGTCCACTCCATACTTGTCCATTGCCGCAAGCAGTTTGGCCGGGTCCTCGCTCTTGGCCATCTCCCATGGCTCCAAACCCTGAAAAGACTCCGGCGGAATACCGGAGAGCAGCGGACGACGAATACCCTCTATGGCTCTCCACCACATCTTGACGCCCGGAAAATGGTTCACCTGGTCCAAGTTGCCGACCAAATGAGGCTCCGGGTCGATCTTAAAGAAAGAATCTTTTTTGAATTCAATGCTCATAACTGCACCTCCCTTCGGTTTTGAACTATCTTCCGTTAAGTTGCCTTAGAGTTTTCGGCCAGCCACCCATATCCGTACGACTTCCCACCCCCTTCCGAATCAGCCTGACGACCCAGCCTGACCACGTTCCACCCGAAAATAATGGAAATGATTAAAAGGATCTCTCGTGGAGCTCTCTGAATCTGATTTTGTTTACGTGAGATGGTCCCTTAGCTGACAAAAGAGGTTGAGATCGCACAGGATTAGATGAATGGAAGAGGTCTTCCCTGTTACGCCAGGGGAATGACGAGTCGGGTTGATCTCACGGCTTCGACTTTGTCCAATCGCACGTTCACTACTTCATTTCGTTTCCATGTTTTACAAAAGAAGGTTGAGTCTTTTAGCCTCCTCGCAGAGTTGCTCTCTGAAGTCCGGATGAGCTATGCCAATGAGCGCCTTAGCCCTTTCTCTCATTGACTTGCCCCTCAAAAGCACCACGCCGAACTCGGTCACCACATACTGGACCTCGGTTCGCAGAGTTGTCACTACGGAGCCCTGTCTTAGCACAGGAACAATTTTGGACACCCTGCCTTGCCTGGTTTCCGCCGTTGAATGCATGCATATGAAAGATTTCCCTCCAGGTGAGAGCTGGGCGCCCTGAGTGAAGTTGAACTGCCCCCCTGTGCCGCTGTATTGGCGGGTGCCGATACTCTCGGACGCCACCTGACCTGTGAGGTCTATTTCCAGGGCCTGATTAATTGCCACCATTTTGTGGTTCCGTCCTATCACTAAAGGATTATTGGTCCAAGCCTGGCTATACATCTCAACCGCCGGGTTCTCATGCATCCATTCGTACACTTCGGTTGAGGCCATAGCGAAACAGCCGGTTATCCTTCTGGGACAAACGGTTTTTTTCTTCCCGTTTAAAACGCCCAATTCCCAGAGGTACTTGAACGCATCTCCCACCATCTCGGAATGCGCCCCCAGATCACGCTTATTCGTAAGCACTTTTGCGAGCTGGTTGGGTATTCCCCCAATCCCAAGCTGTATAGTGGAACCGTCTTCGATCAGCTCTGCAATGAGATCTGCAATGATCAAATCTTCATGAGATGGGGCAGGGCAAGGAATACCCAGTAGTGGAAAGTCGTATTCAACAACATGATCCACCTCCGAGATATGTATGAAGTTATCTCCGAAAACCCGTGGTTGATTCTGGTTCACCTCCAAAAGTACGGTTGTATTATCCAGCCGCGCTGGCTCTACAATTGGTCCGGGAGTAGTGCCGAAACTGAAAAACCCGTTCTTATCCATTGGTGAAACGCTGGTGATAACCATGACTTTCCCTGGAGGAAGATCCTTCAGCATGTGATCGGTCATAAGGCTTGGCATATCAGAACCGTGACTGGGCTGATAATCTGCAAATCCTTGATGCACTAAAGCTCTTACGTCAGGTGCCATTAAAAAAAATTCATGTACACGCATGTGCATGGAATATTCAGGCTTAAGCCAATCCATATCGCATAGAATGAGCCCCATAAGAATTAGTTCAACGTCATCAAATTCGCCGGCCTTTGCACGTTTGCCTAGAGCATTAAGCATCCCGACAGGATTGGCCAGTCCCATCCCGCTCACTACCTTATCTCCGGTTTTGATGAGCCTGGCTGCATCCTCAACCGATTTGAGTTTTCTCTTGTATTCCTCTTTAAATATGCTCATTTATCCTTTGCTCCTGTCGCGCAGGCTTCCTTGAAGGTCAATGCATGCGTGCGGGAAAAAGCCGGCTGTACAACCGGGTAATCATCCGCCGTGTTCATACCATCGCTTTTACCAACTCTTTGGGTATCCCATGAACTGCATGATCATGTTCTTCGCCATCTCATCGGAAATGGGCGCGAAAGCCATCTGCTTGTAATCCCTGAAGTAGCGCTGCATGTCATATTCCATGGTGTAGCCGTAGCCGCCCAGAATCTCCATGCCCCAGGTGGCTGCCTTCTCAGAGGCGCGCGCTGCGACGATCTTGGCCATGCAGGCTTCTATGTGCATGGGTTTACCCTGGTCGGCGAGCCAGGCGCACTTGTAGACGAGGTTTTGTGCATTTTCGATTTCAATGGCGATATCGGCCAGGTAGTGCTGAAGTATTTGAAAGCGGGCGATGGGGCCTCCAAAGGCATTTCGCCCCTTGGCGTATTCAAAGGCATCTCTGAAAGCTGCTCTTGCAATCCCAAGGCTAAGGACGGCCGTGCCGATACGCTCGGGGTTGAGGACGTTCAGCAGGCCCCACCAGCCCTCGTTTAGCTTTCCGAGCAGGTTTTCTTTGGGAATGCGCACATCATCATAGTAGACAAAGTTTGCCCCGCAGGCGTGGCAGCCCAGTTTGGGAATTAAGCCGGTTTCCAGCCCGGGAGTTTTTCGCGGGACGATGAAGACGCTCAGGCCTTGAGACCGCTTCGCTTCGGGGTCGGTGATGGCGACAGTCATGATGTAGTCGGCCACATGGGCGCCGGTTATGAAGATCTTCCGGCCGTTTATTAGCCAGTGGTCGCCTTTGTCTTCCGCCCTGGTCCGTATTGCGCCCAGAATATCCGTTCCCCCGTCCGGCTCTGTCAACGCCATGGCCCATTTCTCACTACCCGCTGCAATGCGCGGCAGGTGCTGCTCCTTTTGCTCCGCCGTTCCAAGGTGCACAATGGGGGTCACCCCAAAAGACAGGGTTGTTCCGGCGCACAGGGCAACTGAAACGGAAACCGTGGCCAGCTCTTCCATCACGATCATCAGGTCGGTATGACCCCGTCCGAGTCCTCCATATTGCTCAGGGATGGGAAGGCCGAATATCCCGAGATCTACCAATCCATTCCATATTTCATCCGGAATGAAGTCGCAGTTTTCGTCCATCCAACGCACTTTTTCCTTGGTCAGCTCCTGGCGGCAAAACTTCTGAATGGTTTTGCGGAGCATTTCCTGTTCTTCGCTAAAATTGAAATCCATTCCGGTCTCCTTTTAACTCTTCACATTCTTGCGGAATTGATCCATCATGGCCTGAATGTCCGGCGCGTAGGTCAGCCACTGGATGCCGTTGCGCTCAATAGCGAGAGCTGTATCTATGCTGCCCCCGTCGGCGGATTTGGCCATGATTTCCTTGCCCATCCGCAAGGCTATCGGCTTTTTTGCAGCGAGCTGGGCAACCGCCTTTTCGAACTGTTCCTCGAACTCCTGGTCACTGAAGACTCGTGACAGCAAACCCATTTCGAACATTTCACGGGCCGTGTAATCCTTGCGGCCGCTGTAGATGATCTCTCGGGCCCTGAAGACCGGCATGCTCCTGACTATCCTGGCCGTTCCGCCCCACCCGGGAAGAATGCCCATGTTTATTTCCGTAAATCCCATCCTGGCTGATTCCTTTGCATAGAGCAGATCACAGCACAGGGCGAGTTCAAGCCCGCCGGCCAGGCAGTACCCATCGATCTTAGCTATGACCACCTTTTCGCAGTCCGTGATCGCCTTCTGAACATCGAGGCCTTCATGGGCGAGCCAGTTGAGGCTCGTCTGATGCTCGGCAAGCGATGGAAAAACATCCAAATCGCCGCCCGAACAGAAGGACCCTCCCGCACCCGCAAGCACCACGACACCAACGGACCTATCCTCTCTGACCCTTCGGAAGGCGTCCCGCAGCTCCATTGCCATTCGCCTGTTAATGGAATTCCTTTTCTCCGGCCTGTTGAACGTGATGCGGCATACGGCGCCATTGGTCCCGCCGGTTTCGTAGAGAATCGTCTGGTAATCGTCCGGACTCATGAAAAGAGCCGGTTCGGAAGCCTTGCCGGTCTGATCGCCATCCGTTGCTTTGATCCTGAGGCTTTCATCGACGGGTCTGAAGAGGGGCAGTGCATGCCTATCCGTAATGTCGTCGAAGACCACCTCGACTTCCATTCCGATCTCGACCGCCCCGGGATCGCATTCAACGATCCTGCTCATCATCCGGATGGATTCTTCAAGCTCGACCATAGCCAGGACGTAGGGAAGGTCGGATACGAACTTCGGTTCGACCATGTCCCTGACAATCGCGAAGGTATAAACTGCTCCCCTTCCTGAAGATTCCTGCCACCCCAACTCGGAAGACCAGCACTCCGGGCAGCGTTTCCTGGGGTAGAAGATCAGACTTCCGCAACCCCCACATTTTTGAATCACGAGGCTGTGATTTTTGGTCGCTTTCCAAAACGCTTCAGTCCAGGGCTGGACCACAGGAATCGGTTTAATGTATTGATCTTTCATATCAACTCCTTCCCCCATACCGTGGCGATATTGTTCATTCCCGACCCTCCGGATGTATTCTGAAAAACGTATCTGGCTCCCTCCACCTGGCGTGCGCCTGCTTTGCCCATGAGCTGACGGGCGGTCTCCACATAGGTCGCAGTGCTCACGCCCGAGCCCGTATGCCCCCGCCCGACAGCATCGCCGATGGTGGACCATGGCATTTTCCCTCCAGGCCAGGTGCTTCCGTCCACAAAGGCCTGACATCCTCGGCCGGGCTCGCAAAGTCCTAGGGCCTCCATCATGATGGGGTGTCCCACGGGATAGGCCAGATAGATGTTCCAAATGTCGATATCTTCTTTAGTGATGTGCGCTTCGGAAAGGGCTGTCGCCGCAGACTCTCTGAAGCCGCGGGTCATCATGTCGTTGTGTCTGAGTACGGGACATGCCGTAAAGAAGACGGCGCCTTCGCCAAGCTTATAGACAGGCGTACGAGTCACTTTTGCCGCCAGGTCAGCGGAAGTTACCACCATGGCGGCACCCCCATCGGCCAGAATGTTGCATTCCCTTTTGTGGAGCGGGTCCGCGACCATGGGCGAGGAGAGTATTTCTTCTATGGAAGGGACTTTTTTGTTGAAGAATACCGAGTTTGGGTCGAGTGCGGCCCACTTTCGCAGCGATACCACGATGGAGGCCATGTCCTCAGGCGTGGCTCCCGACTCATGCATGTAACGGCGGGTCATCATGGCGATCATGGCGTTGTACGTCGTCCCGAAAGGGTATTCCCATTGGAGGTCCATACCGGCTTGGGCAAAAAAATTGATCAGCTCCTCCTGGTTGATGTTGGAATGAACCGTGACGTGAGGTACGAGGACAGCCCTGGCCGTGCCACTCGCGATCAGATGCTCGGCCAAGCGAAGGCAGTTGGAAGTGGATGCCCCTCCCGCGTTACAGATACAGACGTCTTTGCAGCCTTTCAATCCCAGCTCCTCGGGGATTTTCCCAAAGGAGATTTCGGCATTTAGTCGTGCCTGGGCCTGAGGCGCGACAGTCACGACCGCTTCAATGTCGTTCTTGTCCAATCCCGAATCCAGCACCGCCTGACCACAGATCTCATAGATGATTTCCCAGGGCGATCTCTCGGGGTAAATTCCCGTAGGAACTTCTCCAATGCCGATAATTGCTATTTTCCCTTTGCCAGTACTCATTTTTTACCCCCTTTTGTCATTTTTGCAGCCGAACCCTAATTCGCCGCAGGCTTCACTGGACCAGCGTCTTTGGGGACTTTGCCTGTTTGGTTGCACATAATGCTGTTGACATCCTCGGTCATCTGAGCTAATCTACACAGTGTGATATGAACAGTCGTTACTATATCTACTCAACAGTTACACGGCTGTCAATACATTACAGCGGGAATGCGCAAGATCGGATGAACAGCTGTAAGTTATTAAAAGTGTTGGATATCGATAATTTATGAGCTTCGTTCAGGTGGGTAAAGCGCCAGCAGTAAGAATCCGGCATTTCTTGATCTATAGAGTTTCAATCTATAGTTTGGAGAAAAAAGATGGGCGAGAAGGGATTCATGCGTATCAGTGAGCTGGAGAGCAAGGCAGGTGTGCCAAAGACGAGCATACACTTCTACGTGCGGATTGGCGTGCTCCATCCCCCTGTAAAGACCGGCAGGACGATGGCCTACTACGACGAGAGTCACCTTAAAACGCTTGAGAGTATTCAAAAAATCAAATCAAGTGGACGGGTGTCGCTTTCCTTTCTAAAAGAGAGCATCGCGAAACTGGAACAGAGGGACGATGAGCCCGGCGATTCGCTCGAATCTCAGTTGCGAGAGATTGCCAGGACCACTAAAGCCAAGGATAGGAAGAAGCAGGAGATTCTTAAAGCGGCGATAAGGGTTTTCTCGGAGAAAGGCTATCGTAAGATAAAAGTCCGCGACATCACTAGCTCCCTGGGCATTTCAACAGGCACTTTCTACATCTACTTCAAAGACAAACAGGAACTCTTCGTAGATGTTGTGGACTATGTTATCCGCACTATTCTGGGTGATGCGACTGAAGCCATAAGGCAGGAGGATGATATCGTCAAGAGAATGGTTATCCGTGGCCGTGTCTTCTACGATAATTACTCGAAATACAATGAAATTTTGAACCAGTTGCGCGCTGAAATGGTCGGCGAGGAGCAATGGCCGCATGATAAGGTCAAAAAGGCTTATCATGCTCTGACAAAACCCGTTATCAGAGATATACAAAAAGGTATTGAGGAAGGCATATACAGAAATGTGGATCCTGATCTCACAGCCTACACCCTTACCGGAATCATCGAAATGATGTGTTTTAGAACGATTATAGACAGCCAATATAATTACGAGCAAATCGAGGAGTTCGTTTTGGACTTCATTACAAACGGTCTGCAGGCGAAAAATAATTCGGCTGAGGGGGATAGCAAAAAGTAGAGCAATGTTTTTTCGAATTCCAGAGAGTCATAAGAAAGTTGAGATATCTCTCCTCTGTACGTAGTACACGTAGTACGGGATTCTGCAAAACATTTGTACTTCCATTAACATTTCTTGACTTTAGCAGAACAGAACTGAGTTCGCACCTGCCGACAACATCGGGGCACTCGATCCGTAATATTAACTTTAATATAAAAGTAAATATAAGCTCAGTTTCTACTTTCAAAGCCATATTGACAACTTATCCATATCATTGAGAATGACTCCTGGATTGCCGACTTTTCTAGGATGCTTTTTTATTAACTATATGGTGGAAAATATAGCATAAGTTAACATCACTCAAACATTTTGCTCATCAGGCATGCATTGCACGCACAATTGGTTGAACCGGGATCTATCGGATTGCGACGACGGTGTCGCCACAATTGTATTGACATTACATTTGCTAACTTTCCCAAGACTTCCTCTAAGTTCCCATATCCTGCAATAACAATCAGTTAGCATTTTGCTCTTTTCCCACAAACTCCCTCAAAAGCCCTTGACGTCCCCCCGAAAGTTGTCCTAGAGTTGTCATGGAAGCAAGACCTAAATAACAGGGTAATCCTCCGGCTCTGCCGGCGGACTCCCAGAGTTTGACATTTCCGGGAATATACGAAAGCCTCCCCCCTGTGAACCGCTCAAAGTTTACAGGGAGGCAAGCTTTCGTATGGA
>JBKQTS010000007.1:0-3935 GCA_052143075.1 Syntrophobacteraceae bacterium | reverse complement strand
CGAACTTGAAGCGTCAAAGGCGCTTCTACTATGTCCAGCGCGGACCCGAAACGAAGTGAGGGTTCCGGCCGCGAACTATAAGTATGTGGCCTGGTCACGTAACGCTCACCGCGAACCCGCAACGCAGTGAGGGTTCAGTCCCCGGTCCTGTAAAGTTGAACCTTGATTAATGCGATCTTGATGGGTATAATTAGGGTGTAATATTGCGGAATAATAAAATGGAGCAACATATGAAAAGACCAACCAGAAAACTGAATTTCCTCATCGAAGAGCTGATCTGCAGGGATCTGGAGCAACTCGTGCCTCTCGGCAGGAGAAGCCAGGTCGTAAACGAGGCTTTGCGCAAGGAGCTTGAATCCATTCGCAGGAGAAAGGCGGTGGAGAAGCTGATCGAGACGCGCTCGGCCATGCAAAAGCTGTCATCGCAGGAAATTGTCCAGGAATTGTCTCAAGACAGGAGCACGCATTGAATGCAACGATACGTGGTTGACGCATCCGTGATTCTAAAGTGGGTTCTTGGGGATGAGCGAGAATCCGATCAGGACAAAGCGTTGGCCCTCCTCAATACGTGGGTGGAAGGCCGCTCTGAGTTGCTTGCGCCATGCCTTTGGGAATATGAGGTAGGCAACTTTCTGGGCAGGCTATTCCCTGGTGAGGCGTCCGCGAAGATGAATTTGCTCGTCAGTCTGAAGTTATCCAGCATCCCTCTGACCGAAAAAATGCTCCGGCTTTGCTTTGATTGGATGTCGCAAAATGGGGTGACATTTTATGATGCCTGTTACCTGGCCCTGGCCGAAGAGACCATGTGCATCCTGGTGACGGCGGACGCGAAGTTCGCGGAGAAAATGGGTCATCCGAAATCTGTTTGTCTGCTCGAAGATCTTTGAATCATGATGGAAAGCACCAGTGGAATGGCGCTCCCTGATCTTCGAGAGAGTATTTAGAACCTGTCCCGTAGATTCACCCATTCACGTTTTTTTATTTTGCCGCTTCTATTGCCGCTTCTGATTGCCGTTTTGCAGCGCCCCGTCCTTCGTTCTAAAATACTGTCCGATTAAAATGAATTGCACGGGGCAGCATAGCCGCAACCCAAAAAGATCCACCGTAGTAGAGACGCAGAGGGCGCAGAGGTTTTGAAACAAAAAACCAAAGCGGATAAATTAGATCTCCGGGCATTTTTGATGCCCGGAGACGAGCCGGCTATGCGTTGGAATTTAGACGGGCCGCAGAGAAGGCTGAGATCGCAGAGAAAACCTTGCGCAAAGAACAAGAACTTAACTGATAGTAGTACGAATGGACGGTGAGAAATTTGTTCGCGCCTGTTCAATTTGGCTTTAGCCGCAGGAAAAACTCTCCGTTGCCATCGTTATGAATCCGTGTCAATAATGTCCCCCGTTTTTGCGGTTCATGGAACTTATGGCGGAACGCCAGGCAAAAAACCCGGCAGATGCTGACGCCTGTTTAGGTGGATGAATGGGTGAATCGGAAAAAACCATATCTGTCACCAAGTCACGTGTCTCCCCGCGCTCTCTGCGCCCCTGGGATAAAAATTTTGTCGTCTTTGACCTATTCACCAATTCACCAATCCACCTATTCACCCGCTCTTCAATGCCCTCACGCCCGCTTTTATGGCTCACGGTCTTCTTTATGCTTGGGATCGCGGCGGATTGCCTGTTTGGGGAGGGCCTGCCGGTCCAAACGCACTATTTCGCATTTGCCGCCCTCATTCTCATCGTTGCCATGGTTATATCCCTGTGGCCGCGCAATCGTTTCGCCAACTGGTTCCGTCTTCCGTCTTCAGTCCTCCGTACTTTCGCCATTCCCGCGCTGCTGTTCTTCATCTTCGGAATGTGGGCCTCAAAAGCCACGGCCCCCCAATTTCCTCAGGCCCTCGAACCATATCTCAACGGTCAGCCGGCGACATTTATCGCGGAGGTGACCGGCTCGCCTGAATATATCAGGCCGCAAGCGGCATCGAAAAAAGTTGTAGAAGCCTCGGCCTCACCTGAATATTATCCGGACAACATCCGAATCCCGCTCCACCTCCTCCGCGCAATAACCGGCGGCGGGCAAACTCCTTTGGACGGGGGAGTACTGCTCAGCCTTCCCATAAAGGACCCTGCAAATCCCGGCGCCTTTTTCGTACCCGGCGACCGCTTGCTCTTTAGGACCGTTCTCAAGCGCTTCCGCAGCTTCAGAAATCCCGGCGGCTTCGATTACGTGCATTATCAGGCCGAAAAAGGTCTCTATGCCCACTGCTTTTTGAAGGACGAAAGGTTCTTGATAAAGCTCGAGCCCGCATCGGGGACCTCATTTGGTGATCCAGGGGATGCCGGACGGATTTCCGCCCTCCGTCCTCTGTCTTCCGTCCTCCGTTCGATAAGAGGCCGAATCGAGCTCTTCCGGCAAAAGACGCTTCTGTGGGCCCAAAGATCGATGGACCCGGAGCCGGCGGCCTTTTATGCGGCGATGATACTCGGGTACAAATTGTTATTGGACAGGAACTGGCAGGACCATATCCACCAAACGGGCCTGAACCACTTGCTCTCGGTTTCGGGCCTGCACATCGGGATGGTCAGCATGTTCGTATTCTGGCTCGTTCGCCTCGCAGTCCGTTTTTTGTGCCCCTCAATTCTCAGCAGAATTAGTGATAAGCAGATAGCCCTTTGGCCCGCTCTTGCCTGCGCTGTGCTCTACGCGTTCCTTGCCGGGTTTGGGGCCCCCACGATCTGGAGGTCCGTTCTGACCCTGGCCGTGTTTCTCCTTGCCGGCTTCTGGTACCGTAAGGCCGACTCTTTGACGGTCCTGGCCTTTGCCGCCCTGTGCATACTGGCCCTGGACCCCAAAAACCTCTGGCAGATCCCCTTCCAACTGACGTTTGCATGTGTTTTTGCAATCATCGTGATCTATCCGCGATTTAGTGGAATCAGGCTTCACAGGATATTTCCAGCCCTCAAGCCCGACGGCGTCCCGGGCAGGATAATAGCCCAGTTCGAAGACGCTTTCTGGATTTCGATAGCAATCAATATCCTGCTGATCCCGCTGATAATTTTCTATTTCGATGGATTTGCCCTGATAGGATTTTTCGCCAATGTCTTTCTGATTCCCTATATGGGGTTCGTGGTTCTGCCCCTGGGACTTTTGAGCGTGCTCCTGTTCGCGTTCAGCCAAACCCTGGCCTGGCCGGTTATCTTCATCGTAAACTACCTTCTCTGGGGCTGTCTGCGGCTGATAGAATGGTTTGCCGGCTTTTCCTGGAGCTATTTCTGGACCGGCAGCATTTCACCCGTATGGCTCTTTGTGGTTTACGCGTCCCTGGGCCTTTTCCTTGCCCCTTTTGCACGAAAACTCAAGGTTGCCGGTCTGGTCGCAATGGGTGCGCTTATCTGCGGCGGTCTGGCGCTGGGCAACTTAACGGGGTCCAGCAATTCAGGCGTATTGAGGGTGGACGTTGTCGACGTGGGGCAAGGGACATCCAACCTCGTCAGGTTTCCCACGGGTGAGACGATGGTAGTCGACGGCGGAGGGATTCCCGATGAATCATACGATATCGGACGTCAGGTGCTGGCGCCGTTTCTGTGGCATGAGGGAATCCGCAGACTGGACTACGTTGCGCTCTCGCACGATCACCCCGACCACGGCCTTGGGCTTCGCTTCATCCTGCGCAATTTCGACGTGGGGTCCTTGTGGACGAGCGGAATCACCCTGGATGACCAGAAGGGCAGGGGAATTAATTCCCATCAGGAGGAGGGCAGGAGTGTTCATTCCCATCTCGATGAAATTGCGTTGAAGCGCAATATAAAAATTCGGACATTTCCCGATCTGTTTAAAGATGTGCAAATCGGGCAGGCCCGAATCCGGCTGCTCCATCCGACCGGGGACTTCCTTGAAAAGGAATCCAAGAACGACCTGAACAAATTCTCGCTCGTGTTCGA
>JBKQTS010000006.1:0-3880 GCA_052143075.1 Syntrophobacteraceae bacterium | reverse complement strand
TCATCATCCGGGGTTCATACGGGGGCTGTCCCCGACCGTCGCCCTTATTATAGGTGGCATATATTTTTGAGAGATCAAGCCGCTCGACCACATCCAGTATGAAATATACGAGGTGTCCCTTCGGGAGCCAATCCATTAGCGAAGGGGGGAGCAGCAACATTTGTTTCCGGTCACAAGATTTGAATGTCTTTTCCATAGTGGGGCCATATTAGCAGAAAACGGCTCTAAATGCCATTTCTCCGACAGGCTCCTAGAGGCGACAAAAAGCATCCGCTGCGTTTATTGAATAACCTGGTGAGTTGCGCAGTTGGTATCTGGTAATATTGACAACTAATTTGTTCACTCCGCTGCTTGGAAGCAGAAGTGCTGAAAACGGGATAGCTACAATCTTGCTGCCCGTGACGGGAAGGATTATGAAAGCCGGTTGTCCGTAATCATCGGACGTTACACACTCGATCCTGCCAAGATTTTCTCCAAGCAGGTTGTATAGGCGGTGTCCCCTCATAGCGCTCGCTATATCCCCGTTTTGGGCCACACATTCAGCAAGAGGTTGAGCGATGAAGGCAAGCGCAATCAATATAGCCAATGCCGGTATATTTAATTTCTTCATTGTTTCTCCTATTTTCTCCCTGGGCCTTGATGGTTCGTCTAAGGTCAAAATACAGGGTTCATTTGTGTTACACTAAAAAGTTAAGGACTTAGACAACTTTTGCAATGGCGAGAAGATTCGCCGTCGAGCCGGGCTTTAGAATCGTGTCTTATAGCCTTCTGAGCTGCCCATCCGGATCGCACGCATCCGCCCCATTTTATAGACTTCTGCCAATGATCTCACATTGGTCAGCGCCAACGCGCAGACTCACTGGAACGGACTTCATCCAGCCGCTGGAATGATGCTTCCTCCTTAAATATATGAATACAAAAAGAATTTTATTCACAACTGCACTTTCATGCCAACTATTCAAAACTCAGATCGGAGGCCAAACAACATCATCCATCAAAAGGAGATCGCGCTATGATTATTCAAGATCCACGAATAAAAGCGAAGTGTCCTGAATGTGGAAGCCAGAATGTCCAATCAACGGTATCCTTTACCAACATAGTCACGTGGGTGGGCAGGATTCTGGGGGTTCCGATAGTGAAGATTTTTGAGAACAGGTGCGTGGAGTGTGGTAGGGAGTTTCAGGTCTTTCGGAAATGAGAGGTCTTATGACAAATAATCTTTTTGTGAAGATACTCTCGCGGTATTTCAATTAGATATCTCTTCTGCTCGCCAATAACTATTCGATGATTTCGAGAATGACGCGTTTGTGTATCTTCATTGAAACAGCGCTCAAAATTGTACGCATCGCATCGACGTTACGCCCCTGCTTTCCGATCACTTTTCCAAGATCTGGCTTGGCTACCCACAGTTGGATAATCGAGGTCATCCCACCCTCAATCTCAGAAACTTTCACCTGCTCGGGATTGTCCACCAAAGCCCTCACCATGGTCTCAATTAGTTCCTTCAGCATGATTTCCCCCTCAGCGATACCGTGCTTGTCCACTTGAAATGCATTCAGCTTCCGCTCGTCTTGTCTGGCGCATTTGCGAATCGAGATTCCGTCAGTGTATGGTCTGTTTCGCCCCCACTTTGAGTAGGGAATTTTCCCAATTCGGGTAGGCAGAAAAGGGAACAGCCGGTAGAAGTCTGCCTTCATATTTCCAATCGTCCTTTCGAGTCTCTTTTTCTTTCATCGCTGTTCAATGGAAGGAGCCGGCCCCTTTTCCCGGACAAGGTGGTGAAATAATTATCCCTGCCCAACTGATTGTTCCAGTGTGGCAACATGGTAACATCAGTTTGGGTGATTATCTTAGGAATTCATGAGTGGTCCATGGCTATTTTTAACTCAGGACTCAGAAAGGAGTGGTTATGGAAGAAAAAAAAGGAAATTTCGATGAGCGGTACCATGCTTCCTATGCTTGTAAATTGAAGACCATTCCACTGGAGAAGATTGAGTCTGCAATAGCGAAGGCCATAGGGGAATTAACCCAAGACAGGGTAGAGTGCACGATAATGAATTTCAATGCCGAGAGCCAAGTGGCGGAGATTGTCATTTCACTCGACACAGGGAGAGACAAACGATATTGCAAGTGAAATTATTATTGAGCACCCCCCAAAAGAGCAAGACGTCAGTTTCAGCTTTTCAGGATAGCACGTCCTTTAAGATTGCAATCTCGTCCAAAGCCTTACCGGAACCGAGCACGACAGTAGAGAGGGGGTCCTCTGTTAGCATTATCGGCAATCCCGTCTTAAGTCTCAGGAAGTGATCGAGGTTTTTGAGAAGCGCTCCTCCACCGGTCAGAACGATACCGCGGTCCACGATGTCGCCCGCCAATTCGGGAGGCGTCTGCTCAAGAACAACCTTTATGGTTTCCAGGATGGAATCGATTTGTTCCTGGATCGATTCCCGGATCTCATCCGAATTGACCTCAAGGGTTTTGGGAATCCCCGTTACGAGGTCGCGGCCCTTTATCATCATAGTTTCTGTTTCACCAAGAGGATAAGCATTCCCAATGGTGGTCTTTATAAGTTCCGAGGTTCTTTCACCTATCAGCAGATTGTACTTACCTTTAATGTGCTGAAGTATGGCCAGGTCCATCTTGTCCCCGCCAACACGCACAGACCTGCTGTAAACTATCCCTGCAAGCGAGATGATAGCGACTTCGGTTGTTCCTCCGCCAATGTCCACAACCATGTTGCAAACCGGCTCGGTTATGGGGAGCCCTGCCCCGATTGCAGCCGCCATAGGCTCTTCTATCAGGTAAACCTCATGGGCGCCGGCGGATTCAGCGGACTCCCTGACGGCCCTTTTTTCAACCTGCGTAATGCCCGACGGAATACAGATTATTACTCTTGGCCTTATAAGGGTGCGCCTGTTGTGTACTTTGCGTATGAAGTATCTCAGCATTGCTTCGGCTACTTCAAAATCCGCAATCACGCCATCTTTCATAGGCCTGATCGCAGTGATATTGCCGGGAGTCTTTCCGAGCATCATCTTTGCGTCTTTACCCACAGCCACGACCCTGTTGGCGCCGCGCTCATCCTTTCGAACCGCGACAACCGATGGCTCGGTGAGCACAATTCCCTTACCCCGCACGTAAACAAGCGTATTGGCAGTCCCAAGGTCTATTGCGAGATCATTTGAAAAAAGCCGGAATATTCTGTTGAGGAACATCCGTTATATTTCTCCTTTAGATCCAATTTTAATAAATACATTACTAACCTAAACACGCAAAACCAGGGCGGAGCGCCCGCCCTGGTTTTTGAAACTCGTATAACAGTGACCGGGGTCGGAATTTTCTCCCGTTCTCGCCACTCGGCATTAATACATATCGCCCATAGCGCCCATACCGCCCATGCCCTCGCCGCCGGGCATAGCGGGAGCTTTCTTTTCCGGCTTTTCAGCAATGATGGCCTCAGTAGTGAGCATAAGCGATGCGACGCTTGCCGCGTTCTGGAGGGCGAACCGGACCACCTTGGTCGGGTCCATCACGCCAGCTTCGACCAGGTCGCCGTATTGTTCGGTTTCAGCATTGAAGCCGTATGCTCCACTACCGCCCTTTACATGTTCCACAATAACCGAACCTTCGTGGCCCGCGTTGTCGGCGATCTGTCGGATCGGCTCCTCCAGGGCCCGCTTGACTATGTTGAGCCCAAAGAGCTCCTCACCCTCGAGGTTCAACTTCGCGAGCGCAGGCACGCAGCGCAGAAGGGCAACGCCCCCACCCGGGACAATCCCTTCCTCAACGGCTGCCCTGGTCGCGTTCAGCGCATCCTCGACGCGCGCTTTCTTTTCCTTCATCTCTGTTTCGGTGGCCGCGCCCACCTTGATTACCGCGA
>JBKQTS010000005.1:0-6385 GCA_052143075.1 Syntrophobacteraceae bacterium | reverse complement strand
CAAATCCTCCTAATGCTGCTTGCAGATTTCCCACCTCCTCTCTGGGCATCAAATATGATTTCTGGAGTGGGCGCTCATCCTCTACGATAAAGAAGCTGATACCTCTAAATTGGCTGCATTATTTGGTGGGAATCTCGTTTTCCCTGGTGATGGATTTGTGTTCTCCGCATACGGTGATGAGGGGATCGAAGAAAAAATCACAGCCCACGCCCTTAATGCCCGTGCCCCTGAGGATGACCGGTGAGCCGATGCCGCCGGCGGCAAGAACGATGGTGGAGCCGTAGGCACGGCACATTTTGCCCTTCATCTTGAACTCCACGCCAACGGCCTTCTTGTTCTCCAGGATGACCCTCTTTACCTTGGCATGATTGAGGAGTGTGGCACCGTCCATCAAGGCCTCCCTGACCCACATGAGGGCGCTCCACTTGATATCCCTCGGGTCATTGACTCCCCACTTGTAATCCGGAGTCCACCGATCCTGGATGACAAATTTGTCCAGGGGCTTCCAGTCGTATCCGAGATGCTGGGCGCTCTCCATGATGGTCTTTTCCATGGTCGATAGCTGGTTTTCTTTCAAGGGGCCAATGAAGGGGAGGTCCGCGCGCACCTCTTTGTCCGCCTCTTTGAGATCCACGCCCCGGGATTTGAACATCTCAAAGGGAACAGGGAATGAGGTTCCATAGTAGTAGATTGAACTTCCTCCGGTCGCGATACCTCGGACCATACCGAGTAGCTGGGGAGTCAAAAGAAGGCTCTTGAAAGGGACCAACAATTCCTTGATCGACTGTACCATGCCGCCATTCGGGGGATTAAGCGCCCCCCACTCGAGCATGAGGACCCTCTTGTGCCTTCTGGCCATGTCCCTGGCGACGGTTGCTCCGCCAGGCCCTGTCCCCACCACGATGACATCATAGTTATCCCACTTATTAACGACGGCTTCATCCCCACTCATAGATAACCTCCTTCCTACCCTTTGTTCATGGTTTCCAGGGAATTTCCGCAAGGAAAAGATTTAAATTGATATCGAAGAGTTCGAAAATACTGCACCTGTGCTGCTGGAATGGAATTCTAACATGGTTACCTCCTCATATTAAAGAGCACAGAATTATTGACCTCGATTAATCCTGAATAATGCGTCAACTCGATCACCAACGGGTACTGACGAGCATTTTGGACCCAGACTACACCTGGAAAACCCATTGAAGCGTTAATTATCCTTTAACCAATATGCAAACTGTGCGCTCCGGAAATGCGCTCTCACTTCGACAAAAGTTCTACGGAGCGAAAAGGCGATGCGGCCCCCAAAGGGAGAGCTAAAATTCCCCTTGGAGGCTTCACATTGGCAGTTTCAGGTAGGTGCACTTCATGGATTGCTCCAGACTGAAGCCTTTTGGGAAAAAGCTATCAAGGTATGTTTGGACAGAATACTAAAAGTGGATGCGCTTGGAATTAGTGAAGAGGTTTTAGATGAGGCTCTCCCTGAGACTAGCAGTGAGGATTGATTATAGTTATCCACGCAGGAGATCAAGCCGAACACTACGCGCGTGCGAGAGTCCAACGTGAGAAAACCTGAGATTAGAGCCACGTTACCGGGAGCGCCCAGGAGCCGGGAAACTGCCCTTAGTGGCTTCGAGTAGCTTTTCAACCTCGCGCACGGTGAGGTGTTTTCGGTCGTTCATCGTTTTGTCTCATGTTTGGGTAATGGAAGAGGGCGAAAATCAGCGCCCAGCCTATACCTCGATTTTGAACAGGAGACAAAATTTAAATTGTCCCATGTTTGGGGTGTCGGTCGGCCTGTAACGTCAGGAGCGGGGCAGGGGCGGCGCGCTTGGGAATGGCACAATATCTAGCTTGCCTTTAGATCGGGTGGGACTCGGTGATAGTGATCGTCGAATCCCATGTATAATTGGATAATTCACACCCTCATAAACCCTGCCCCATAGACCGCCGGCTAAACTGCTGGAACTCGGCAAAAAAACGTCGTGCCCTACGGTCAAATATCACTTATCGTTGCAAGCCGCCTCATAACATCAGGAGGAAAAGCGTTCTTACTTTTTCTTTTCCAGCTCAATCAATCCCCGTTCCGCCGTAGGGATATAGATATTTCCCCTCGGATCCACCGTCATGACCGCGGGGAATTCCACAGGGGGATAGCTTCCAGCCAAGCCATAGCTCACAGGGATATTTTCAGCTACCACGGAGACGGCCAGGTTTCTTGGGCTGATTCGGAAAAGTCTTCCGCTGGCGCCGTCCAGGGCTAATAGATTCCCCTTGCCGTCATTGGCCAAGGCCCCCACTTTACCGACGACACCGGAAAGGAAGACCTCGGTTTTTCCGTTGGCCAAGTCTATCTTACTGATCCTGCCGGGTTTTGCCTCGGCCACATAGAGGGTATTGCCAATGATGGCCAGGCCAAGGGGGCCTTCAAGGCCTTTTGTCACAGCCTTCTTAGCCCCATCGGCAAGGCTGACTTCGGTGACTTGCCCGGCCCCGAATTCAGCCACATAGATTTTAGGTTCCTTAGGACTCATCAAAACAGCCACGGGCTGGTTGAGTTCGCCTGCAATGGCCTTGAATTCGCCTTTGGACGGATTGCCGATGGCTACGGCGTTATTAACGCAATCGGGCCAAAGGACCTGGTCCCCGGGTCCATCGGCCAGACCAATGGGCAGAGGCATTCCGTGAGTAGCCCAGGCATTCAGCTTGGTCGGAACATATTGTTTCTTTTCCACTGTACGAATCATGATGGCATCACTGATTAACAACTTGCCGTTTTTGAAGATGACCCCGTTGATCTGATTAGGGCCGGTCGGGAAAAGGGTCTTGAATTTGCCGCTGCCGTCCGTGGATACCTCATAGACGGTGGCATTCCAGTAGCTTGTTATGAATAAACGGCCTTCCGGTGTAATGGCCAGATTGTCAAGGCCAGGGGGCAATTGGGCGAGCTTCTCTTTTTTCTGCCCATCCAGGCTAAGCCTGTAAACGGCCCCGCCCAGCTCAGGGAAGTAAGCCTTCTTATCTTTTCCTACCTTTAAAGCAATAGGGGCGACAAATTTTTCAGCGATCGTTTTAATGTCGCCCGTGTCCGGATTTACCCTTAAGATCATGCCCGCACCCATGTCCGGGATGATTAAATCATTGGTGTCCGGGTCGAAGTCAAATCCTTCGGGCACCTTGATGACGTTTTCTTTGACGAGCAGCTTGGGTTCCTTGGCCCCGGTGGGGTCGAGTTCAAAAACACGATTGGCCTGAAAACATTCGGATGTAAAAAGCCGGCCTGTGCTTTTATTATACTGGATGCCGTTAAGGGCGAGTAAACCCTTGGCAATAACCGTCTTCATGCCGTTCTTGTCGATCCGGTAGATCTCACCCACAATCGGGGTGGTGCCGGTGACATAGAAATTTCCTTTATCGTCCGCGGTGAGATCATCGGTAATGAAGGTCCCGGCATAGGGCGGGACAAAACGGGAGACCTTATTGGTTTTCAAATCGACCCGTGAAATCTGGCCAGTGGCCGTGTGGACCATGTAGAGGGCGCCGTCCAGACCGATGATCGCCCCGTTGCAGCCCGGGAATAGGGTGTCTTTAACCAGCCGAACAACTTTGTAGCCGGAATCGAGAGCTTTGGGTTCGGCAGCCTGGATCCCCGGTGAGAATATCAGGACCCATAAAACGATTACCAAGCAAATCAGCCACGGTGAAAATTTTTTCGAACTTCTCATTTCATTTCCTCCTTTAATAGAAAATAATGCATCAACTTCCCGCCCTCTGCACTCAAACTCCATGATGGGATCGAATTTTTGCCTGAAAAACTTCCGTTGCGTCTATGAAGCCCGCAAAACAATACAGTTTCCCAATCGAATACACAAACGACATTTCAGGGAGATCCATTTTTGCGATTTGAGGACGCACCTCCATCCCCGGAGTTTGCTTACCGCCCGACTGACTTTCTTGCCTAGCCAGCTCATGGTTGCATAATGAAGCCCGACATGCTCTTCAATTCCCGAAGAGGGGTACTCAGTCCTAGATCCTATCATTGACTGCCCCTGTACGTAACAAATTTCTTTAAATAGCCGCCAGCTCTGGGTCAGCGATAGTCCACCCTTCTTGCCAAAGGTGAAAATCCCGATGTGGCCGGAGTCCACAACGAAAATGATTTGAATATGTTAACTGGCGTTTCTGAAGGAACAGGAACATGTCGATCTCCTCGTCGAGCAATCTCAGCCCAGCCCAAGATACGTTCCCCCACCTCAATCCTCGATGGTTTTCACTTGCCCGGTAATAACCCGCTTATAAGAGAACCCATGGAGGTATGGAACTAACGGTTGAAACGGAAAATGCAATGCTGTTCTTTTTGGCGCAAAACCCTCAAAATATGTATGGAGTGCATCATTATTCTCTGTAGAAATTCGGATTAGAGCGCACAGTTGAAAAGCGCAACTTTGAGTTCTACAGGAGTTTTTTCGCGGTTGAACCGGAGCCGTAATGAATGCTGATACTCAGAGGCTTCTTCTTTGGCAAGATGGCGCGAAGGTGCAATTCTATCTTCCTCGCAGTGGCTGCTATTTTCCTGGTGATGCTCACCTCATTAGGATGCGGGCCAGAAATGGGCGGCCGGTCGATCACCCCATCGAATCCGCGTTCCTGGAAAGCTCTTTTGTATTAATAAATGGATGCCGGAGCCGCCGTTCGAAGAGAGTTGAGTCCGATAGAGCACCTTTGGGAACTGGCTCGCCGGCTCGCTGCTCATAATCGATATTTCTCAGCCTGGATTATGGCTTCAACCCGTTTACGTGCTATTTCTAATAGCCCCGCAATCTAAATTGCGGCTTACGGAATCAGAAGAAATAATCCTGCGGTTGCAAGCGGCGGCGGACGCACCATGCATAGCAAAGGTTGAATGGGAGGAGCTTCAGGGAATAGCGATCGGGCGTAAGACGTTTAGGGATGGAGGAAAGCGAATAGAACCTCCGGTTGGCGCGCCAGTAGCCTTCTTCCAGTTGCCGGGCGCTCATAAAGCACTGAACTGTCGCCCGTAGTCCTTGATGGAGTTCTGCCCCTTGTTGATCGACTTTAAGCTCTCATTGCTTATGGTCTCCATGCCGATATTGATGTGACGGCAGCCGCTGCGGGCCATGAGGTCCAGCAGCGCCGGGTCGTTTCCCACGGAGGCCGTCGCCAGGCAGCCATAGGTCATTTCCAGCGGAATGAGCTTGTCCATGATTTGCATGGCGTTTTGGGGATTGGCCACGAAATTATCGTCTACAAAATAGATAAAGGTGCTTCCGGTTAGGCCGCCGATGTTTTTGACTTCCGCCACAACTTCATCCACTGGGCGATGCCGAAATTTGCCTCCATAGACTTGAGTCACCTCACAGAAGTTGCAGGCGAAAGGACAACCGCGAGACGTTTGAGAAGGTATGTTAAGGAGCCCGTATTTCTTAAGATCCAACAAATCGAAGCGGGGGGTCGGCAAACCTTTCAAATCGGAGAACTTATCCGATTTGTACCGCCCTTTCATCTCCCCGGCCTGAAAATCTCGTAAAAGGCTTGGCCAGGACTCCTCGGCCTCTCCCATCACTATGGCGTCGGTATGACCTTCACACTCATCCGGCGCCAGGGTAGCGTGAAATCCCCCCATCACCACGGGAATCCCCCGGCGGCGGAACCCGGCGGCCAGCTCATAGGCGCGGGGCGCCTGGTGCGACATGAAGGAGATCCCCACAAGGTCGCAATCCTCCTTGAAGGTAATCTCATCCAGCAGGTCGTCCTTGATCTCCACCTCGATGTCTCCGGGCGTGAGCGCAGCCACGTAGGGGAGCGTCATTCCAATGAGCCAGCGTCGACGGCGTTTAACCAGGCGACCGTTGCGATAACGGGAAGGTTGAATCAGCAATACTTTCATCGGCGTTTGATTACCGTTTCCTCTAAATGATCGGTTTTTTCTCCTTCAAGGATAATACATCAAGATGTGCGCTGCTCATTCGAAGCGCATTTTTGTGTGGACCCCGCCCAGGCTAGCGGGAAAAGCCGGCGCAACGTGGACATACCACCTTCGGGCATGATAGACCACTTTCGCCCCAACCCTTACAAGCCGCCTGATGATCGAGTCTATGGATTGGTCCAACGCTCCCAAAACTATATCCAAAATCGCTTCGCAAAATGGATTCAAAATCACAGAGAAAATCCCAATCTTGCCACTGTACGCAGCAAACCCCTAGTGTTGCATTCCGTAAGTTCCACGATATTTAAAAGGACGAAGCGGAAGCGGTTTTCGTCATTCCGGCGAAGGCCGGAATCCGTGCGCCTGGAAGCGGGCACGATCTGAGGGGTGAAAGTCCCCTCCCGGGAGATGCTCGCTCCCGGTAGTCAAAGGAAACTGCGT
>JBKQTS010000004.1:0-11590 GCA_052143075.1 Syntrophobacteraceae bacterium | reverse complement strand
CTAGTGTCTTATAAGGTGAAATTCTCCTACGTTCATCCGGGTTTCCGGATGGACACTAGTTCGGAAGGCCTGGAAATTGCATAATCTTATGGCCTGATTTCGTTTTCTGCCGATTTACTTATATAGCCTAAAAGTGCCGCGCCGGAAATATATACCTCGCGCGACAGAGTCTTAAGGCATAGATGGGAAGAAAATATTCAATCAGGAGATTGACCAGTGAGAGTTCAATGCAAGGGATGCCGGATTGGATTCAACATACCTGAGGATAAAGTGCCCGAGGGTAAGGCGCTCAAAATTCTCTGTCCAAAGTGCAAAGAGCCTACGGAAATCAATGAAAAAGCCATCCTCCCTGAACTTGTCGATCGGGTTCCGTATCTGTCGGAAAGCCACGAACCCGAATTTGGCGAAGACCCCCTCTTGGATTACGCAAATGCAATAGACGCAGTCGATGAAGGGGTAAAAACCGCTTTGCTGTGCGACACCAACGCTAAACGCGCTGAAAAGATTGTGCAGGCGCTCCATGAACTCGACTTCTGGGTCATCCATGCCTTGCGTCCTGCATTCGCCCTGGGAAAGCTGCACCACAATAACTACGACCTTATAGTCCTGGAAGAGAATTTTAATTCCGACAAGGACTCCGAAAACCTTGTTCTCCACCACATTCAAGTTCTTCCCATGCACCAGAGAAGGCAATTCTACCTCTGCCTTCTCTGCCGGGATAAACCAACCCTGGATGCGAAGCTGGCATTCAGGATGGGGGTAAATCTCATCTTGAATTTTCAGGACCTTGAAAAGGCAAAAGTTCTTTTTGCCCGCGCAATGAAAGAATACAGGAATTTCTACGGTCTTTTCACTACAGAGCTTACCAAGAAGAGGTAGCAAAAGAAGGGTGAGGAGAGTACGGTGAGGTAGGAAGGGTGAGATTTTCACCCTTCACTCTTCTAACGTCCGGGTACACCTCAGTCGGGAGCGCCGCGTGGCATAGGCGCTGTTTTTTAGCGATGTCCGCCGCCGCCGCCATGGCCACCACCGCCGCCGCCGCCATGGAAGCCACCGCCTCCATGGAACCCGCCGCTATAGCCGCTCAAGCTGCTGCCGCGGTAGCCGCCGCTAAAGGAACGTGATGACGGAGCGCTGCCGAAACTCCGCCCGCTGAAAGACGCGGACCTCGAGACACTGCCTTGGCCCATTGTCCGCGCACCGCTAACTGACGCGGACCTGTTCAGATTTCGCGTGGCTGAAACCGGATTTCGCGAACTTCCATTCGTATTGCCCATATTACGCGAGGACCCGGAGGAGGCAACGTTTCGCGACGTTGTTGACGCACCGGTCGTGTTTCCCGCCCTTGACGCTTGCCGGTTCATTATGGCTCTCGCACCTGCCTGAGCGTTGGCTGAACTGAGCCGAGACCCCTGCGCGCCCTGCCCGGACCTGCTCGCCCCGGCGAGGGTTGAAGAACTTCGAGTTCCCGTTCCCGTTGCGCGGGTGACCGCATTGACCCTGCTCACTGTGCCGTTAGCATGCGTTACATGGTTGGAAAAGTGATGGCCATTTTCCCCGTGGTCATGGTCCCCGTGGTGGTGAAAGTGGCCGTCGAAATCGCCCAGGATGAAGAAGCCGCCGAAGCCGAACCCTCCCCACCAGAACGGCCAGGGGACCCAATCATAGAGATACCCGTATGCCCAGGGGGGCGGATAATAGCTCACGACGGGGGGTCCGTTTTGGTCGTAGTATTCCTCAACATCTGTGGGCTCCACATAATCGGAATACTCCGGAGGAGGAGCCGCGTAGCTTGACTGGTATTGCGAACTTGAACTTGACTGGTATTCGGAGCTCGAACTTGAACCGTAATCGGAACTTGAACCGGAACCGGATTCATAAGTGTATTTTTCTCCGGCAACTTTGACCGGAAGATTCATTGCGGTGCTGACGCTGTCCACTGTGCGGGTCGCATCAGCCTCTGAGATGCTCAGACTCCCGGATGATGCCGATCTTGCGGCGCTGTCCCTCACCTCGGCAATGATGTCGGGCGTCATAGGATAGTCGGAAATCCATCCGTTTCGCGGCGCAATGTTGATAGAGGCAAGAGAGTTTTCTGCTGCCGCTTCATCGTGCGTCGAAGTTAAATTGAGGGCGGTCGCCAGTTCAACGGCAAACTGGCCTTCGGCGACCAGAGGTTGTTCGATGGGGGGGCGCGTGGAGGTTGGGCCGGCAGCGTTAACCGAAGCGGTAAACGGCGCCAGCACCAGACTTGCGGCGACTAATACCACGAGCATTCTTTTCATTTAAGTACTCCTTCCCGACGGACTGTCGTCAACGGAATGCCCATCAGAAATATAAGCATTCAGAACCATTTTGGTCTTAACCGTAAGATGCTCAAGCGTTTTTTTTTGTCTACAAGATGTTGAATTATTTAAAACGCATTCCGAAGGATCAATTCCTGATCCAGCCGAAGGGCAAGGGCAGAACCCGTACCCGTTTGCCGCAGAGCTTCGCGGTGGATTTTTGCGTCTTGCCCGCTATGCTTTTTTTCCCGCATATCTGGCCAGGACGAATAGAAAATCGGCCAGGCGGTTCAAATATGAATGGACTTCGGGACTGTCGATCTCACCGGCCTCCTTGAGGGCCGTCGCCAGGCGCTCGGCCCTTCGAATAATAGAGCGGGCAAGATCGATCGAAGCGCTCGTGGAATTGGCCCCGGGGTAGATGAAGTGGCGCGGCATGGGGACCTCCTCCTGGATTTTGACGATCCAACCCTCGATCCTCTGGATTCGTTCGGTTCCAATGCTGTATTCAGAGTCCGGCGCAGTGTCGGAGAGCCGGGCGCCCAGCATTAAAAGGTCCTCCTGCACCGCCTGTATCATTTCCAGGATGGCCTCGTTGCGGGTAAAGGTCTTGGCGAGTCCGAGGGCGGAGCTGGCCTCGTCCAGTGTTCCATATGCGTCGGGCCTCAGGCTCGCTTTGGAAATGCGCTCACCGGCAAGAAGGCTGGTTGTCCCCTGGTCCCCTTTTTTTGAAAAGATGAATGCGCTCATTGGATCTCCTCATGAGATTGCGCACGGGTGGGCGCCGCAGAGTGAGAGGAGGAAGAATTTCAATTGTCAGGGGCAATTCCTGCTTACCTTGCAGCCTCTATGCGTTATACTTGGCGCAATCCCGGCTTTGGAATCCGACCCGAGGCATGTTATGCCATTCGGGTTGCGATGAAAAGAAAAACCTATGGCCACCATTATTTATATGCAGTCTCTCTTTTGAGGGTAAATGATGCATGCGTACCTTCTTACAGTATTCGGCCTCATCTGTTTCCTGGAAGGCCTCCCGTATCTGGCGACTCCTCAGCAGGTCAGAAAATGGCTGAATTGGCTCCTCTCAGCCCCCAACCATTCCCTTAGAATTCTTGGCGCAGCTTTGATGGTCGTGGGTCTGCTCCTCGTTTACCTGGGCCGCAGGCATGGCGGATAACCGGCAGATCTCATTCAGGCTCGAAGACTATGGCTACGATCTGCCGCCTGAACTCATTGCCCAGCGTCCCGCCCCTGCACGGGAACACTCGCGCCTGCTCGTACTTGATCGCTCCAGCGGCGCCGTCAGGCATTCCCGCTTCGATCGGATCGGACAGTATTTAATACCGGGCGACTTGCTGGTCGTAAACGATACGCGTGTCGTTCCCGCCAGGCTGACGGGCCGCAAGAAAACCGGCGGCACGGTCGAGCTTCTGGTGCTCGATCCATACAAGCCGCCCGCGTCCGGGTCCCTTGAAGGCTACTGCTGCCTGGTAAGAGCCTCAAAAGGCATCCGTGCCGGGCAGGTAATCGAACTTCCCCGGGGTATTTGTGCGGAGGTGATTGACGCTCCGATGGATGGCAGGGCTCAAGTCCGGTTTTCCGGGGCTTCAGGTATAGTGGATATTCTTGACCGAATCGGCCGGACGCCTCTGCCGCCCTATATCGGGCGTGCATCCGGGCAAGCCGACCCGGATGATCGTATTTGCTATCAAACAGAGTATGCCAGACACCCCGGCGCGGTGGCTGCTCCTACCGCCGGTCTGCATTTTACCAAATCGCTTTTGAACGGACTCATGGGTTCGGGAATAGAAGTTGCCGCGCTAACCCTTCACGCTGGCTACGGCACCTTTGCGCCAATAAGATGCGCGGACATTCGCGAACACCGGATGCACCCCGAATTCATCGACATTGGCAAAGAGGCCGCAGATGCGGTAAACAGGGCAAAGCGCGAACAGAGGCGGGTGGTCGCAGTCGGGACCACTGTCGTTCGAACCCTGGAGTGGGTTTATGCAAGGGAAGGCGAAATAGCTCCATTCCGGGGTATGTGCGATCACTACATCTATCCGGGCTGCCGGTTTGCGGCCGTTGATTGCATGGTGACCAACTTTCATCTCCCCAAATCCAGCCTGATACTGCTGGTGTCGGCTCTCGCGGGGCGCTCGAGGATATTGTCCGCCTACGGGGAGGCCGTCCGGGAGCGCTACCGATTCTTCAGCTACGGGGATGCAATGTTGATTCTATGAAATTTGAGATTCTTTCAAAAGATCCGGGATGTGACGCCCGTGCCGGGAGGCTTGAAACCGTCCACGGCGCGGTCGATACTCCCGTCTTCATGCCGGTCGGAACGGTCGGCTCCGTCAAAAGCATTTCCCCTGACGAACTGGAGTCGCTCGGAGCGAAAATCATCCTTGCAAATACCTATCACCTCTACCTGCGCCCGGGGGACCAAAGGGTGGCGCGCCTGGGCGGGCTTCACAAATTTATGGGCTGGGACCATCCGATACTGACCGACAGCGGCGGGTTCCAGGTCTTCAGTCTGGCCAGGATAAACAAAATCGAAGAAGAAGGAGTCCGGTTTCAATCTCACATCGATGGCTCCAGCCACCTGCTTACCCCCGAAGCGGCTGTCGGCGTCCAGATGAACCTCGGGTCGGACATAATGATGTGCTTTGACGAATGCACTCCATATCCCGTTTCATATGACTATGCCTCCGAGTCCGTGGAGCGCACGATTCGCTGGGCCGGGCGCTCCAAGGAGGCTGCCGCCGGTTGCGGCGCGGCCCTTTTCGGGATAGTGCAGGGGAGCATTTTCAAGGACCTTCGCGACGTGTGCCTGGAGAAACTGGCTGAAATAGGCTTCGACGGGTATGCGATAGGGGGCTTGTCTGTTGGCGAATCGAAAGATGAGATGCTGGAGGTCATAAACCGGCTTGCGCCCAAGCTTCCCGGTGCAGCGCCCAGATACGTGATGGGGGTCGGTACGCCTGAAGACCTGGTCGAGGGAGTTCGCGCCGGAGTCGATATGTTTGACTGTGTAATGCCTACGAGAAACGCCCGAAACGGGTCTTTGTTCACCTCGCGCGGCCCCGTCAACATAAAGAACATGGCACACGCCGAAGACCCCGGCCCTCTTGACCCGGATTGCGGCTGCTATACATGCCGGCGCTTCTCGCGTGCATACCTGCGCCACCTCTACATCTGCCGCGAACTCCTTTCCTATAGGCTGAACACGCTACACAACCTCCACTACTATCTCGGCCTTATGGCGCAGATGCGTGAGGCAATCGCCGCCGGCCGCTTCGAACAATGGCGGGCCGGATTCCATGCGCGGCAGCAAAGTGATGAATGACTCTCACGCGGAGACGCGGAGACGGGGTTAGAACAACAACTGACGCGGATATGGGCAGAGGGGGTGAAAGGGAGACTGTTTCATCCCCGCGTCCGTCATTGAGCTTGACTGCGCGCTGCCTCAGTGTTAGTCTGATTATTTGTCGGGACGTGGCGCAGCCTGGTTAGCGCGCTTGCTTGGGGTGCAAGAGGACGGAGGTTCAAATCCTCTCGTCCCGACCATAATTTCAAGCACTTAGGTCCCTTTCGGCCGGTGCAAAATCGGTGCAGAAGGGGCTTTAAGATGGATTAATACATTGTTGTATGTGACTCAGATTCTTCATATGTTTGTCTGATTTTTGGTGTGCGCAAACATGACGAAGGGTGGCGTGATCAAATTCTTTGTAAATCCACAACAAAGCAAGACAGACAACCCGATGCTGAACCTTTTCCGGGAACCACCCAGAAGAGGTGTACAATAAGGTAGTACAATGGTCAAAAGATGAAGTGTTCGGAGGAAAGGACATCCAAATTCAGGGTCTTCCGGGAAACGCGTGCCCGAATAGTCTTTGAAAACCTTATTTACACGGCAACCAATCCGGCGCGATTTTAGAGGCTTTGGAGGTAAGAGATTAGCAGCTTTCATAGGCAAAGGGGCTGTCATCGTGAAGAACTGGACTTTGAAGGGATGTTTAGACGTTCTTCAAGTTTTATCGCTAATTGTAAGCCTACTCTTTGTAGGTTGGTAAATTAGGAATCAATCAAAAAGCTTACAGCTTCAGACTGAAGCCCTTCAACTTCAAACCAAAGTATTACAAGACAATCAAAAAATTAATTCAGCTAACTTTGTGTTGAGAATTGGTGATGATTTAAATGATCCAAGGTATGAAAAAATAATGTCTGCAATAGAAGATCATAAAGGAACTTATAAACTTGGCAAATTTAAAGATAGACTGATAGAAGACTACTTAGGCATATTTGAAACACTTGGAAATTTAGCAGAGGAAAAAGTAATTACAGATGAAATGGCGTATAATGAATTAGGATACGAACTGGAAAAAGCTTGGTGCAATCAAGATGTGCAAAAATATATTGATGATGTAAGAAAGGCTGATAAAAACACTTCAGGCCCAAATCGCTTTTTTATTGGACTTGAAAATATGGCTAAATATAGCCTCTCCAGAGACAAAAAAACTTGTTCAGATATGGATGAGGAATAGACACGTAAAGGCGACGGTGCTTAACGTAGCTCCGGCATTGTTTGAAAGGTTTTGGCGGTGAGAGACTTACGGGACAAGGCCTATTTCCTGATAAGGCTCTCCCCGTTTGTGTGGACTGATCTGTATCGAGACTTTTTTGTCAAGCCGCTTAAAGAAATCGAGCAGTTTATCCGTGGTGAAGCGGCTAAAATGGCCGTTCATTAAATGTGATACGTCCGGCTGCGCGATACCGAGGAGGCTGGCAATCTCCTTCTGCCTGAGACCCTTGTCTTTGAGGATTTTATAGACGTGAAACCCCAGTTGTGCCCTCGCGAAAAGCTCGTCCGCATCCCCAAGACCTAAGTCCGCAAAAACATTGCCGGAGCCTTCTTCAAACTCGATTTCTCTTACATCATCATTCATTTTTTGCAAGCTCCCTTGCTTCCATGTATCTCTGCTTGATCAAATCAATGTCCTGTTGTGGCGTTGCAATGCCTTTCTTAGATTTCTTCTGAAAGGCATGTAGGACATAGATTTTTCTCCCAAGCTGCATCGCTACAACCGTGCGGTAAGCATCGGAGTCATACCGTAGGGCAATTTCAATAACACCACTGCCAACCCCCCTGAATAATTTGGCGTCCTTGGGCATTCCGCCGAATTGGATCAACTGCAGCTCGTCGCCAATGAGCTTTTGCGCCCCCGATGGAAAGGCCAGAAGATTCCTTTTTGAACTTCCCAGCCAGACCAAGGGCCGCAGCACCCGCATTTCAAGAGCAACCAAGGCTAATCACTCCAATAAGATATAGAAAATTTACTATAAAGTCAATCTTTCTCATGCGCAAGCGTTCTTATTCCCCTGAAAGGCGGCTCCCCTTTGTGTCGTAAATCTTAATTTTTGTCACAGGACAAGATTTGTCGGATAGTTTTCCCGGACTCAGAAGACCACCGGCTGAACTCCCGCGTCCTACCATTTTGGTGCAACTTTGGTGGAGGTTCAAAATGCCCCTTGCCCCGTCTACGTTTGCGGGCGAAGTCGGAGGTTCAAATTCCCTCTCGTCCCGACCATTGAGTCCAAAACCCCCATGAAGTTAAAGGCCCCTTCCACAGAAGCGGGCCTTTTTTTAGGTCCGGGGGAAAGAACTGCAGGGACCAGCCAAAACACTACCTGAAATTGGGTTCATCATAATCTGATTATTTGGCATTTGTTGCCGGTATGATCCGCATGGAGAGATATCCGGGGCGAGTTTCGATTTACGCTTTCAACATAAGAGGTCCAGGCAAGCTCCAAATCTACAAATTCCGGCCAAATGCGTCCCGGGATACTTGACACGATAATCGTGTTGGCTATAATGGTCATATAGGTTATATCAATTAATAGAACTATAAGGATATGAAAATGCTTAAGAAAATATCTGCCATGAAGGTCCGGCAGAATCTTGGCCAGGTAATGAATGAAGTGGCGCTGCGTGGCGATGACTACGTTGTGGAACGGGCTGGTAAGCCCTTGGTCGCTATCATCCCCATGGAAAAATACCGTAAGCTTCAAGGATATCTGGATGACTTTTGGGGAGAGGTAAAGAGCTTTCAGCAAAGCGTGAGGGATGTGGACCCCAAAGAGCTGGACGCGGCCATTGAGGAAGCAGTTTTAGCAGCCAAGAAAGTGACCGCAAAAAAACTTAAAGCCCGACAAAGCAAATGATAAAAGTCGTCCTCGATGCAAACCAATTCGTGAGTGCGCTCTTAAAGCCGCATTCCAGCCCCGCCAAAATTATTCGGTTAGTTTACCAAGGAGACCTCACCCTTCTGCTTTCTCGCGCCATTCTGGATGAGTTGGAGCGGGTGCTGGCCTATCCCAGAATCAGAAGGCTGCACCGCCGCGCACCGGAAGAAATCCAGCGGTTTTTTCAGAAGTTGGAAAAAATTGCAATTATAACCCCTGGGATACTGAGCGTTTCCGCCATCGTAGATGACCCCTCCGACAACGTCTACCTTGCGTGTGCAGTGGAAGGCAACGCCCGGTTCATTGTTTCAGGCGACCACCACTTGATTGACCTGAAAACCTTTCGTGGGATTCCCATTGTGAACGCCGCCACCTTTTTGAAGCTGATAGCGGGACAGGATAAAGAATAAAGCCCCTGCAGTTTTTTCCCCGGGTAACCTTGCTCCTGGGCGCCGAATCCGATCTGTGGTGATGTCATACTATGCAAACAACCCCAGTTTTGATGGCTCGTCGGCACAGTGAACATCAAACACTTTGAAGCATATTTCGGATAAAATGCAAAACCCCTTATCATAGCCGCTGAACTCCGCATTTTTTGTCCACGGCAGCTTTAAGCTCTTTCATCATGCGCACGAGATCTTTCAACTGGTAGCTTGCGTTCAGGCCGCTCGGGTTGGGCAAAACCCAGGCGGAAGATATTCCGCCGAGCTTTTCGGGCTGAAGTCCGGGCAAGGCTTTCGGGCGCATGAAGGCCAGCCGGTAGGCGCCAAATCCCAGGATTGCGGAAAAAAGGGGCTTGAAAGTTCGGACCTTATCCTCGAGTACAGCCCCGCCCCGGGCGAGTTCTTCGGCCGTGAGCTCGTCGGCCCGGGCCGTCGCGTATTCCACGATGTTTATAATCCCGTATCCGTGGTTCAGGAGTTCTTCTTCCTCAAACGGGGAAAATTGCCTGGGCGTAAAACCGGCCTGGTGGAGCGCAGGCCAAAAGCGGTTTCCCGGCCGGGCAAAATGATGCCCTACGGCTGCGGTGTACAGGCCGGGGTTTATTCCGCAAAAAAGCACCTTGAGCCCTGGCGCGATAACGTCGGGGACTGACTTGCCCCTTGCCGCCAGGACCTGTTCCTTCGTTGGCTTAAACGGCTGTTGCATGTGATTTTAGGTACCCGTTCACCACAGAGGCATAGAAACCATTCCACCGAGACTGGTCATAGACAGGTCATAGAGTGGACTGGTCATAGACAGGCCATGGAGTGAAAAGAAAAATGCCTGACAGCGCTGTTAATAATTAACAGGGTAAACCTCCGGCTCTGCCGAGGAACTCGCAGAGTTTGACATTTTGGGGAGTCGAGTCGTCATCCCGGCGGTGTCTTTTGGCCGGGATCCAGGCCTTGGACATGTTAGGAATCAGAAACGGCACAGGACCTAGACTGGATTCCGGCCAGAAACATGCCGGAATGACGGTGGCGTGTCAGCCATCCACCCTGCTGAAGTCCTGGAAGCGAACAAGTGCTTACAACAGCTTTGAGCGGTCCACGGTTTTCCAGGCCTCCGGCTTTGCCGTAGGTATTTGACTGGTTCCTGCTATTGATATGCCTGGTTGTCTCCTCTGTGAAACTAACATCGAGTTTCTTGAAATTTTGTCAGGATTTTCTTGGAACTCTTTGTCTTCTCAGCGCTCTCTGCGGTGATAATCCTTGTACGTGCGCTCTCTGCGGTGATAACCTTTGTCTGTGGGTCTCAGCGGTGAGCGCTTGCCTTTTCCCTTTCCCACCTGGCGGTTACATCGCGTATGAGGGCCGCTGATCCGACGATTTCGCCGGTATCCGACTTCAGAATCACTATACTGAACTCAATTGAAATCCGTGCGCCGTCTTTCCGCAGAGCCGGAACGGCCAGCAGTTCCTTCATATACCTGGAGACTCCAGTCTCCATCACTTTTCTATATCCTTGCCGGTGGCGCTCTCTGAGTTTTTCGGGAATTATGATCTCGAGGTCCTGCCCGATTGCCTCACTCGCGCTATACCCGAAAATAGTCTCCGCTCCCGAGTTCCAAAGACGAACGATTCCATCGGTGTCGGCGAATATAATTGCGTCGGGGGCGCCGTCCACAATACTTCGGCAAATCCATTCATGACTGTATTCGCCCATTTCCTCATTCTCCAACTTTATCTCACTTGCATTTAAGTCCTGGCGCCCTGCTTGTCACCCTCTGAATACTTGGTTCACGCGACGCGAAGCCGCGAAAGACAGGATCTCACCGCAGAGACGCGGAGGACGCAGAGAAATAGTAAAACGGGAATCGTAAGCAATTATTTAATCCTGTTATTCTGTTAATCCTGTCAAAAGAGCTTTCCTCGGCGTCTCTGCGGTGGATTTCTTCGTATTTTCGCGTCTTCGCGTGAAAAAACTTCCAGGTCCTACGGACAACTGAAGCGCCGTCCGCGTAAACTAATATCAAATCCCTCTCGTCTATATACCGAGTTCAGGTTCAATTAAATGGAATGAAATTCGGCTGCCCCTCATGTGGCAGCTTCTTCTTTACTTTCTCCCGGTTTTGGGCCATAAACCGAACCGAGGCTTTTTAATAAAGGGGCGAACAGAGTTTGGCCGGTAAACTGGATGCACTTACCCTTGCGGGAGATCCTTCCGAAAGGGAAGAAGATGGGGTTACGCAGGCGATCAACACGCATGGCAGCGCTCTCCCCCGGTTCCGGGGGTTGCTGCTTTGCAGGAGATGCGATTTCTGCGGCACAAGGATCAGCATTCACGGCGAAGATGTTGACAGCGTAGTTATGAGATGTCCCGAATGCCAGCGTGAATACGTGTTTTTCCAGCATCCGGAATAAATTCATCTGCAATCCCTCCTTTTAACCCTGCCGGGCAATCCTCCGAAAATCTTGAATTTGCACCACAGGCACAGAGAGCACAGCGCGGCCAAGGCCGCAACCAAAAGTCTAAAAGCGATTCACCGCAGAGGACGCAGAGTACGCAGAGAGCACAAAGAGTTCCAAGAAAATCCTGACAAAATTTCAAGAAACTCGATGTTAGTTTCACAGAGG
>JBKQTS010000003.1:0-7149 GCA_052143075.1 Syntrophobacteraceae bacterium | reverse complement strand
TTTCCATGAAGGACCACCCTGTCGTTTTCGTCGATAACGGCGTTAGCAGCAGCAAAGGCGGACCTGATGCCAATCGATTTCTTGGTCGGCAGAAAAGCGGTCGATAACACAATTCCAAAAATAATGGCAGCGACGATCAATCTTTTTATCATTATGGTCCGTCCTTTATTTGTCCTTATATTTATGAAGAAAGGCCGAGGCAACATACACATACCACTTTCCGGTATGGTAGACAACTTTTAGAAGCCGCCGGACGATAGGGTCTTTGGACGGCTTGAGGCCCCAGCCCCTCTTCTGATTGGAATTCCACGCTCAAGTGTGGACGTTAAACCAGGTCGAACTTTAATTCGCCAAGCTTTTCCAGACTGCAGGCGATCTTGTCGCCGGGTTTCAGCCAGACCTGTTTTTCCGGCGCCCGGCCGGCTATCACTCCTTCCGGAGTACCGGTGAAAATTATGTCACCGGGTTTCAGCGTGATGTAGCGGGAGATGAAACTGATAATCTGCCGGCAGTTGAAGATCAAATCGTCCGTGTTGGAGGATTGCCGGGTCTCGCCGTTCACGCGGCATTCGATCTTCAGGTTGTCGGGATCGATCTGGTCGGCGGTAACCAGATAGGGCCCCAGGGGAGCAAACTGATCCGGGGTCTTACCGATCATCCATTGCTTGCTGGGAGTTTCCAACTGGAGGTCCCTGGCCGTGAAGTCATTGCCTGTGCAGTAGCCCGCCACATAGGAAAGGGCATCGGGTTCGCTGACGTTTTTCGCCTCCTTGCCCATGACTATAACCAGTTCGACTTCATAGTCGAATTTCCTGGCCACCTCGACCGGCAGTTTGATGGAACCGTCGTGGTTATTCAGGGCATTGTTGTACTTATTAAAGAGAACAGGCTGACTGGGTGGCTCCATGCCGACTTCCTTTGCGTGCCTGCGGTAATTCAGCCCCACGCAGATGATCTTTTCCGGACGGGTCACGACCGGTCCGTATTCGACGGCAGTTTCGTTTAGAAACTCCTTGCCCGCTGCACTGGATTTGAGGGCGTAGCCGACCAGCGCATTGAGGCTGGGGCCGTCCTCGTTTTGAAGCAACTCATCCATGGTGGACGGAGCGTGCATATGGAGCAGTTTTGCTGCCTGCGGCACATCCAGTATGCCTTTTGCGCTTTTGACGCCGAGCCGGTACTCTCCATTGCGGCGCATTGTTAACAAAACCAGCCCCCGAGCCATGCCACGCTGACCCCTCTTGGTGGGACCGGCCTCGGCATGTTGCACGGTCAATCCACCCGTAGCCGCGATTGCGGCAACAAGGCCCGCTCCTTTCAGAAAATCCCTCCGATCCCGGTCCATGGCGCCCCTCCATTGTACTGTGTTATGGGAAGAATTCGGTGTTGGCGGCAATATGGCAGATGCCCGAAGGTCCAAGGGCATGTTCGAAGCTGCGCCGATCTATGATTCTTTCATGTAACCCGCAAGCTATAGGCGTTGGTTAGATAACCTGGAAATTTCTTCTACTAAATTAGAATTATTATGCACTTCAGGCAGGTTACTTTTCAACTGTTCGACCAAATTTGCAATAAGTGCAAGTGATTCTCTCTCCAAAAGGATGATTCCCTCACTTTCTTTGAGGATTGCGAATAATTTATCGATTTCGTCATTCAGAGACAATAAGGCTCGTTCCAGTTCATCGTGTGACATTACGGACCCGTTTTCGATCAAGTCGAGCGTTTTCCCACGAATGCCTCTATAGACTTCAATAGCGTAATCCGGGTTGATTAAACTCCTGTATTTCAAGAGTCTGGTTATCTTTAGTCGAAGATATTCCAGGGAAAACGGCTTGGGTATATAGTCGAAAGCACCAAGTTTCAGAGCCTCTATCGCGGTCTCGACGGTTGGATGCCCGGTCATCATGATGACCTCAGGGGACCAGGGCTGCGATCTCACATACCTCAGCAAGTCAAAGCCGCCTTCCCGGTTTCCATCAATTCCCTGCATGTTCTTGTCAATCAGTATAATCTCATAGTCATTGGATTCCACTAATTGCAGGGCTTCGTTCACTCCTTGAGCCGCGTCAACACTATACCCGTTAGCCTTTAAAAAAGCGTCCAGCATATTACGCATGCCATTGTCGTCGTCAACCAGCAGAATCTTTCCGGCCATTTCGTGGACCTCGTCAGGTTGGGCTTCTATGCAACACTGTGCGGTCCTATTCTTCGATTACAAGCCGATATCGAAAAGACTGATTCCTTTGCGGCTTACACTAAGACCGTCGAACTATTGTTAGTCTATCTTATCCTCATCCCTATGAAAAACGCAAGTGAAAATGTCCATTGGACCTGCAGGAAAAATTAGAAGGGTGAAGGGCGAAAATCTCACCTTTGCAACTTTACCCTTCTCACTTCTGTGTATCCCGCTTTGGCGAAAAAGGACTTTTTTGAGGTCAAAGAATCCGGACGGAAGCTATCCAATTATGGGACTCATTCAGCGCTGACTCGTTTTCTGATCAAGTAAATCCCGTCACGGATTGTAAGGAACAGGTTTTCGGCCCGGGCGTCTGATTTCACCAATTCGTTGAAGTCTGCCATCGCTCGGCTTTCATCGTCTTTCGGATCGAAGATCCTGCCGTACCACAGAGCATTATCGGCAAGTATCAATCCGCCATTACGCAAAATCCTCATCGATTCTGTGTAATATGCACTGTAGTTTTGCTTGTCGGCATCAATGAAGACAAGGTCAGTCTTTGCATCAGGCAGGGTCTTAAGGATTTCAAGGGCTTCACCTGTGCGGAGCTTGATCTTGAAACCGCTCGGGCTCCTGCCGAAGAAATCCTGCGCAATCTTTGCATAGTGAAGATCATGCTCGATGGTCAGGATTTCTCCGTCATTGGGCAGGGCCTCGGCCATGGCAAGGGCCGAGTAGCCGGTAAAGGTGCCAATGTCGACGATGTGCTGCGCGCCGGACAGTTGAACCGTTAACTGCAGGAAGCGGCCTTCCACCCGTCCGGTGAGCATACTGGGATAGGGAGTCCTTGTCAGTGTAAAGTGTTCAACCTCCTCGAGGAGCGCGGACAGGGGAGTCGTATGATCGGCAGCGTACTCTTCGGCCTCCCTGGCCACTATATCCATGAAGCAGTAAATGGGGGCCGGTCTATCTGGTTGCCTGGAACCTAGAGTGTTTTTTGGGCCCATTTGCCCCCCTTTGTTAAAAAACGAATTGAGCAATTAAACTCCTTAATCCCTGATTTGGAGATTTTTCAATCCTGTCAATCCTGTCTAAAGCATCTTCCCTGCGCCGTGATATGCCCCCCTATATTGCGTCGAGCACCTCGCCGTTCATAGCGCCTTCGAGGACTTGCACATAAGCGCGCGCAACCACTTCGATGGGAGTTCCAAGCGATGGGTCCATGTTGAAGGCCTTGAGCGTTTCAACCACCCAGTTCGGGCTTACGACGTTGATGCGAATGCCCCTGGGCATTTCCAGCGCCGCCGCCCTGGCAAAGCCTTCGATTGCCGAGTTCACCAGGCTGATCGCAGTTGAACCGTTCATGGGCTTGCGGCTTAATGTGCCACTCGTAAGCGTGAACGATCCGTTATCGTTTAGGTGTTCCATGCCTAGTCGCACCAGGTTTACCTGCCCCATCAGTTTGCTGTTTAGGCCAAGTGCAAAGTCCGCATCCGTAAGAGAAGTCATGGGACCAAACCTGGCAAGTCCGGCTGCGCACATCACGGCATCGACCCGTCCTGTAGTCTCGAACATCCTTGAAATGGACGCCTTGTCCGCAATGTCGACTTTAATGACGGATTTGCTAAAGCTGACCGGGATCACCTCGCAGCGGTTGCCGATCGCATGCACAACGGCGCCACCTATTGTTCCCGTCGCACCGATTACAATGATCTTCATGTCTTTATCCTCCTGCCGCCTGCTGCCGGCCCCGCCTGCGATCATGGACAGATCAGAGAGGGCGTCTTGAACCAACGTGGAGCGGCGCGGGTTATGTGCCGCTTTGGACTCCGTAATATGAGCTGCAAGGCGGCAGTTGAAGCAAAATAGTATTTATCAGTACTATTCAGTATTTTTCCCATCCATGCATTAAGTCTCTTTTACGAAGATAAGGCGTCCAATTCGTCCAAGCACCTCTCACAGCCTACCGGATACTTGGGAAAGCGGGATAACGTTCAGAGAAGTTGCGCTGCGTTGCCGCCGATTTTAAATTAATCACAATTAATCTTGTCATTTGTTTGAAAAACGTTGCACTTTTGAGATTATCTGTTATAATCCTCTGCGTGCCAATGGAGTAGGTAGTTGTGAGTTACGCAGGAAATCGATCTTTCACCGGTGTTAATGGGTGCGGTTTCGCAGTAGCTCTGAGTGCCGCGCCAAAAGAGCAGTGAAAAGAACACAAAATTTAAAGAAGGATCGAGAAATGGTGGAAGGTCGAGTAAAATGGTTTAATGATCAAAAGGGCTATGGCTTCATTGAAGCTGACAGTGGACACGATGTCTTCGTGCATCACTCAGCCATCGAGGGCGAGGGTTTCAAGACTCTGAGCGAGGGTGATCGGGTCAGTTTCGCGGAAGAAAAAGGCGCCAAAGGGCCAAGCGCAACAAACGTAAAGAAGCTCTAATCAAAGCGTTGTGAAAGATTTTAACAACGGACCTTAGCCGGAGCCATAAAAAGCTCCGGCTTTTTTTGCACGCAATGGTCCGGCAGGCTGATGAAAAAGGATTGGAATTCCCACATCAGGGCGAACACCCCTATAGACGTCACTCCGGCGAAGCCTGCCCCGGAAGTCTTGAGTCCGGGAGCCGGGGCCCGGTATAGACGTCACCCCGGCGAAGGCCGGGGTTCATTGGTTTTTGCCTTTAAAAATCAATTAGTTGAGAAAAAGCCCGGGGAGAAAGAATGAGTGTTTTCTGGGCGGAAGTTAACTGTCGTTCTCGTATTGCTTTTCAATAAATCCCATTTCAGAAAGCATCATCTTTTCAAAAGAAGAGTCCTCGGAGCCTTTCTTCCCGGCAGAGAAATGTACGCCGAAGAAGTTTTATCGAAAATTTGTGTTCCGCTACCTTATTTCGCAGCTTCGCAGCCATTGATTGACAGCAAATTTTGCTGGTGCTGATTATGTTTGACCATCAACCTCTTCTTGCTTAATCTGCGATAATGAACATGAGAGAGAGGCTACGGATTAGATGAAAGCGCTTGAAGATCTGACAAAAGAGCAGCTCATAAATGACCTGATAGAATTGCGCCGGCGAATCAGTGAGTTGGAAAAAATAGAAAAAGACAAAAAGAGGTACGAAGAGGAACTCAATCGAGTCAGGGCAATGTTTGAGGGACTTTTCGAATTCGCCCCCGATGCCATTTTGGTTGTCAACCATGACGGCCGTATTATTCGGGCCAATAAGCAGACTGAGAGGCTGTTTGGATATCCTCGCAATGAACTTCTCGATACACCAATTGAAATCCTGTTGCCGGAGCGATTCAGGGAAGAACATAAGGAGCATCGCCGAAAATATCTGGCTGGGCCACACGTTCGTCCCATGGGTAAAGAGCTTGAACTCTATGGCAGAAGGAAGGATGGTAGCGAATTCCACGTAGCTATCGCTCTCGGACCGCTTCAAATCGAGCAGGATCTTTTCGTGCTGGCGGTCGTTCGAGATTTCACTGAATTCAAAAAATCAGAAGAGGGTCGCCTGAGGGAGAAGACCATCTCTGATGCGACCATAGACAATATGCCGGGAATCTTCTATCTCGTTGATGAACAAGGCAGGGTGTTGCGATGGAACAAAAACTTGGAACAAGCTTCGGGATATTCTGCTCTTGAGATTTCCAGGATGCGTTTCCTGGATTTTTTTGCAGGGCAGGACAAAGAGACTATGGTGAGGAGTATTGGGGTTTTTGCTAACGGACATAGTAGCGTAGAAGCTGACCTGACTTCAAAAGACGGGAGCAAAACGGCCTACTTTTTTACAGGATCGCGAATTGATATTGCTCGGGCGCAATGGCTGGTCGGGATAGGTGTCGATATAACTGAACGTAAGCGGATGGAGCTGGCTCTGCGCGATAGCGCCGAGAATTTAAACGAAGTCAATTCAGCCTTGAAAGCCCTTCTGAGGCAGAGAGACGAGGATAGAAAAGAATTTGAAGAAGCCGTTCTTTTGAATGTGAAAAACTTGATTTTCCCTTATTTTGAAAAGCTCAGGTCGAGCCATCTGGACAATAATCAGAAGACGTGGCTTGATATCTTGGAGACTCAATTGAAAGAAATCACTTCTACCTTCACCAGGAAGCTTACGTTTCAGCAGATGAATCTTACCCCCACCGAAATTCGAGTTGCCGCCTTGGTGCGAGATGGCAAAACAACCAAGGAAATCGCTGAAACCCTGGGTAGTTCGGAAAAATCCATCTCGGTGCATCGGAATCATATTAGGGGCAAACTCGGTTTACACGGGCAAAGAGCCAATTTAGAGGCCTATCTTGCAAGCCTTACTTAATGCTTAATTTTTATAAGCATTAAGTAATCAATCTTAGGTATTCATTTTCACGGTTCCCGTTATTATCATTAAACATGCTTAAAGAATCAGCGGGATTTTATCGTGGAAAAGAGAACGCCAATAATTGTTATTGCCGATGATGATGCCGATGACCGGCTCTTTTTAAAGGAGGCCTTCGAACGGTGCCGAAAAGGGATTATCGTTCATCTCATGGAGGATGGTGAGAAATTGATGGACTATCTCTGCCGGCGGGGCAGCTATGCCAACCCCCCTAATGGATACCGGCCCGATCTCATCATTGTGGATCTCTGCATGCCCAGGAAGGATGGGTTTGAAATAATAGAAGAAATCAAAACCGATTCGGAGCTGAAAAGAATTCCGCTCCTGGTATATACAGCTTTGGACACGGATGAAAACGTAAAGCGCTGTTATGATCTGGGGGTGAATACGGTCATAAACAAACAAAACACTTTTGCCGAATTGGAACGAACGGCCAAGAGCATTTGCAATTATTGGTTTAAAGCCATCAAAGACTAGTACTACTTTGTTAGTTAATCTTGCATTTGCCCTGCTTCCGTTGTAATCTCTTTCCAGACCTATTTCCGGAGGGGGAGATGGCGATTTTACAGGCAGGGCAAGAACCATTGGTTGATCTTGAAA
>JBKQTS010000002.1:0-19312 GCA_052143075.1 Syntrophobacteraceae bacterium | reverse complement strand
GCGGGCGATCTCAAAAAAGTCGGCCTCTCCTACGTTGGTATAAGCCTTGATGGGCTCGATGAAGTAAATGACAGGTTCAGAGGAGTCAAAGGCGCCTTCCGCAAGGCCATGGAAGGTATTACGGCCTGCCGGGACGCCGGAATAAAGGTCGGGTTGCGCTTTACAATGAACCGGCTAAACGTGCTGGAGATGCCCGGCATATTTGACCTTCTCGAAAAACATGACATCCCGCGCGTCTGTTTTTATCACCTCGTATATGCCGGGCGCGCAAGCGAGTTGATGAACGAAGTCCTCTCCCACCAGCAAACGCGCGAGGCGGTTGACCTGATAATCGACAGGACCGCTGACCTGCATGAGCGTGGCAAGGCCGCCGAAGTGCTCACAGTGGACAATCACGCCGATGGTCCCTACCTCTACCTCAGAATGCTGCGGGAGAATTCCCCCAGGGCGTCCGAAGTGCTCGAACTGCTCCAGATGAACGAAGGTAACAGTTCCGGGCGGGGCATCGGGTGTATCAGTTGGGACGGAAGCGTCCACGCCGACCAGTTCTGGAGACACTATTCTTTCGGAAACGTGACAGAGCGCAAATTCAGCGAAATCTGGACCGATCTTTCCAACCCGCTGATGAAACGGTTAAAGAACAAAAAACTTTACGTGAAAGGACGTTGCGCGGAATGCAAATGGCTCTCAATTTGCGGGGGCAACTTCCGCGTGCGCGCCGAAACCGCTGCCGGCGACCTCTGGGCCTGCGACCCTGCATGCTACCTTAGCGATGAGGAAATCTCGAAATAACAGGGCTGGAAACTTTTTTGAAGAGGATCCTTGGCCGTTCTTTGTTGAGTTTAAAAAAATATAGCTGCAGTTTAAAAAAAGATGGCCACCTGGACTGAATTGAGATATATTTCACACGAACTTTAATAAGCTGCTTTGCATTGTCGACCGGATCCTGTTTCAGGTTCAACTATTCGTTTTCCAAGCGTCCTGATTCTCTGGCTCGAGAGGGTTTACTAGCATGAAGGATAAAGAATCCACGCAAATTTCGGCAGGCGATGTGCTGGCCACATGCTCCGCCGCCTGCCCGGTTCACACCGACACCCGCGAGTATGTTCGGCGTTTGAGCATGGGCGACTATGAAGGCGCCCTTGACGTCCTGCTCGAGGTTAATCCGTTTCCTTCCGTGTGTGGTCGCATCTGTCATCATCCGTGCGAATCCGAGTGCCGCAGAAAGGAGATCGATTCGGCGGTTAGCCTCAGGATGCTCAAACGTTTCGTTGTGGAGAATACAAAAGAATACCGCATCGCCAGGCGAAAGAAACCGGCGGAAATGAGAGAGGGGACCGTGGCCATCATCGGTTCAGGTCCTTCAGGCCTGACCGCAGGTCTGGACCTTGCGCTTCGCGGATACCGGGTGAGGGTTTATGAAAAGGACACCAAGCTCGGCGGCATGCTCGCACATGCCATTCCTCGCTACAGACTTCCTGTTGAGGCCCTTGCCCAAGATATCGAAGACATAGTGGCCGCCGGCATCGAGGTTCGAACCGGTTGCCAGGTGGGAAGGGATATTTCCTTTGATGAGTTGCGAAAAGAAAATGATGCAATTCTCATCGCAGCGGGTCTTTCAGAAAGCCATTCGCTGCCGATTCCCGGGACAGATAGCAAGGGAGTGTTTCTAGGCATTACCTTCCTGTGGGACGTTGCCAATGGCATTCGCCCCGAACTTGGAGACCGCGTCCTTGTGGTCGGAGGTGGGAATGTAGCTATCGATATGGCCAGGGCCGCCAAACGTCTTGGGCCGTCCAAAGTTTACATGGCCTGCCTTGAGAAACGAGAAGAAATGCCCGCATGGAAATGGGAAATAGATGAGGCAGAGCAAGAGGGTATAGAAATTTTCAATTCCCGGGGACCTAAGGCAATTCTTGGAAAAAATGGCGCAGTGGCAGGCATCGAATTCAAACGATGCACCAGCGTTTTTGACGATCAGCATCGGTTCAGTCCACGCTACGATGAATCGGAGACAACCAGCATCGAAGTTGACAGCGTTATTCTCGCAATCGGCCAGAAAGCCAACCTGGAATTTTTGACCGAAACACCCGTTGCTGTTGAACGCGGCCGACTCCTATGCGACCGCACCTCAATGACCACATCCGAACGGGGTGTATTCGCGTGCGGCGAAGTCATGACAGGCCCCGGCTCCGCCATCCAGGCGGTTGGCACCGGTCATGACGCAGCCAAGGTCATATCTCATTTTTTGGAGACGGGAGAGACGCTGAAGCTCTCTGAACGCACGGTCACAAGCATAGGCGAGTTGCCGGCGGCAACCGCTGCACTCGCCAAACGGTTCGAACGCGTCGAGGTTAGTCTTGTGGACCCCGCTGAACGAATCAAGAATTTTTCTCCAATCGAGCCGGGATACACCGAGCCGGAAGCACTCGCCGAATCGAGACGATGTCTTGCCTGCGCCACTGGCGCATATCTCAAGTCCCAGGCCCACTGCGCCGGCTGTCTTACTTGTGTGAGGGTTTGTCCTTTCGGAGTGGCGCAGGTGGAAAAGACAGCAGTTATGCCCGCTCAGCAGTGCCAGACTTGTGGGCTGTGTGCCGCAGAATGCCCTGCCGCCGGGATCGCCTTGTCAAGATTTGCCACAAATGGTATGAAAGATACTCTGAGAGCGATTCTGGCCAAGTCGGATACAGCGAAGATCGCAAGACCCTTCGTGGTTTCCTATTGTTGTCTCAATGAGACAACCAGCAGGAAGTTTCTGGTTCAGCAAACCGAAGAGGAAATCAGGCAGTCGGGCATTCTGCGCGTGCTGATTCCATGCGTCGCCCGCCTTAGTACTCTCGATCTGGTCAGCCCTATCGAACTGGGCGCAGATAAGGTCGCAGTGATCGCCTGCACTGAAAACGGGTGCTTCTACACTGGGGCTGAAGAATTGCTCGCAAGGCGCATCAAGCGGGTTCAAAAGTTTCTGGATGAGATTGGAGTGGGACAGCACAACCTGCAGCTTTTCAAAACAGATGGCAGCGCAGAGGAATGCTGGCCCCGGATATGGGAACAATTCCGCTCGACTTCGGCAAAAACTGTTGCCCCAGGCGAGCTGCTTGCGGAAGGAGATTCACGATGATCGTTGCTGACCCTAAACCGTTCGGACAGGTTAAGGGCTATGTCGAAAATTTCGAAAAGATTCTGATTGTCGGCTGCGGTACATGCACCACAGTCTGTCTGGCTGGAGGAGAAGCCGAGGTACAGATCCTTGCCTCGGGCTTGCGGATCGCTTTTGGCAGAGAAGGCCTGAGCAAAACAGTACTGGAAGACTGCGTCCAGCGGCAATGTGACGAGGAATTCATTCTTCCCATCCTCAGCCGCGTGGAGAATGAACAAATCGATGCGGTTGTGTCGATTGCCTGCGGCGTGGGGGTGAATTTTTTTGCCGACCGTCTCGGGAACGTGCCAATTTTCCCTGGCTTGGACACTACTTTTTACGGCGCTGGGGTCGAGCCGGGGCTTTGGGCGGAGATGTGCGCCGGTTGTGGAGACTGCATTACGGCACATACCGGTGGAATATGCCCTATCGCCCGTTGCTCGAAGCAACTTTTGAACGGACCGTGCGGCGGATCTGAAAAAGGCAAGTGCGAAGTGGACCCTGCAAATATCGATTGTGTTTGGCAGCTAATATATGACCGGCTGAAAAGGCTCGGAAAACTTGAGGACCTTCAGAATCTTCTTCCCGCGAAAGACTGGAGGACTGCTTCGGATGGAGGAGTCCGCCGGACCATCCGGGAACATCTCTACGGGCTGAAATAACTCGACAAAGGCCGCCTTTGGTCATGGACAGGTCAGGGATAGCGTCGATATCTTCGCCTCTGGCGCCGCCGCGTTGAACCAAACGAAACCTACATCAGAGAACAACGACTATGAGCGATAAAAGCGTTATAAAATCGGGAAGTAACCTTGAGAGAGTGCTCTGCTCCGGTAATTTTGCCGTAACCTGCGAGTGCGGTCCGCCCAAGGGCGCAGACGTGGAGCATCTTCAAAAAAAGATAGACCTGATCAAGGGCTGCGTGGACGCGGCAAACGTCACTGACAATCAGACAGCGGTGGTGCGCATGTCGAGCATCGCAGCCAGCTCGATTCTGGTGCGCAGCGGTATGGAGCCGGTGATGCAGATGGTTACCAGAGACCGCAACCGAATCGCCGCCCAAAGTGACGTTTTCGGTGCGTACGCTCTTGGGATTCGCAATATGCTCTGCCTTACCGGCGATCATCAGAGCTTTGGCAATCATCCCATGGCGAGAAACGTCTTCGACCTGGATTCCATTCAGCTTCTGGATGTGATGCGCACAATCAGGGACCAGGGCACGGTAAACAGCGGAGATCCGGTCGAAGGAAGCGCCAAAATGTTTCTGGGAGCCGCAGCCAACCCTTTTGCCGATCCCTTTGAGTTCAGGGTGATCCGGCTCGCCAAAAAAATCCGGGCCGGCGCTGATTTCATTCAAACCCAATGCATCTATGATATGGGCCGATTTCGAGAGTTCATGAAGATGGCCTGCGATATGGGGTTGGACCAGCAGTGCTTCATCCTGGCCGGACTGACGCCGCTTAAGTCTGCCGGTATGGCGGCCTACATGAACAAGAATGTGTCCGGAATAACCATTCCGGATGAGATCATCAAACGTATCAGAGGTGTTCCCAAGGGAAACCAGGCCGAAGAGGGAATCAGTCTCCTTCTAGATCAGATCATGGAAGTGCGCGAAATCCCCGGTGTTGCAGGCGTGCACATAATGGCTATCGAGTGGGAGGAAAGAATAAGAGAGATCACTGAAAGGGCCGGCCTTCTTCCTCGACCGCAGATTTAGCTGTCGTTCCAATATCTTCGGAGAGTCTTTGTCTCACCGCCTTTTAGGGTCATCAGCCTCATGCCGCCGTGTGGACCGATGATTGTCATTGGAGTGCCGCCCAAATTATGGGCAGCCCCCCGGTTACCTGCCCGGTAATTAGTTTCCATCCGGAAAGTGCCCTTTTCCGTCCTGGCTGTGTCAATCTTCGGGTTTTCTTGTGCGGCGTACCTATGTACGCCTCCGCGCAAACCCTTGATTTCCTTGCCAGGGCGAAAAATGCCTTCTTTCCGAATTGGAAACTGTTAGTCTCTCATCCGGGGTTTCCGGATGGATAATAATTAATCCTTCAGAATCTGAAGGCTTATGCGCACAATCGAATTCATATTTGTTTTTAATGAATCTTTATTTGTATTAGAGTCCCGCTGCCAAAAAATACAGCTTCCATCTGTTTAGGGTGGACCGAGTAAAACTCAAGCAGGAGCAGAATGGTGAATGACTTATTCCATCCCCAATCTATCGTGGTAGTTGGAGTTTCCGAATCCCGGGAAAATCTCGGGCAAAACGTTGTGGCAAATCTTGTTAACCTCGGATATCAGGGAAAAATCTATGCTGTTGGTCCTCGAGGTGGAGAGGTTTTCGGGCACCCGATTTATCGCTCAATCGCAGAGTTGCCTGGCAACCCCGAACTGGCCGTTATCCTCACACCTGCGCGTGTCGTTCACAATATGCTCGCTCAATGCGGCGAGAAAGGGACACGTTGGGCTATTATAGAGTCAGCGGGCTTTCGAGAACTTGGGACCGAGGGAGAAATACTCGAACGAGAAATCCTCCAAGCAAGCAAAAGGTTTGGCCTCCGCTTTGTCGGCCCAAATTGCGTGGGCACTGCGAATACTGCTAACGGGCTTTACACCCCGTTTGTTGTTTTAGGAACCCAATTCAGGAAAGGTAAAATCGGTGTGTTTGCTCAAAGCGGCGGAGTTGGTCTTTGCGTTGTCGAGAGGCTTTGCTACTCCGGGGTGGGTATAAGCAAGTTTGTCAGCATGGGAAATAAACTGGACCTCGATGAAGCCGACTACCTGGCCTATGTCATGGATGACCCGGAAACCGCTGTCATATATTTCTACCTGGAAGGTTTCAAAAGGGGCCGCGTTTTTGCTGACCTGGCGAAACGATGTTCCAAGCCTATCATACTGCACAAGTCCAACACCGGCGCCCTGAGTCTAACAATTGCCCAATCTCACACGGCTGCTCTGGCCGCAGATGACCAGGTCGTTGATGCAGTCTGCCGTGAGAGCGGCATCCTGAGGGTTCATTCCGTCTCCGAAGCGCTAAGCGCTGCGAAAGGTTTATCCCTCCCGCCGCTTAAGGGAAAGAATCTCGCCGTTATTTCACGGTCCGGTGGACATGCCGTCGTAACCGCAGACGTTTGCGCAAGTTACGGCTTTCGCCTTCCTCCTTTGGGGCGGGACATTCTCGATGAAGCTCAAAGCCGCAGTCGTGCCGGCGTCATCCGGTTGGGAAATCCTCTGGATCTCGGGGATATCTTCGATCTCCGCTTCTGGATCAGCGTAGTGGAAAAGATCCTGCAGCAGCCTGATATCGACGGCATTGTGTTCATCCTTGTGTCCCATATGGCGATTGAGCAGGAAGCAATACGGCGTTTGGTGGAAAAACTGTTTGCACTCTCCTCGCAATCGGGAAAGCCTATCGCAACGGTTATGGAAATCCCGTTTGACGAACAGGTGCACCTGGCGAAAACCTCAAATTTTCCCTTTTTCCTGGAAACCGGGGAAGCTGTGAAGGCCCTTGCGGTTCTGTCGGAGTGGAGCAAAACCGATGCCTCAGACGGTCTAAAACCCCATCTCGATGTAACCGGCGAGCCTTTTAACGACACATTGACCATACCTGTCGAGAAGATCGACAAGTGGTTCAGTGACATCGAGAGACAAAATCGGCAGCCCCTTCTTCATGAGGCACTCGATCTGCTGGATCTGACAGGCATACCAACCGTGCCCTGGCGCATGGCAAGCAGCCTTGATAAGGCGCTTGAAGCATCTGAAAATCTTGGTTTTCCCCTGGCGCTCAAAGCAGTCTCGCCTTCGCTTCTGCACAAAAGCGACAAGGGCGGCTTAGCGCTGGATGTACGAGACGCCGAATCTCTGCGCATTGAATGGCATCGGTTGCAGAAGGTCTCCGATGATATTGCGGGCATCGTGGTGCAGAAGATGGCCCCAGCATCACGGGAACTCGTGGTAGGGGGTAAAAGGGATCCGTCCTTTGGCCCTGTAGTGCTCACCGGCTTGGGAGGGATTATGGTTGAGGTCATGAAAGACGTGAGTATGCGTCTTGCCCCGATCGATACTGATGCGGCGATGGAAATGCTGGGAGAGCTATCGGGAAAACGTATTCTCGGTCGATTCCGGGGCATGCCGGAGGCAGACCTCAAAGCTGCCGCCCGCATCCTTGTGCAAGTCTCCTTGCTCATGCACCACTTCCCGCAAATCCGCGAGATGGATTTGAATCCGGTGAGCCTTGGCGATGAGGGGAGGGGAGCCATGGCTTTGGACGTGCGGCTGCTGATGTAAAAGGGTGTGATGTGAAATGGGAGAAGGGTGATATTTTCCCCCTTCCCCCTTCTATTCTATCGGCTCGTTCTCCATAAGGTCCCATACACCGCAGGGGCACGCGCCAGCACAAAATCCGCACCCGATGCACTTTTCCGGATCTACGACCATTTCATATTCAGTGCTGTTTATGGGACTCTGCCGGGAAATGGCCGACTCCGGGCAGATCGTCACGCATATTCCACAGTCTCGGCAGGTCCCGCACGATGAACACTGGGAGGCGCACGACTCGATTCCGTTAAAGCCTGAAAGACGAGGATCGAAATACTCGAGCTTTACACGGGTAATGTCGATCTTCGAGCGCGAGGAGCAAACCTGCAGGTCTTTGCCGGAAATGATGTCGCCTATTTTCCCAGCGGCCTTTCTCCCTGCACCGATTGCGTCCGTTAGAAGCCCAAGTCTTACCGTGTCGCCTATCGCGAAAATCTTCGGGTCGCTGGTCTGAAAATGCTCGTTTACCTTTATGAAGCCCCGCTCCGTCTCGACGCTTTCCGGCAGGAAATCGAGTTCGGGCGCGTCGCCCACCGAGATGACTATTGTATCGGCGGGGATGACTTCGCCCGTTGTGAGTTCCAGCCCGTCCTCAGTCACCGCTTTGCTGAAACAGGGCCACCTGAACCTGGCGCCGGCGGCTTCTGCCTCGTTGCGTTCTTTCCCGAATGAGAGAGGTTCCTGGATATCTATCAGGGTGATTTCTTCGGCCCCTAATCTGTGCGCTTCGGCCGCCGCGTCGCAGCCGACGTTTCCGGCCCCGATGATCAATACGCGCTTTCCCACCTTCGCTTCGCCCGCCTTGCTCATGCGGAGGAACTCCAGGGCCGGGACCATCTTTTCCTTGCCGGGGATGGGCAAAACTCTCGGCCTTTGCGCGCCGGAGGCAATCACGATGAAGTCGAATTCCTCCCTGAGTTGTTCTATATCGGACTTTTCGAGCCGCTGGCGCAGGTTCACATGAGCAAGCGCTTCCCTCACGCGGGCGAGTTCGGCTTCAACTATCTCATCAGGGATGCGAGACCTCGGGATCATGGCGGAAATTTTCCCGCCCAGCTCCGGCCTCATATCGTAGACAATCGCCTCATGTCCTTGCCTGCGCAATTGCCAGGCAACAGATATACCGGAGGGGCCGCCTCCGATTACCGCGATTCTTTTTCCTGTCAGGGGCGGGAGTTCGGGGAGTTTTGCCCTGAGGCTCGCCTTCCCCAACTGGGTGACGTCCACCGGGATCATTCGCGCTGTCTGCCTCGTACAGCCCTGCATGCACAGGTTCGGGCACAGGTAGCCGCAGACAGAGGCGGGAAACGGCGTGTAGGCCAGCGCCAGGTCAACGGCCTCATCCGCCCGCCCCTCGCGGATTAGCCGCCACCGCTCGTGGACCGGCATTCCTGTAGGGCAGCTAGCTTCGCAGGGCGCGGCAAACTTCCTGTTTTCCCAGACCGGAACATAGCGCCTGAGAAAGCCGGTGGTGATGAGCGGAATCTGACTTCTATCGAAATCCACGAGATCTCCGATAAGACCGCCACGGCCAAGTTCGGAGTCCCAAACCCCTTTGTGAAAAGCCTCCATCGAACGCCTGGGTTTTGCGTATTTTTCAAGCGGGCCTCGAGCCTGCAGGAGCTGCCAGTCCTCCCGATCTGCAATATGAGCGTAAAGATCGATCCTTCCGATCGCCGTGAGGTAGGCTTTAAGGTTTTCGGCTAGCCATTCCCAGTCGCCGTCCTCGATCGGGATCAGCTTGGCGTCAGTTTTGCTGTACCCTTTATGGGGCCCGCGGAAATAGATTTTCCCGCCGACCATTCCTACGCACGGACGAAAGCCCAGGACATTTCCCCGGTCCTGAGGCTCATAGCCGCATACTACCGCAATGCCACCGGCCATGAATTCGGCGAAGTAGTCGCCCGCCGATCCTAACACCCACAGTTCAGGTGGCGCAAAGCGCGGGTTATGCTTGGTCATGGTCATGCCGCGGGCGCCGATATTTCCGGCCACATAGATTTTGCCCTGGGCCATTGCGTTGGCGACGCCGTTTGTGGCATGTCCGTGAATGACGATCTCTGCTCCGCCGTTCAGCCAGCCCACATCGTCTGAAGACGGACCAAGCACCTCGATCAGCGTATTGGGAAAGCCCATAGAGCCCACGCGCTGGCCGGGCGCACCCGATATTCTGATATGAAGCCTGTCGTTTCCGGCCTTCCAAAGCCTGCCCCCGATGCCATGCTGGCCGAAAGCCTCGATCTCGAGGGTGCGATAGCCGTTTTCTACGGCCTGCTGTATCCTTTCCTCGAGAATGCGCGATTCAATGCGATGGCCATTTTCAAAACCGGAGAGGCGAATCACCTGTTGTTCCATACTCAAAACTCCACGTCATCAGAAGCGAGAAGCGAGTGCGAGAAGCGGGGAGAAGACAGACTTAAACCTGCTCCTTGCTCCCTGCTCCCCTTTACACAACGTATTTTATCTGGAGGCGCTCGGCTGCATCTTGATCATTTATGGCCAGAGCGTCCGACATACCGATCGGAAGAGAAGTCGAACGCCCGAGAGGAGCGACGATCTTCTTGAGCTCGGTATCGAATGAGAGATAAATGTCAACGACCCGCTCGGCCACCTTCTCGGGATCGAGCCGCCTGTAGAGGCGCGGATCCTGCGACGTGATCCCTTTCGGGCACAACCCTATGTTGCAGATATTGCACCGGTCCGATTCGGAGCCTACACACCCGGCCGCTGCCTGCATCATGTACTTTCCGACCTGGACGCCGCTTGCGCCAAGCATTATTAGAGCGGCGGCGTTTGCCGCAAGTTTTCCGTTCTTGCCGACCCCACCGCCCGCAAAAAGCGGAACTTCGTTCTGCCGGCCGAGCTTGACCAGGTTTAGGTAGCAGTCTCGTATATTGCTCGCTATCGGATGCCCCATGTGGTCCATGGATACCGTATAAGCCGCGCCCGTGCCGCCGTCTTCGCCGTCAATTGCAAGTCCGCCGGCGTAGGCGTTTCGGGTGAGGTTATTCAGAACGGAGAGGGCGGTCGAGGTTCCCGAAATCTTAGGATAGACCGGGACCCTGAACCCCCATGCCATGTACATGGATTGAATCATCTTGGCGACGGATTCTTCGATCGAATACTTCGTCTGATGCGTTGGCGGGCTGGGCAGGCTAATCCCCGACGGTACTCCCCGGATGGCCGCAATCAGCTTGTTGACCTTGTACCACATCAGCAAGCCGCCATCGCCCGGCTTGGCCCCCTGTCCGTACTTGATCTCGACCGCACAGGGATCTTCTTTCATCTCGGGCAGGGCATGGATTATTTCGTCCCAGCCAAAGTATCCGCTCGCGATCTGGAGAATCGTGTATTTTAGAAATCGGGACCGCAAGAGCCTGGGCGGGCAACCGCCCTCGCCGGTACACATCCGCACGGGCATTCCAAGCTCTTCATTGAGGTAAGCCACTCCCATCTGAAGCCCTTCCCACATGTTCGGGGAAAGGGCGCCGAACGACATGCTGCCGATAATGAGAGGATAGATCTCCCGCACGGGAGGTATCCAGCCGTTCTCGCGGTAGAGCTTCAGGTTTTCTTCCGGAGGCAGGACACGGCCAAGCAGGGTCCGCAGCTCGAATTCATGACGGCCCGCATCGAGCGCCGGGTCCGTGAGCATCGAGATTCGGACGAACTTTATCCGGTCGAGTGTCCCGAGATTGAGCGAATCCGGCGCATTTCTCCTGCCGCCGCGGCTTCGCGCATGCCCACCCCGGTTGATGTGGAACCGTTGCTTGTCGATTTCGTCCGATCTGAGCGGAATTATCGCGCCATTGGGACAGACCAGGTTGCACATCGCGCACCCAATACAGGCGTACGCTGGATCTGTTTTTTGCCGAATCCCGTGATAGACTTGGTAGACATTGGACGAGGACGTCGATGGACCGATCTCGGCCAGTGAAGGAATCTGAACTGTCCTCTTCCTGTGCGCTCCAAGCTCTATCGCATGAACGGGGCAAACGGCGGTGCACTGGCCGCACAGGGTGCATTTTTCTTTGTCCCATTGAACCTGCCAGAGCAGGTCCTTCACGCTCAGTGAAGAAGGGATAAGGGTTCCATTTGAGAGCATACCCGGACCTCCGAGCGGTCAGAAGGAATAATGACCGTATCAAGATGCATCGGCTGAAAATCTTTGCTTTTGTCGCGGTCGGGAATGGCGGCGTCAAGTCCGCACATTTCCGATGAGAACGCATACATGCCCTTCTTGCCCCCCGCGACGGCGGGACGGAGTTTCTTCCTGTCCTGGACAAGGAAAAGGGTGTTATCGGGCAGGCGTCCCATAACACAGTTCGGACCGTCAATAATGAGCCTACGGCACGAGCGCTTCAATTGCTTGAGGAAACCTCCCTCCGGGTGAGATTCCAGGTCTTCATCCTGGAGCGGGGTGATTACATGCTTGTACGCCTCGATCCCCAATCCGAGGCTGTTAACCGTATAGTGGGCAATATGAGTGAAAACCTCGGAATCGGACTGATAGCCCACATAGCCGGGGAATCCGCGAGACATCAGGAACTCACGGATCGGCACGAACGCCGTGTTTTCACCATTGGTCATCGAAGCTATGCCCTGGATGAAAAATGGATGGCAGGCGTACAGGTTTATCGCATAGTTGGTATTCTGCCTGCCCTGGGCGAGAATGACCCTGGCCCTGAGTTCTTCGTTGTCAAGCTGGAGGTATTCGGCTACCTGAAGCGGGTCGCCGATTTCTTTTACCATGATCACGTCAGGCCAGAAGCTGTAGATGATCATGTCCTCCTGCGCCTCGCCCATTTGCCTCAACTGGAGGCGCGTAAGCATCAGGCGCTTCTCAATCTCTTCCTGATCAAAACTTTCCCAGGCTTGCGGATACTCGTAGGCGCGAATCACGTAAGCGTCGCGCCTGGGAGTGCCTGAAGGCGGTGTTTTTTTCAGAGCTCGCATGGAAACCTTGTGCTTGGTCATGAACCCAAGGTTCATCATGTACTGATCGAGGCGCTTAACACCCTCACCGGTGAATATACCGGACAGGATCGGCAATCCTTTCAGCTCTTCGAACGGCCCGCTGAGATCGCTCATAAAAAGGCCAACTCCCGAGCCGTCATGACCCTCCCGCATCACGTCGAGGGCGCGCATCGCCAGGATGGGTGACTGAGGCTCTTCACTCGTCAACGAGATCAAACGGCACATTACGCTCTTTTCTCCTTGTTTCAATCCACGCCCCCGCACGGGGACGACTCGAATGCCCGTTTTTTCGCAACGGGATAGTCATCGTTTCTGGCAGTTTCCGATTCGGAGAGGAGGCATTTTTCGTCCCGGCAAGGAAAGAGGTTGCCCTGAGCTTACCGAAGGGAGAGGCCGCGCGGAGGCGTACACAATCTGTTCATTCCTCTCACCGGTTTTAGCCGAAAGGGCTACCGCCCCGGGGCGGTAAAGGACCCTTGCCGGACGGAAACGAAATGGAAACCCGGTGGAGAAACTCTATTCAACTGGTTTTACCGTGGCCTACAAGGATACCGGTCCGGACCGGAATTAGTTTCCGTCCGGAAACTGCCTGTTTCCCATCCGGGGCTTCCGGATGGACCGGAATTAGTTTCACTTTAAGGTTTCGCATCCGCTTTGATTTATGCCTGATTACCCGAAATTACAATATTACCAGAATAATCAACCTCTTAGCAAGCAAATTCAATTCTCTCTCTGAGAAATCCATTAAATTGACACGGATAAATAACAATGTTGGCAGGAAAAGTATAGAGCGACTTTTGCGGGTGGAATGCAAAAAAGGCTGAAAAGCTTATTTTTTGGTAAAATCAAATTGAAGGGGCGAGCGAAAAACTTCCCACACCCCTTTTTGCTGGATCACCCCGTGCGAGAACGCCAGGTAGCTGTACTTCCCATAATGAGTGATCTTGCGGGCCGCCGTCAGCACCGGATCGGCGGAAGTCCCTGAAACGGGAAGAAAAAGCGCCGTGCTTCCGGCTCCCCGGTTCGATTCACTGAGAACCAGAAACAGGCAGTCGCCTCCGGAAAAACCTTTCACCGAAAATTTTTCGGAAGAGAGTGTCACATCTTCCGGAGAAGATGAGAAACGAGATTTAAGCTTTTCAGACCGCGGGAGGCCAAAAAACAGGAAGTCCCCCCCTTTACTCGTTTTCATCTCCGCCTCTTTTTCGTTCGTTATCCGGGCTTCTGCATGGCCAAGGCCCTCGAGCAAAAGTCTAAAGGCTTTTACGGCCTCCGGAGGGCTGCCGTCGCGCAGCACCGCCGTCAGACTTTTTGACCCCTTGACGCTGTTTACAGTACTCGGGATCTCCTCGGGGCTAAGAAGCCGGAAGATGTTTACATCCGGGTCGACGATCAGCCTTTGGGGTTCAGCGGACGATCCAATGGCAAAAGACGTCGAGCCGCCTTTGATCCCGATTGTTTTATCGAGTCTTTCATTCGGGGAAATCTTCAGCGCAACCTCTATATCCAAATCATACCAGGGATGGTCCTGGTCAACAGATGCCGTTGCCTGCCAACCGGAAGCATCCGATTTAAGCTGCACATCCCGAAGCCTCAGGACCGGGGCGCCGCTTCGCGCGACCCATTGATCGAAAAACACTTTGGCCTCTGCGGGGTCCCAGCCTCCGGTCCTGACGAAAACATCCCGGAAATCCTCCCATGAAGTCCTCACAAACAGACGTTCTTTATATATCTGCCGCAAGCTGTTCCAGAAAGCCTCGTCTCCGAGCTTTTGCCGGATCATGTGAAAAACGAATGCCGCTTTCCCGTAGCCGACGGCCTTGGTGGCAGGGCTCGAGCGGCTCTCGAAGGACCTGAGCGCAAAATCCGCCCCCGATGCGACAAACGTTGCATATTCCTGGAGAATCTGCTGCCGGTAAAGCAGCGCGGCGCTGCGGCCAGGATCACCATTTCGAAGCGCCGCTACCTTCGGTGGCGGCGGGCTGCCTGCCATTCCGGCTATTTCCGATGACCTTGGCGCCAGAGAGCTGTCAGGGTGGTGGGGCGGCGAGGCGCCGCGGCCATATTCGCCACTCAAACCTTCGGCGGCGGGGCGGTGGGACCGCCAGCCAGATTGGCCGTTCCCTTCGGCGGCTGATGGAATCTCCTGAGAAAGGTAATCGGCCACATATGTGGTCAAACCCTCGCACCAGTTCCCGGAAGCGTAATCGACCAGCACGCCGTTGCCCCACCAGGAATGGGCTATTTCGTGCCTGAGGCTTGTTTGCGGAATAAACGGAAGCTTGAGAACCGAGGCGCCCAGGAGCGTATAAGAAGGAAACCCGTATCCGGTCGGGAAGAAATTCTCGACTATGGCGAACTTGGGAAAAGGGTACGGCCCGAACAAACGTTCGTAAAATTCGATGTGCGAGGCAGCGGCCTTGAGGTAGGTTTCCGAAAGCGAGTCGTTTTCCGAAGTGAAGTATGTATAGACAGGTGGCGAGGCCGAAGGTTTGAGTGCCGATCCTGTCCGCGGCGACACGCCGCGAACTATATACCTTCCTGCCGAGAGGGACAGGCCCTGCCCGATCGGGCCTGTTTTCCAGCTCGATATGCTGATTGCACCCCGGTCCTCATGTCCGATCAACTCGCCGGCGGTAACCGCGTAGATGCCCCGGGGAGCGGTAACCTCAAGGTTAAAGTCCTCCGCTATTTCGCCCGCGGCGATTTTGCAAGCGGGCAACTCGGCAGTGGCGGCTCGCCACCCCGCAAAGCTTGGATACCAGCCCGAATCCGCAAGCAGAAAAGTGCCCCTGTCGCCGATCGACCCAGCCACCCCGAACCCTGGATTATCAAAAGTGGCGGGTTCTTCAGCTACCGGGTCGTTAAATACGGCATCGAAAGAAATCGTCACGCGGAGACGGGACATGGACCGGACAAGAAGAGAGCGCGGAGAAGAAGCATCAACTGACCCCTCCGCCGGGGAAATCGCGGAAAGGGTCAGTTTGCCAGAACGGAAGGAATACCGCGAGGGTTTTCCATTGACCAGCACAGATTTGATTTTGGCCTTATCCGAGAGCAGAAGGACGATCTCCCCGCCCTTCCACTCATCAACCCGGATATCGTCCTGAACGAGAAGCCTGTGTGCTCCAGGCTGCAGTTCGATTTTCAGATCGTGATGGCACACCTCGGCGCCCCATGCCGCTCCAAAGCCGAGTGAAATGAAAATCAGGGCTGCGGCCATACACAGGACTTTGCCCCTGATTCCAAACAGCAGGAGAAAAGCGCTGAGTATAGCTATGAAGGCGGAGGATGTCACAGATGAATGAAGCTCCCGGACTTCATCGGGTAAATCCCTATAGCACCGCCAGAAGCGCTCTGCCGCTCGGTGCATTACAGGTCCCTCAGTCTATTATCCTTTTTAGCATCAAGGGCTTCCTTTATCAGAAAGTCAAGCTTGCCGGCTCCAGAATCTTCAGCGATTTGTCTATCCCACCTTTCCCAGTCTTTTTCGAGGAACCAGCGGCGGAACCGGCGACACTCCTTTTCAGGCAAGTTGCCAATAACCGTTTCCAATTCTTCGAGCTTTGTCATTTTCGCCGCCTTTCCGGTTCATCATGTCCCGGTTCGACCGTAAGAGAAGTATAATCCTTTTCAGGTGAAAAATATCCTTCAATCCATACCCTCGACAAAAGCAAACGGCTCTTCAGATTTGTTATTCTTCATTACCACCGGAGGGGCCGGGGCTTCGTTCACATATAATCTGAATACGTCAGGACGGGCATAATGCCCTACCACATCCAGGTCATACTTACCGCGCATGATTTCCCCAAGATCGATATCGGCAGCAAGAATGCACTCCTCCTCATAATTGGGGCCGGCGAGGACCTGGCCAAACGGGCTGATAATGCAACTTCCCCCCCGCATCATCACAATTTCGGGATCGTTGCCCTGAATGGCATCGTAGTTTTGAGGATATGCGCCGCGCTTCACATACTGACAGCTCGACAAAACGAAACAGCGTCCCTCAACAGCAATATGCTGCATGGATGGCAGCCACGAATCCCGGTCATCGGCAGTGGGTGCGCAGTAGAGCTCTATCCCTTTTGAGTACATGGCAAATCGAAACAACGGCATATAGTTTTCCCAGCAGATTACCGCCCCGATCTTACCTATGTGCGTGTCGAATACCGGCATCGTCGATCCGTCGCCAAAGCCCCACACGAGCCTTTCCATTGCCGTGGGCATGAGTTTCCGGTGTTTGCCCATCAATCTTCCATCCGGTGAAAAGAACAGGGCCGTACAGTAGAGTGTGCCTCCCTCACGCTCGATCACCCCTATCATCACATAAACGTTATTTTCAGTTGCCGCTGCGGCCAGGGCCGCTGTAATCGGGCCCGGCACATCGATGGCGCTCGCCCAGTAGCGCCGGAAGTCTTCTCGGCCTTCCGGACGCCTCATGCCGACACGGGCGCCGAAATCGAGACCTTTCGGATAGCCTGAGATGAAAGCTTCTGGGAAAACGGCCAACGAAGCGCCTTGAGCGGCCGCTTCGGAAATCAACCTGCAAGCTTTATCAGTGCTGCCTTTGACATCAAACGGGACCGACCCTGCCTGAACTACCGCTACTCGGGCACATGTTGTCATATTCTCGCTCCTCTGGTTTACGAAGGCCCCAGGCGTAAAGCGTCCTCTTAGGCGATTAGGCTGAAGGGGTTTAGGTTTTTAGTACGATTAGCACATTGGATAATAGCACGGCAAGGCAGGTTTTGCTCGCGCGCACTGCCAAGCGCCCGCCACTACGACCGAAATGGGAATAACATGTTCCAGCGATCTCACCCCCGGCCGAGCTTGGGAACCGGGTACCGGCGGGCTGTTAATTCCGGCCGCGGCGGCTCGCCGCCCCGCTTCTTTTCACACGCTTGTATTCCTCCCAGGTAAGATAGATGACGACGACGTCAAACACGGACAGGACGATAAGCCATGCGGAACGCGTGTAGCTGTACCGGTAAAGCTGGTAGACGATAAACAAGAGGAAGAAAACAATGCCGGTATGATACGCCCAAATCTTGCCTTTGAGAAGAACGGCCACAATGAAGAGCTTCACGGCCCCGTGAGAAAGCAGGTAAAAGGCCGCGAAGTAATGTGAGCCGGCGGACCAGCCCTGCGCCCAGTGCGCCAGGTAGCCGGCCAGCAAATCATTCGGACCTTCAGAGAGTCCGTGCCCGATGAGGGAGAGCATCCATCTGTTCAGGGATTGCGGGGAGATCAAAAAGAGCGACGCACCGCAGAGAATCTGCAATACTGCATCCACTCCCTTGAGTACGACGCCGCCTATGAAAGCCTTGTGAAGAAGGTTCCTTTTTCCCACGGTCATGCCGATTCGTCCGGTTGAGGGTTGGCCACCGCAGAGGCGCAGAGGACGCTGAGAAATCAGAGAAAGCCAGGATTAACAGGATTTAGAACCATGGCCATTCCTGATCTGTCCATGACCTGTCTATCGCCCGTTGGAGTTCAAACGGCCGCCTCAATCACGCCATCCCGGCGTCGTTTGCTGCAAGCTGTGCGATAGCCGACCAGTCAAGCCTCTCGCCGCCTTGAGCAAGCAAGGTCAGGAACCGGTCGTGCAAAAGGCTTGCTAACGGCATGGGCACGCGGAGGGTTTCCGCAGCGGCAAGGGTCAGGCGTATATCTTTATGGCCCAATGGCAGTGCGAACCCTGCAGGCTCGTACTGCTGCTCGGCAATCAACCGGCCATAGGTCTTATAGACCGGCGCGCTGAAGAGCGTCGATGTCAGAAGATCAAGATATCTGCCACGATTGACGCCGGCCTTGCCGACGAGCGCTATCGCCTCGCCCAGCGCCTCGATGGCCGAGGCGATCAGGAAATTACCGCTTAGTTTGACCAGGTTCGCGGCCCGGGGATTATCGCCGAAAGTAAAAGTCTTTTGCCCAAGTGCGTCGAAGAAAGGCAGACAGGCGTCAACCGCCTCCTGCGCGCCGGCGGCAACTATGAACAACTTGGCTGCAGCCGCTGCTTCGGGCCGCCCGAAGACGGGCGCGGCGACGAAACGCTGGCCGGCTTCCGCGTGCGCAGAGGCAAGCCTTTCCGATAACGCTACGCTGATCGTGCTCATGGAAATGTGGATCGCTCCCTTGCCCAGGTTGCCTGCAAGACCTTCATCTCCGAACGCGATGCTTTCAACAGCGCCGTCGTCGGCCAGCATCGTAATGACGGCTTCGCCCCGGCAGGCGTCTTTCACCTTAGCGGCGGGGCGCGCACCCTGGTCTACGAGGGCTTTCATTTTGGAGGCCGTTCGATTGAAAACGGTGACCTCATGGCCGGCCTTGAGCAGGTTCGCCGCCATGCCCGATCCCATGTTCCCGAGTCCTATAAATCCGACTTTCATGACCTCACTCCTCGTATGACAGACTTGTTAACAACAGCAAGCGCCACAGTCATCATGGACAAACAAGAGATAAGACAAGACTTCTCCTCTTTCTCGTTGGCAGCGTTGCTCGTTTTCGTATACTGCTTATCTTGATGGGTCAGCCGTCCCAAACGATGTTAATAACCACTTTATTCGAGCATGGCGAGTTCCGATTGCTTCTAATTTAAGGGTCATCCGGCAAACGAACACTTACAGCGAGATTGCGGGCATGTAAATCTTGTGTTGCGAAGATTTTCTCTCGGCGCCCTGTCGAGGACCAGTCCAGTTCCTGTCCGGACCAGGTCCTGTCTATGTTCTCGAAAAGACTTGGTGGGCTGCGCTTCGCTTAGCCCACCCTGATATGGATGACGGATGCAACCTTTATTTTATCTGCCCTTTGCTTTTAATTCACAACTCCTTAGGACCGAGGCTGCATGAGCCGCCGAGAATGGGTCCAACCGTGACTCGTCGG
>JBKQTS010000001.1:0-38779 GCA_052143075.1 Syntrophobacteraceae bacterium | reverse complement strand
TCTGGCAGAAGGCATGAGGGACGTTGGGGCAAAGATCGTCGATGCTGTGCAGTTATGGAGAGATAACTTCATGCTTGTAAACTGAAGACCTCGGCTCAGGGGGAAGATAATTCCCCATAAAATTTGTCTCGATAGGCTTTGGATAGCGGCCAGAATAACCATGGCAAAAGTAATGTCAATGAGCGTGCTCTATTTTGCATCGGTGGGGCGACGGTATCCCTGAGCCCAATAGAATGAAGGAGGCGCTGGCGCAAGCGGAGTGGCCCTCCGGGTAATCGTCTAAAATAGGGAAGTGGAAATGATCTTTCTGACTCTGATCCAGAATACATCCATATTAATAGAGCGAGGAGGTAACCATAATGTTTGATGCAACCGTCCATTTAAAAGACTTTGCTCACCGGTATTTCGGGGTGCTCGCAGAAGCCTGTAAGGTCCCATCCGCCCCTGAGTTTGCAACCTCTCATCGCGTGATAGGTGAATCACCTGCTTACCGGCTCCTTGAATTTGCATCTGATCCCTATAGCATCCCGACTCTTATTTTACCTCCACAAGCAGGCCATAGTTCGGCCATTTGCGATCTCTCCAGAGAGAACTCGCTTATTGGAACGCTCCTGGACAATGGTATTAAATCGCTCTATGCGATTGACTGGAAGCCGGCCACTCGCGAGCTTGCAAATGAATCCCTGGACGACCTCATTTCCCTGACCGGCCAGTGCATTTCGACCGTCGGCAGGCCCGCAAACCTGATCGGCCTCTGTCAAGGGGGCTGGCAGGCAGCGATTTACGCTTCATTATTCCCGTCTGATATAAAGACCCTGACAGTTGCAGGCGCCCCGATAGATGCACATGCCGGGGGCGGGAAGATTCAGAGAGCGTTGCAATTCACACCTCTTTCATATTTCAGGACGCTTGTGGATGTTAATGGCGGGACTTATCCAGGGCAAATGCAACTCCTGGCATTTAAGATGATGAATCCGTTCGAGAGGTTTTGGGGCGATTATCTGAAACTATTTTCGGGGTACAGCGATTACGGATTCGTCACGCGTAACCATATTTTCTCCAACTGGTATGAGTACGTTCAGGATCTTCCGGGGAAATGGTTCTTACAAATCGTAGAGGGCCTATTTTACAATAATGACCTCTGTAAGAATAAGCTGACAATCTTAGGCCGCCAAGTCAATCTGTCTGAAATAGTGTGCCCGGTGATCATGGTTGCCGGGACGAAAGACGACATCACCCTTCCTGAGCAGGTATTCGCGCTCGCTGGTTGCGTCTCGACTCTAGAGCGGTTCCAGCATCGTTTCGAGGTGGATTCGGGGCATATAGGGTTGTTCATGGGGTCATAGGCGCTACGGGAGGTCTGGCCGGAAGTGGCAAGATTACTCATTGAATATCATGAGAGGTCGGATGCGCAGATGGAGAGAATGTGGTTTTAAACGGTGGTTATAGCCTTGAGCGCTATTAGCGACCGGTTCGTGGGAAAGTGTTCAGTTTCTGACATCCCGTAAGCTTGGCAGCGATCGTCCACACTTGCTTGCCAGAGGGTAGAACCTGACCGGAGGGGGCTTGCATAAAAAGTATGATAACGCATATTGCAAACGGACCACGCCTTGCAGTCCCATTCGAAACGTCTCAAGGTAGTTTCATGGTCGAGGTGGCGTTCGGCAGGTAGCATGATCCATCTCTGGCGCGACAACTTAATCACCAACGGATGCTGAAGCGCATTTTGCACCCAGGTTTCACCCGGAAAACCACCTGTCACCTTATCAACCTTGGAGGAACAGTGGAAAACAAGAAATTAAATAAGGCGGCGGTATGGCTTGGAGGACTAATTCTTGCCGGAGTCGTCCTCCTCGCCGTTATCAGTTACTTTCAGAACCAGAAGCTGGTAAAAATCGTTGGAATCTCTCAGTGGGGCAGCAACCCTGAGTTTTTACAAAATGTAGAGGGATTCAAAGAGGGGCTTGCGGAAAATGGTTATATCGAAGGAAAGAATGTCCAGTTCGTTATGAAGAATTCAGAGACCGATATGACCAAAGAACGAGAGATTATCAAGTCTTTCATCAACGAGAAGGTCGATTTGATTTACTCATTGACCACACCTGGAACGTTGATCGCCAAGGAACTGACAAGCCAGACGCGAAATCCCATCCCCGTGGTGTTCTCCATCTGCACCTATCCTGTAGAATCCAAGCTCATTGAATCCTTGAAGTCCTCGGGAAATAACCTGGTGGGGACACGAAACTACGTACCTATCTCAACACAGTATTTTGTTTTTGAGGAAATTTATCCTGATACCAAAACTTTGGCCGTGGTTCGTCGTAAAGATGAACCCAATTCAACGAGCCAGTTTAACGAAATCAAAACATTGCTCGAGAAGCGCGGGATTCGGATTGTTGATATCGCGGCGGTTGACCTGGAGGATATGCGGAAGCAATTGCAAGAACGTATTCAGGAGGTTGATTCGATCTTTTCTACCTGTGATACCCTCACTCACGCAGGTGGAGAGGAGATTATCAATGAGATCAGCGAACAGCACAAAAAACCGAATTTCGCCTGCAACAAAGAGGGGGTGCTGAAAGGCGCCTTGATTGGGGACGTAGGGGATTTTAAGACCATTGGAAGGATTTCGGGGGAAAAGGCCGCGCTGATTTTGAAAGGTTCCGAACCGACCTGGTTGCAAACTGAGTCGCCCAGAGAAGACTATATTGTCATTAACCAGAAAACCGCGGACGCTCTCCGTATCACGATCCCCCCAGAACTGATCAGAAAGGCGAAAGAGGTAATCAAAAAATGAAAATGCGGGAGGCGTCGTGAACATCACCAAAAAATTGATTACAGGATTTTTAATTCTCTCGGTTTTGGTCGCCATTGAAGGCTATTGGGGATTTCTTAAACTGATGGATATCTCAAGACCGCTCAATAAGGAAATCCCGTCAATCATAAACGATTTGAGCCGTGACGCGGAAATGGATGGGCAGGCGCGACTCATCCTTTATTATGATGAGGTTTTGACTCAAAGCGTGCGTAACTTCGCTTTCACTCAAAACCCCATGTGGGAGCATCGGTATTTTGCCTTTGAGCCTCTGCTGGATACCGCGATTCAGCAATTCATAGATCACGGCGATAAGGAAGACAAAAATATTTTTAAAGAAATTGCCCAGGCCAATATCGCTCTTGTTTCCATGGAACATGACGCCATTCAACAGGTCAAAAAGGGCAATCCGTCAAAGGCGATCTCAATAATGGAAAGCAGCCAATATCGGGATCAAAAGGGAATTTATTCCAGGGGGCTGGACCAATATTTCTCAAGACGTGGAATTCAACATGGGCATGCTCTTGAAGCCTCAATAGTTACCGTAAGGATAGCTGCGAAAAACGCCCATGAACAGTTACGATTAGCGCTTCGATGGACAGTGTTGTTTGTCCTGATCTTCTTTTTCATTGCTACAGCCATTGGAATTTTCATCACTCGGTCGATTGCAATCCCCATTCAGGGTCTCATCAGGGTAACCCGACTAATTTGTGATGGTGATTTATCCTATCGGGTCAAAGAGACCCACAGCGGGGAAATCGGTGTGTTGTCCCGCTCGTTTAATCAGATGACCGATAGTCTTGTGCAGACATCCGCTCAACTCCAAAAATCCAGGGAAGACCTGGAGAGACGGGTGGAGGAACGCACCGCCGAACTGGTCAGTACCAATGAGCAACTTCAGAGGGAAACCCAGGAACGCAGACAGATCGCGGAAAACCTGCGAGAAAGCGAACAACGCTGGCAATTTGCCCTGGAAGGTAACAAGGACGGAGTCTGGGACTGGGACCTGAGCACCGACAAGGTCTACTACAGCCCGCGCTATGTCACCATGCTTGGCTACGAGTCAAGCGAGGTGCCCGAACACGTGAGTTTTTGGATTGATCTTATCCACCCCGAAGACAAAGAAGCCGCGCTCAAGGCAAACATGGATTGCATCGAGAATCGCCGTGATATCTTCGATGTCGAGTTCCGCATGCAGGCCAAGAACGGGGAGTGGCTTTGGATTCTGGGACGTGGAAAGGCCGTTGTCAGGGACAGTAACGGACGGGTTGTCCGAATGGTAGGCACCCATACCGACATCACCGAGCGCAAGCGTGCTGAGGATGAACACAGGCAACTGGAGGAGCGCTTCCAGCGTGCCGAGAAAATGGAGGCCCTGGGCACATTGGCTGGTGGAGTGGCCCATGATCTCAACAATGTTCTAGGTATTGTCGTTGGCTATTCCGAACTGCTTCTAAATGATTCGGGTAGATCCAATTCGGCAAGATCAAAAGCCATGGAGATTTTAAAGGGTGGACAAAGAGCAGCCGCCATTGTTCAGGATCTTCTGACCCTGGCGAGAAGGGGGGTCTCCAACAGAAAGGTGTTGGATTTGAATAACATCGTCCTGGAATGCCAGAGATCTCCCGAGTTCGCCGGGATCTCTTCCTTTCATCCCAAAATCCGGATCAAGACCGAATTGGAGGCTCACCTTCTTAACATATCGGGTTCTGACGTTCATCTTAGCAAATCGCTGCTGAATCTGGTGTCTAATGCCGCTGAAGCCATGCCGGAGGGAGGGGTAATCACAATTAAAACCGGGATTCAGTATCTGGACAAACCCGTTTCGGGATACGATGAGATCCGTGAAGGAGACTATGTTGTTCTGAGCATTTCCGATACCGGTGAAGGCATACCGGCGTCCGATTTGAAGCGCGTCTTTGAGCCCTTCTATACTAAGAAAGTCATGGGGCGTAGTGGAACTGGCCTGGGGTTAGCGGTGGTGTGGGGGACGGTGAAGGATCATCACGGATATATCAATGTGGCGAGTGAGGAAGGGAAAGGAACCTCCTTCACCCTCTATTTCCCGGTGACAAGAGAAGACCTGTCTCCGGAGAAAGATTCCGTCTCCGCTTCTGAATATATGGGCAATGGTGAATCCGTTTTTGTCGTGGATGATGTAAAAGAGCAGCGCGACCTTGCAACCGCGATGCTGGAAAAGCTGAATTACAGAGTGTCCAGTATTCCCAGTGGTGAAGAAGCGGTGGAGTATCTCAAGCAAAACGCGGTTGATTTCGTTGTTTTAGATATGATCATGGACCCCGGCATGGACGGGCTGGACACTTATGCCAAAATACTGGAGATCAATCCTCATCAGAGGGCGATCATCGTGAGCGGGTTTTCCGAAACGAAACGGGTTAGCAAAGCCCAGAAACTGGGCGCCGGAGCCTACGTTAAAAAGCCGTATGTCTTGGAAAAACTAGGATTGTCCATTAGGAAGGAACTTGACCGGCAAGCATGAACCGGGTCCGCGCAAACTATTGAACCGAGACTGGTGACGTCTGCCTTGTATGTGAGGGCTGCAACCCGTCGATTTCAGATATCTCTCCTGAACCTTGAGAAATAGAGCGCAAAAGAAGTCAGAGTTTGCGAATCATCTGTTCACCGATCGTTTTCGAAATCTCGCCCAATTGAAACTTATTAAAACGAATGGCAGGATTGAGGGCCTGAAGGGTTGAGCGACTCAGAAAATCTGAATCGCCAAGTTTTTCCAAAATCGACCGGAGCACCTGAACAATGGCTGCCGATTTCAGGAATTAAAACGAATTGAGGAATTGGCGAATTGAGGAATTGAGGGATTGAGGAATTGAGGAATTTGGGGATTGAGGGATTGAGGGATTGAGGAATTCAAGAGGTGATCTACGCGAAGTGCTCAATCTCAGGACAGGCATGAGTGTGGCAAGTTTTATGTAACCCTTGCAGGGTAAAATCGGTTTGTGTGCATCGACACCCAGGGTGGCGTCCCGCGAAGCGCGCGGGACTGACCCCGGGCTATATTATGCAGCCCCTTCGGGGCATAGACCAAAAATATCCGAACTCCAGAGCCCCTTCGGGGCAAAAGTCCAAACCACGGGTACTCGTTTGCCGGAAGAGCCTCCATTTTCACCCTGCGCAAATCGATTTCGAAGATTTATTTTGGCAGGCCATATTTTTCAAGACGATAGGCCAAGGTCGGCCTGGATAAACCCAGGAGCCTTGCTGCCCTCGACAGGTTGCCTTTGCTTATTTCAAGCGCGCGAATAATGTACCTTTTATTTATCTCGTCCAGGTTAACGCCGTGTACTGGAATATCAATTTCGGAAGGATCGGCCGTGGGCCTGTGGACCTGGGACGTTAAATGGATAAAGTGATCTTCGTTGATTTCCCTGCCTTCTTCCATCAACAAGACTCTTTCTATGAAATTTTTCAGTTCTCTAACGTTACCCGGCCAATCGTATCGAAGAAGAAGCGACTGGGCATCTTTGGAGATGGATTGGAAATTCCTGCCAAACTTTTTATTGAATCGGTCCATAAAAAACAAGGCCGTGGGCATGATATCAGCCTTTCTCTCCCGAAGAGGCGGGATAAAAATGGAAGCTACATTGAGCCGGTAAAACAGATCACGCCTGAAGGTCCCCTCCTTCACCGCTTCGGAAATTCTTTTGTTGGCTGCCGCGATAACCTTCACGTCAACCTGTATCTTTACTGTCCCTCCGACTCTGAACAACTCCTTTTCCTCGAGAAACCTCAACAGCTTCGCCTGCGCCTGGGCCGGAATGTCGCCGATTTCATCCAGGAAGAGCGTTCCCCCGTTTGCCGCCTCTATTTTCCCTTCCTTGCCCTCATGCAGCCCCCCGGTAAACGACCCCTTCTCATAACCGAAGAGCTCAGTTTCCATCAGGTCACGGTTGATTGCACAGCAATTGATAGCCATGAAAGGCTTGCCGAATCGATCACTTCGATAATGGATGTAGCGGGCTATGATTTCCTTACCCGTTCCAGTTTCACCTTCCAAGAGGACTGTTGTGTCGCGGCTCTGTGCCACTCGGTCCGCCTTCTGAAATACCTTGCGGATCTCGTCGCTGGCCGTCACCACATTCAGGAGTTCAAATTCTCTGATGCAAGCACGCCGGAGTCTTTCGACTTCCTTTTTTAGCTTCAGGTTTTCCAGTGCCCGTTCGACTATAATCTCGATCTCATCCATGTCCAAGGGCTTCACAAGATAGTCGAAGGCCCCCGTTTTCATAGAGGTGATGACTGTCTTAATATCTTCAAATGCGGTCATCATGATCACCAGAATATTTTTATCCCTCTCCCGAACGGCCTTGAGTGTTTCGAGGCCATCCATTCCAGGCAGTCGAATATCCAGTAACATGAGATCGACAGGCTTTCCCTTGATAATTGCAAGCGCTTCTTCACCACTCCCGGCAGTGGACACATCGTATTCGCCGGAAAGAATCTGTTTCAAAGGCTTCTGCAACAGCTTATCGTCGTCTACAATCAGGATGCTATGTCGATACATCTTCTGCCTCAACTGAATCCACAGGAAAAGTCAATTTAAAAACCGTACCCACGCCGATGAAACTTTCAACTTCGACAACAGCCCTGTGCTGCTCCAGGATCTTGTGAACGATTGAGAGCCCCAGGCCTGTGCCTTCGGGTTTCGTTGTAAAAAAGGGATCGAAAATTTTCGGCACAACCTCCCGCCGGATGCCTATGCCATTATCTGAAATAATCAGACGGAATAGACCGTTTTTACCCGACGCGTTACCATCCATCGATCCGGTTATCTTGATTTTTCCGCCGTCAGGCATAGCCTCCATGGCATTCAAGAGCAGATTCAGGAAAACCTGTCGTATCTGATCTTCGTCAAAAGAAATAGGCGGCGCAGTTGGCGGAATGTCCACCGATACACTGATTTTTTTCCGTTTGAGGTGTGATTTCATGACATCAACGGTTTCACTAAGGACGCGCTGCACAGAGTCCTTCTTAAATCTCGGCATGGAGGGGCGAGCGAAATTCAGAACGCTCCTGATCAGCTTATTGATTCGGACAATGCCTTCCAGTGAATCGCTGATTTTTTCAAGCGATTCCGGGTCACGGTCCATTCGTTTCGATAGCATTTGAAGGTTTAGCTTGATTGCTGATAAAGGATTGCGGATTTCGTGCGCGATTCCGGCGGAAAACTCTCCGAGAGCCGACAGCCTTTCCATCCGCCGTATCACCTCTTCGGATTTCTTGGATTCAGTGATGTCGCGAAATAAAATCATCCATTCCGCGTCAGCCCCAGCGACTCGTTTCAACGGAGAGATCGCTATTTCCAAGATGGAATCTTCCCCGCTTTGCCTTACAAAGCCGGACTCGAAACGGCCATACGGAAGTCTCTTCCGCAAAGCCATATCCAGTACCTTTTCGACGTTGTCATTTTCGATTTCAGAGATCGACTTCCCCACCATGCTTTTTTTCTCAATTTCGAAAAGCTGTTCGGTCCGGCGGTTAACCGACTGAATGACCCCGGTCCCGCTGAACGTTATTATGCCGTCGTAGGAGCTTTCCAAAATGTTTTCAGCCCTGTCCTTCTCCATGGAAAGCTGTTCATAGAGAGCGGCGTTTTGGAAAAGTACCGTCGCGTGGCTTGCCATAATGGAAAGAATCTCGAGGTCGCTCTTGCTGAATGCGCTGATCCGGTCACTGTAGGCGCTGATGACACCCTTCACTTTGTTGTCGGTCGCGATGGGGACCACAAGTTGGGACCTCGCATGCGGATCGCTTGATTCCGACTCCTTCCTCGCATCATGGATTATCCGGGGCAGCCCGGTTGCCGCCACATCGCCGACAATCCCTTCGCCAAGTCCAACGAGTTCATTTTCGAGAACGGGTTCACCACTTCCAGCGACCTGTTTCAGATACTTTCCATTTTCGTTGCACATGAATACCAGGCAGCTTCTGGCGTTTGTCAGCCGAAGAGCGCTAATAGCAAGGTTATCGATCAACTCATTAACATCGAAGGTCAGGCTCGACTTCTTGGTCACTTCCTGGAGAAGGAGCAGTTGTTGGATTTTTTTTCGATTCTGATCTTGAAGCCGGGCATTTTCGATGATGATACTGGCCTGGTTTGCGAAGAAAGTGAACAGATCGATTTCTTGCGGGGAAAGGTGCAAGGGGCGGTCAGTAGTATCTCCCTCGAGCACGCCGATAATGTCCTGTTCAATTCTAAGCGGAGCGGCAATGGTTGAGACGCGTTTCCAGAACAGGTCCATTTTCAGATCGCTTGGAGTAATCCGCGGATCGTTGAGCCGGTCCAGGATGTAGACCGTTTGCCCTGTATTTGCCACCAGCGTCTCACCGCAAGGATGCTTATCGAGATGGAGTGGACTGTTCATGGTTTTTTCGACCTCTATGGGGACGAAGCCAATGAGGTATTTCCTTTCCAGCAAACGCGCTTCTTTGTTTATGATGAAGATCGCCACACGGGTGAAGTCGAAAATCCTTTGACTTTCTTCCACGATGGCGCTTAACACATTGTCGATGGAAACCGGAAGCGCCAACAGTTGATTGATCTTCAGGATCGATGTCAGCAGCTTTTCCCGTGTAATGCCGCCACTTGTCTTCTTGCTCGTCTGCCTCATTTTTTATCCAACCGCATTGCTCTCGGAAACAATCGACCGGCCATCAACCCATGTCTCGACCGCTATTCATTCTATCGAGTTTCCATCCGGAAAGCGCCCTTTTCCGCCCTGGGGCGGTAGGACCGCCAGCCAACTTGGCCACTGCCTTCGGCGGTGGCCACAACCAGGATCTCGACGCTCCGCGAGGCGGTACCTATGTACGCCTCCGCCCAACCCCTTGGTTTCCTTGCACCTTTCGGTGCGGCGCTGGGCAATCCGGAAATGGCGGGGCACCAAACTGTACGCGCCAGGACGAAAAATGCCTTCTTTCCGAATTGGAAACTGTTAGTATCTTATAAGGTGAAATTCTCCTACGTTCATCCGGGTTTCCGGATGGATACTATCGACTCAACCAATCGAAGGAAAACTTATCACTTGGCTGGATTTAGAAATTAATCTTATCGAACCCCTTGAGCCCCAGGATTTTCCTTGCCTCATCGGGTGTTGCCGGTTCGATGCCCAGTTCTCTGGCGATACGGATGATCTTGGCCACCTGCTCGCCGCTGTTCTTTGCCATCTGGCCCTTTTCGAGGAATAGATTGTCTTCCAGGCCGACGCGCACGTTTCCGTCTATGAGCAGCGATTGCGTGCATATGGGAAACTGTGCCTTGCCTGCGACGCAGACGGAAAACTCGAAATCCCCGATGAGCTTTTTGGCATAGTCCACGAGAAAAAGCAGGTTCTCGGAGCTCGGTGTGATTCCGCCAAGGACTCCCATGACGAACTGGATGTAAACGGGCTTCTTGACATAGCCCGCCTGGATCATGAACGCTATGTTGTTTATCATACCGGCGTCATAGATCTCGAATTCGGGTTTGGTTCCGGCTTCAGCGAATTTTCCGCAATATTCCCGCATGGACGTGAAAGTATTGGAGAAAATCACGTCCTCCGATGCGGCGAGGAATTGTTTTTCCCAGTCAAATTTCCATTCTTTGATCTTCTGGATGACCGGGAAGAGCGCGAAATTGATGGAACCTGCGTTAAATGACGCGAGTTCCGGCTTATATTGGACCACCGGGGCGACCCTTTGCTCGACACTCATTCCGAAGCCGCCGCCGGTCGTAATGCAGACGACGATATTACACCGGCTTTTAATGCTCGTGATGATTTCCTTGATGAGGTTCACATCCGGGGAGGGCATTCCCGTCTCGGGATTGCGCGCGTGGATATGACAGACGGCAGCTCCTGCTTCATAAGCGCTCAGCGCATCATCGGCAATCTGCTTAGGTGTTATCGGGAGATAATCGGACATAGTAGGAGTGTGAATGCTCCCGGTAATTGCGGCGGTGACGATAGCTTTTTCCTTCATGTTTCCCTCCATTATTTCTTAGGATTCAAAAAATCCGGGTCGAGGAACTCCGGATTTGGATATGTGTAAAAACCTTTCCCTGTCTTGACGCCCAGTTCGCCTTTTTTAACTTTCTCCAGCAGTGCGTCGGGCGGCTTGTCTTTGGGGTCCTTCGACTCATCGTAATAGACCATCTCGATATTATAGACGGTATCAAGTCCAACGGAATCCATCAGGGCGAAAGGTCCGACCTTATAGCCCGTGAAGACGATCCATGCCCGGTCTATGTCCCGGAAATCAACTATGCCGTTTGCCCACATATAGAGGGTTTGTTTCTTAATGGCTCGCCAGACGCTGTTGAAGCAGAAGCCCAGGGCCTCTTTTTTCACCAGCAGCGGGATAATGCCCAGGGACCGGATCCATTCTTCCCCTTTCTGCATGACCTCGGGAAGGGTTTTTGTTCCCGCCATGAGGTCCGTCATGATCATTCCATAGAGAGGCTGATAAAAGTGAGTGTTGAGGCACCGCTCCGGCCTTCCGCCGGCGTCTTCCATCCTCGAAATGGGAAGGGAAGAGCTGTTGGTTGCAAAGATTGTTTTGGCCGGTGCGAGTTCTCCCATCTGTTTGAAGAGCTTTCTCTTCATTTCGACGTCTTCGGTTATCGCCTCAACTATGAAATCAACGTCTTCTATCGCGCGGGCAAGATCGGTCTCAAACCGAATTTTCTTCTTGCACTCCTCCCACTTGTCCCACGGGATGAAAGGGATCATCCCTTTCGCCTTCAGGTCTGCGCTCAGCTTGGCGATTGTGGCGTCAAACGACCCCGCGACGGCATCGTAGACGGTGACTTCATAACCGGCGTATGCTGAAACCATAGAGATCTGTGTGCCCAGAACGCCGGTGCCGATGACTGCCATGCGTTCAAATGGTTTGCTCATAAATTCTCCTTCAATCCTGCTTTTCAACATGAGTGGTCGAGTTGATTGTTGCCTTTCCAAGAGGAGGGCTCTATTCACGGTTTCTTCGCACGTCTTTTCGCCTTTGCTGATCTCAACAAGCGGAATGAGATAGGGGGGATTGTAAGGATGCGCCCCCCGGGCATCTCTCCGGGTGCTTCGAGTTCTTTGCGATTTCTGTCATGAGGAGTCCTGAAGTGCTGCTCGCAAAGACGGCATCAGCCGAAGCATACTTTGTCGACCTCCGCGAGCAGTTTCTGTTTCACCTCATATTGCTCCAGGACGGACTCCTGCATGAACCCGGCGTCTTTCACGGCTTCTTCGACGCTCGTTGTGTACTTTGTCCGACTCAGATCGATTCATCCATACCTCCTGGACGTTCTAGCCGTAAATCCATATTCCAACAGGGATGGCGACGATCAGGCCGAGGGTGTCGGCAACGACGTGCCCAAAGAAAAGGTGTTTGTAAGCATTTTTGTGAGTGAGCCCGGCGATCGCAAGGGTGGTGATGACTACCCCGTTATGAGGCATGGCATCGAAACCGCCGGAGGCCATGGCGGCAATCCTGTGGATCAGGGCCGGATTCAGGCCCATGGCCAGATACTTGGGCACCAGGGTCTCCATGATAATTCCGAGACCTCCGGATGCGGACCCTGTTATGGCCGCCATAATGTTGGTGGCGATCGCCAGAGAGATGACCGGATTCCCGGGAATGGCCAGCAGCCATGATGAGACCAATTTGAATCCGGTCGTGGCGGCAACGGCCATGCCATAGCCGACGTCGGCGCATGTATTGACAACGGGAACGACCGTGTTCAGGGCGCCCTTAGTCAGGGTATCGATTATATTGGCATAATATTTCCAGAACAGGACGATGCATGTCAGCACACCGCCTGTCAAAGCGACAACGGCGTCTCTTTTGATATACGGGATGTCGAAATTGAGCAGTATCAGAACGACAATCGGAGGCACCAGGCTTAAAAAGACATTGGGCGTAGGACCTGAAGCCGCTACTCCAGCTCCGAGGAGGCCGGGTGCTGGTTCCTCGTAAGTTTCTCCCCTCTCTTTGGACTTTTTCAGAATGTAGCGAAAATATAAAAGGTTGAAGATAATGACAACGACCGCCCCGGTGAGACCGACCAGCGGCGCCGAATAAGTCGTTGAGGCCATGTATTTTGTAGGTATGATGTTCTGGATCTGAGGACTCCCGGGGAGCATGGTCATGGTGATCGATGCCCCTCCGAATATAAATGCCGCCAGCCAAAGATGCCACGCGAGATTCATTTCCTTGAAAAGAGGCCGTGAGATCGGGAGAACCGCGAAAATGACCACAAACAGGCTCACACCGCCGTAAGTGAGACACAAGGCAACGACTGAAACTGCCAGCATTACCCGCATGGGGCTGTCTCTGCCGGTAACTTTCAAAATACCGTTGGCGATGGAGCGCGCCGCCTGTCCGTCTTCCATGAATTTGCCGAATAAGGAGCCCGCCAGAAAGATCAGGTAGAACTTGCCGGCGTAATTGGTGAACCCTTTCATATAGGGTCCGTACATTGTTTCCATGATGTTCATATTGGACAAAATGGATACGATGAGGACGGCAAGAGGTGCGATGACGATAATATGCCACCCTCTCAATGCCAGAACAACAATGAACGCTAACGAGATAACAATTCCGATTACGCTCCAGTCCATTTTACCTTCCCCCTTCATTTGAAATTAATAAAAAAAGAAAAACGAATCCTCCTCGCAATGGCGGGTTGAGCACATTTCGTGCCAATAAAGAGGCCCAATGTCTACAATAAGATGGCACATTGAGCCCCAACGTTTGTAGCGAATAACTACATAAATAGTGTAGATCTTAGCTACATACTATCGGTTGCCTGTTTTCTTTTCACGTCCATTTTCATTCAACACCCAAACCAGGCACGCGAGGCCGGTCAGAGTTACGGCGATGGTCTGAGTTCCGGTAGACGGGTGCCCCGAATTCTTAACCGGCAGCATCGCCGCAACTCTCTATATACGTCGCTTACCAGGCGGTCAGGCCGCCATCTACGCCAATGATCTGTCCGGTTATGTAATCCGATGCCGCTGAAGCCAGAAAGACCACTACGCCCATCAGGTCTTCCATTTTCCCGAAATGCTTCATGGGAATGCGGGACAGGATCGCCTCGCCATTATGCTCGAAGGTCCACTTGGTCATCTTGGTCGGGAACCAGCCGGGCGCGATAGCATTTACGTTGATGTTGTATTGGGCCCATTTCACCGCGAGGTCCCTGGTGAAAGCATCAAGGGCGCCCTTGGATGTGTTATAGGGAATCGAGTTCAGGTATTCCGGATCGGTACCCCTGGAACCCGCATACGAGGAGATGTTGATGATCTTGCCTTTATGCATCTTGATCATCTCCTTGCCCACTGCTTGCGTGCATCGGAAGGTGCCGTGAATATTGATGTCGATTACCTTTTGCCAAGCCTCGAACTCGATTTCCTCCGGAGAGGCTCCCCATACGCGGCCGGAATTGTTGACCAGGATGTCGATCCGTTTGAACTCCTTCAGGGATTCGCTCACAACCCTGTCCACGTCTTCCTGGCGGCTTATGTCGCACTTGAAGGCCAGGGCGCGAACCCCCAGCTTTTGGATCTCGTTTGCGACTTCTTCGCACACTTCTATTCTGCGGGAAAACACGACCACATTCGCTCCCGCATCTGCAAGACCGACCGCCATGGCACGGCCGATGCCCTCTCCGCCGCCCGAGATCATGGCAACTTTTCCGGTCAAATCAAATAGACTGCCTGTTTTCATTGCTCTCCCCCTACCAACCGTCACGGCTTGTTCTATGCGGACTCGGTTTGGTGGTTAGTATTTGTAAAATCCTTGTCCGGTTTTCTTTCCCAACAGGCCCGCCAAAACTCTCTTTTTCAGCAGCGGATGGGGCTTATAGGCCGGCCCCATGTCTCGTTCCATAGTCTCCATGCCATGCATGGCGATCTCAGCGCCGACGAGGTCCAGCAGTTTACATGGCCCCATGGGATGACCGGCGCACAACTCCATCGCCTTGTCGATATCTTCCGGGCGGTTGCCTTCCTGGACCAGCTTGATCGTCTCATTCATCAGCACGTCGAGAAGCCTGCTGACGATAAATCCGGCGAAGTCAATCGCCTCGATAGGTTCTTTGCCCAGTTTGACGACGTAGTCTCTGGCCGTCTCGAAAGATTCGTTCGAGGTAAGCTGGCCCCTGATGATTTCAACTCCTTTCATCAGGGGAACGGGATTCATGAAATGAATGCCTACGCATTTTTCCGCCCGGTTCGTCACGCCTGTAATTTCGGTGATGGGCAGTGCGGAGGTGTTGGAAGCGAGGATAGTATCGGGCCCGGCCATCCGGTCGAGCTTCCTGAATATTTCTTGCTTTATCGCAAGGTTTTCGAAAACAGCCTCTATGATCAAATCCGATCCATCAGCCGCCTGCTCGAGTTCCTTGCAAAACTCAATTTTGGAAAGAGTGTCGTCGACCTGTTCCTGTGTCATTTTGCCCTTGCTCGCGAGCTTCCCCAGGCTGAACTCGATCGACGATTTGGCCTTTTGCAGGGCCTTGCTGCTGATGTCCTGGACTTTGACCCCGAAACCGGCTGCCGCACTTACCTGCGCAACCCCGCTGCCCATGATCCCCGACCCTATGATTGCGATGTTGTTTATTTTCATGTTCTATCCTTTCGCACCAATCCACCCGTGAGAACCTGGAGAGCATTCCGGTCGACACGCACCCTGCCGCTTCGCTGCCGGACAATTCTTCGTGACTGGCGCAACGCAGGCAAACCATATGTCCCTCATGCCCCCGCAATCTTTGCGAATTCCTATCAGTCGTCATCGCGGCCCCATAACCCTTCCTCAGCACTTATTCCCGCCGTCGTTTCGAATCCGTTTTCTCACTTTCCGAGGAAAGACGGTTTTCGCTTTTCGAGAAATGCAGTCATGCCTTCTTTTTGATCGTGGGTCCCGAAGAGCGAACAAAAGAGGGCCTTCTCGATTTCCAACCCGTCTTTGAGCGAGGTATTCAACCCTTGGCGGATCGCAGTCCGAGCAGCGCGGACGGCTAGTGGGGGCATGCTCTTGAGCTTTGTCGCCAGGGAGATGGTTTCGCTTTCGAGTTGGTCCAGCGCGACAACTTTGTCCACAAGACCGATATTTGCCGCCTCAGGTGCTTTGATATTCTCGCCCAATAGGATCATTCGAGCAGCAACGCTCGAATTGCTGAGTCTTGGCAGGCGCTGCGTGCCGCCGCCTCCGGGAATGATCCCGAGTTTGATTTCGGGCTGTCCCAGAACTGCGTTATCCGCGGCGATCCTGAAATCACAGCAGAGCGCTATCTCGCATCCTGCGCCCAATGCAAAACCGGCAATCGATGCAATGGTAGGTTTTGGCAAGTCGGCTAGCCTCTCCTGCACGCGCATGGTAAGGTCGGTCAATTCAATAGCCCCCTTGATTCCGAACGTCGACATATCGCCTACGTCGGCTCCGGCAACGAATGCTTTTTCATTGCCGGTAACAATCACAACCTTTACCTCCTCGTTTTCCTCGCAGCAGATTACGGCCCTTTCCAGTTCGCGAAGGACATCCGAATTGACCGCATTCAGTTTTTCCGGCCGGTCGAATCGAATCCAACACAGGCCGGCCTCCTCTCTCAGCTTAATGTACTCTGTGCTCATGTGTTATTCCTGGTTGTCGGGGTTAAGTTCCGACTAAGGTAAATCAAACCTTCAGAATGCATGCGTCAGCCTGAGCCAGACCGCCGCAGATGGCGCCCACCCTAAATCGGCCATTGTGCCCGGACTGAAGTTCTCCACCACTGCATCCGCCCCATTGATCAACTGCCTGCAGATTTCGATGGCCCTGGGATTTTTGAGGTTTAATTCAATGCTCCGCTTACCTCGGTTTAAGCCGAGGAAATAGGTTGCCTCCCCATTAATGAAAGGCGCCCAGGTCCTCTCGTCAGTGGGTGGCCCCGGTCTTTCGATTCGCGTTACCTCGGCGCCCGAGTCTGCCAGGATCTGAGTGCAAAAGGGACCCGCCAACACCCTTGTAAAATCAATGATCTTGACACCATTGAGTATTCCGGCATCAGCGATGAGAGAAATTCCTTCCTGTGGTAGTATCGTAATGAGATATCAAGCGTCTTTTTCTCACCCGCTATCCACGTTTACCGTGCTGTTTTTTTCCTTAGGGCAAAAAGGAGTGATTGCCAAAGCGGCGCGGCTATGCCAGTGCAATGGGAATGCCACACCATGCTTGACCCTAACATTTTGATTTAATTGCAGTTATTCTACGATCACCGGGAAATGAATTGCCAGAATTTCAGGAAAAGATGAAAAACGAAATAATGAACTCGCCGAAATGTAGAAAGATGAATACTCAGTCCGAGATGGATCGGGATTGGTTCAAAAGAGGAAATTTTCATTATTTGGTGAAACTTTCGGCAGAACAGGGCAGAGCAACTTGGAATTTGCCCCCGAACTCACGATTCACTATTCACGATTCACCGCCTTTTTGCCGTTTCTGCTTGCCGTTTTGCAGGGCCAAATGACTTAATGCTATAATTGAGGAATTGAGGGATTGAGGAATTCGGGAATTGAGGGATTGAGGAATTCGGGAATTGGTGAAGTTCATTTTTTGGCTGACCACTGATCACTGATCACTGACCACTGACCACTGACCACTGATTATTGTTTTCATTGAAAATAAAATTACAGCTATCAATGAAATCAAGGAGTTGCGGCCTTTGTCAATGTATTTGCCCTGTATTTGCAATGAGAAACTCCATTTGCAGTCTGGAATCAAGGAGTTGCGCATTAAATCCACCGCAGAGGCGCAGAGTGCGCAGAGGTTTTGAAACAATGAACAAAGTATTGTTCTTTCTGCGGTCTCAGCTTTCTCTGCGGACAGTGCTTCAAAATTCCACCCCGGGCGCGAAGAGCGCAGGATCTGTTTTTTGATTTTTCTTGTTTGTCCAATTGCTTCTCTCAGCGCCCTCTCCATGACCTGTCCACGGCCAGTCTCTGTGGTGGATCTTTTTTGGTTCCGGCTCGTCGGGTTAGGTGCACGAACGACCGCGCCTCTTATTCGCGGCTCTCCCTGACCCGTCGATGATCAGGCTTCGCGTGACACATTGGGCACGCAATTCGGGCGATCCAGGGGCCGATTGATTTTGACCTCCACGGACTCATATGTTAGTAATAATCGGTCGGAACCAAATTCCTAAATTCCTAAATTCCTTAATTCCTTAATTAAATTAATATGTCTGTGGTATCGTCGAGTCCGATGAGAAAGCGTAAAGTTAAAGCAGTTTCAAGGGGTGCTTTTTACACCGTCTCGCCTAAAAGGCGTTTTCGCGGCCGGCATTTGTTCGCTATTTTGCTCATCCTGGGAACGGGCTTCGCTGCTTACAGGAAGATTTACAGGCCAAAGGCAAATCCGCCCGGGCATATATCGGCAATTGAAGCGGCTGTCGCCCAACCAATTGAGGCGCCGCTTCCGGCTGCCGCGCCCGCACAGAAGCCTGAGGCTTCCGGCAAGTTTGAAATCCGCCATCTGATACTTCATTTCGGCGATACACTGGCGGGGATTGTTGAGGCCTCCGGCATGCCTGTGTCGTATACGGACGACTGGCGCAAGGCCTGCTCTGCCCCACTCGACCGAATCAATGAAGATGACGAGCTGATTTTTATGCTGGGCCGAGCGGACGGTCTTCCTGCAGAGGTGGTTTACCTGCAGTCCGACGGGCCTTCGTATACGCTAAGGAAAACCTCAACGGGCTGGGAATGCAGGTCGGGTGAAACCTCTGCCGCACGGTCCGGCAAGATGGTGCGGGGCGCCTGGTCGGAAAACTTTTATGATTCCTGTATAGCAGGTGGCCTGCCGGCGCCGCTTATTTCGAACCTCGCGGACATTTTCTCCTATGATGTCGACTTCTCCTCCGACCTGAAGGAGGGAGATTCGTTTTCGGTCTTTTTTCAGGAAGGCGCGATCAAATCGAGTGAAGGAAAACGGTTTCTCATCCTTGGCGCCGAAATGAGCGTTTCAGGCAAAGTCTACCAGGCTTTTGGATTTCAGCTTCCGGATGGATCGTGGGATTACTTCGACGCAAAAGGGGTATCGCTCAAACGGGCGTTTCTCAGGAGTCCCATTTATCATCGGCCGTTGTTGTCTGCTAAAGCGGGCAGGACTATTAAATCGGTCCTTAAGATCTATCGTCCCCGCCTTGGAATAGATTATGTCTGCCCAAGAGGGACCCGGGTCTGCGCGATCGGAGACGGGGTGGTCTCAGCCGTTCGCAAGGACGGCAAAAGAGGTATTTCTATCGAAATCCGGCACCGGGGAGGATACTCTAGTTGGTACGGAAACCTCTCATCCTGCAGCCGTGGGCTGACCCGAGGGTCGCCGGTTTCCCGTGCGGAGGAGATGGGCTCGATAGGGGCGGCCGGGGGTGGAAAATCTTATCTCAAGTTCCATTTTTACAAGGACGGAAAGCCGGTCAACATCCAGAGCGCAGATTTTACCCGCTCGATATCAGTACCTAAGACGATAGTCTCAGAATTTGAAAAATCGCGGGATTTTTGTGAGGCCGCCCTGCACGGAGGAATCCCCGATGGACAAAAGCATGAGATACTGTCCGGCAGTGACTGACAATGGCGGATTTGTTTGCAGAAGTCGTTATAATGGGAACGGCCCTGAATAAGGGTCTTCATTATTCGATTCCAAGCCGGCTTGCCGGAAAGGTGCAGCCCGGCAGCAGGGTTTCGGTCGAACTGGGAAACAGGAAAGCGGCCGGGATCGTCCTGAGCGTTGTCAATTCCCTTCCGGAACTGCCGGAGGCAGTAAAGATCCGCCCAATCGGGGACACGATCGATGAACTGCCGGCCATGCCGCCCGACCTTCTCGAGTTGTGCCTCTGGGTATCCAACTATTATTTTTATCCACTTGGCCAGGTATTCGATCTCGTAATTCCGTACGGTGGATTCGAGCCGATAGGGCAGGCACTGAACGGCCGCGCCACAAAGGTCGTTCGCCTGGCCGATTGTCAATCCTGCGAAAGCCTTAAATCCGAAAAATCAAAGGAAATAGTTCGATTGCTTCGTTTGGCAGGCGGCTGCGCCGGCTTGCGGGACTTGCGCAAATTGTGTAAGAACCCGGACTATTCGCTCAAAAAGCTCATCAAGGACGGCATAATCGCCGTCGAAGAGGCGCAGACAAAGCCGGGGACTGACTATCCCGCCTCTTGTGAAGCGGGGACTGTGAGTACCCGCCAGTGCCCGGGAGGGCAGGGCATGGGGGATTCAACTCTCCCCCCCTTTTCTAAGGGGCAGGGGGGATTTTGTGCCGAACCGGACGGCTTTTATAACCCGTGCGCTTTTGAATTGACCGAGGATCAGGGCGCCGCCCTCGATCAAACCTCTCCTTTTTTGGACAATCCCTGTTTTCAGCCCTTCGTCCTGTATGGAGTGACCGGCAGCGGGAAAACGGAAATCTACCTTCGTTTGATGGAAAAGGCTGCGCAATCGGGCAACGGGTCCCTTGTACTGGTGCCTGAGATTGGAATCAGCGCACAAATGGAGTCGATCTTCCGGGAACGATTCGGCCCCGGGCTTGCCGTGTGGCACAGCGCTCTACCCGAAAGAGAGCGCAAGCGCGCATGGGCGCACATTCTGTCGGGGAGGAAAAAAATAGTGCTGGGCGCAAGGTCGGCGGTGTTCACGCCCGTACAAAACCTCAGGCTGATCATAGTGGACGAGGAGCACGATACATCCTACAAGCAGGAAACCCACCTGCGCTACAATGCAAGGGATGTGGCCGTGATGAGGGCAAAGATCGTGGACGCGCCCGTGGTCCTGGGGTCGGCAACCCCGTCGATTCAAACGGTGCACGGATGCAGCGAAAAACGCTATCGCTCGATTGCGCTCCCAAACCGTGTGATGAACAAGCCTCTGCCTGAATTCGAGGTTGTAGATATGAAACGGGAAGGGGGGCGACATGGAATTTTTTCGTTCAAGCTTTCGGAGGCAATCGGCCAGACGATGCGCAATGGCCGGCAGGCGCTCCTGTTTTTGAACAGAAGAGGCTATGATAAGTACTATCTTTGCAACGCATGCGGTCAGGCGCTCCAGTGCATGTCGTGCAGCGTAACTCTTACCTACCATAAGAAAGATAACCGCCTCCGCTGCCATTACTGCGGCTGGGAAACGCCTCTGCCCGAGAGGTGTCCGGTTTGCGCCCATGCAGCGCTGTTTCCTCATGGGTTCGGGACCGAAAAAGTGGAAAAGGAGGTAAAAAGACTTTTCCCCGCTGCGCGTGTAGTTAGAATGGACCGGGACACAATGAACAGCCACGAACGGCTGGTAAGCGCGCTGGATGCCGTGCGTTCGGGGAAAGCCGACGTGTTGCTGGGCACCCAGATGGTAGCCAAAGGCCATGATTTCCCTAACATAACACTTGTGGGCATAATCAACGCCGACGCAGGTCTCCAGGCGCCGGACTTCCGGGCCGGAGAGGTCCTGGTTCAGCTTCTCATACAGGTTGCAGGACGCGCGGGACGGGGAGAAGAACCGGGGCGGGTCATCCTGCAAACCTTCAATCCATCGCATTTTACCATTGAATCGGCACTAAATCTTGACTATGACGGTTTCTGCCGGGAGGAGCTAAGGTCGAGAAAAACACTCCAATATCCACCGTTTACCCGCCTATTGAAGCTGCTGGTCACTTCCGCGAGTGAGCAATCGGCCCGCGAGGGGGCTCGCCTGCTTGCCGCCGTTTGCCGTGAGAAGGCAGACTGCTTAAGGAATACGGGAAGAAGCGCCGCCGTCCTTGGCCCGTCGCCCGCAGCCCACGTGAAGCTCAGGAACAGGTTCAGGTGGCATCTGTTCATAAAGACCTGGACAAGCTCGGATATGCAGAGCTTCACTGAGGGCGTGCTTGAATCCATCAAAGGCGATCCCGCCTTCCGGTCCGTGCAGATAACTGTAGACCGCGATCCGGCGACCGAGATATGAAATCTCCATGCCGGACATAATCCTCATTCAGCCCCCGATACGGGATTTCTATTTAACGGCAAAACGGACCATCCCCTACGGGCTTGCCTGTATCGCCTCGCCGCTCCTGCGAGAAGGCTACTCGGTCGAAATCCTGGACGCGCTTGCCTCGAGCAGGTCAAAAAAGGTGGGGCTTCCGCCCGAAATGTCGTATCTGCGCGATTTTTATTCAGGGCCGGATATTTCCCCTTTTTCCATGTTCCATGATTTCAAGCGCTTCGGACTGAGTCAGGAAGACATCAGTGAGAGGGTCCAAGCCTCCGGTGCTTTCCTGGTGGGAATATCGTCTCTTTTTACCGCATACAGCGCCGAGGCGGTGCGGACCGCAGAAACAGTGAAACACCTGCGCCCGGAGGCCGTGACTGTGCTTGGCGGCCATCATCCGACCGAGATGCCCGAAGAGGTGTTGAGGCACGATTGTGTAGATTTCATTATCCGAGGCGAGGGTGAGGCTTCCATGGCTCTTCTCTCTGAGGCAATTCACAGCGGGACATCGGTCGAATCCGTTCCAGGGATAGGGTTTCGTACCTCCGTCGGAAGGCTTTTCATAAGACCGCCCGCTGTTTTGGCGGACCTCGACGACGTTCCCCTTCCGGCAATCGATCTGATCGACAATAACTTTTACCGTCGCAAAAAAAGGCCAGGCGCGGTGATTACAGCCGGCAGAGGCTGCCCGCTCGGCTGCAGCTACTGCTCAATCGGGAACTCCTCGTGGTGCGGTTTCCGCATGAAGAGCGTGCCACGGGTCATCCAAGAAATGAAACGCGCGGTCTTCGGCATCGGGGCGCGTTTCATAGATTTCGAAGATGAAAACATTTCGTACGTGCGGGAATGGTTTCTCGATCTGCTCAATGAAATAGAGTATCAGTTTCGGGGCTGCGGCCTCGAGTTGAGGGCCATGAACGGCCTTTTTCCCCCGACCCTCGACGAGGAAGTGGTTTGTGCGATGAAAGCTGCCGGCTTTACCGCCCTTAATCTTTCGCTTTGTACGACCTGCCGCGAACAGTTGAAGAAATTCAGACGCCCCGACGTGCGCCAGGAGTTTGAAAGATCTTTGCTGTACGCCGAAAAATATGGCCTCGAGGCGGTTGCATACATCATTGTGGGCGCGCCGGGGCAAGACCCGAAACACTCCGTGGCAGACCTGGTCTACCTGGCCGATAAGACCGCGATTGCGGGAGTATCCGTTTTCTACCCGGCCCCCGGCAGCGTCGATTTCGAAAAATGCATCGCCCGAAATCTGCTGCCTCCCGCACTCAGTCAATTCCGCTCAACGGCCCTCCCGATTTCCGAGGCGACCACCAGGAAGGATTCGATCACACTGCTCAGACTGGGGAGAATACTCAATTTTTTTAAATCCCTTGATTCAGCGGACAGAGAGGATGTTTTGAGTCTTGCGAAAGAGCATTCGACGCAAACGGTTCCGGCCGAAATACCCGTGTCGAAGGCGCCGCACAGCGTCGAGACTCATGCCGCCGGAAGGCGTGCGATCGGAAAAAAACTGCTGGGTATTTTTCTGCGGGATGGAGCGATCTACGGTGTAAGCCCGGAAGGGCATCTATTTCGCCACCGGACATCCGATGCGCTTTGCCTGGAATTCAGAAACGGCCTGATGAGGCTTTTTTCGTAGAGGTAAGAGATCATATGGTCTTTCTATTCAGTCGGCCCGGTTTCGCCCCCACGGCCCCGGTGATCAACCCTCTAAAATGGTGAGAGCCGAGAAGGAAGGTGCCTCAATGGCCCTACTCACGGCTCTCGGAGGAGGTATCAAACCTCCGGTGTTATTATCGGAAAGAAAGCTAAAGGTCTGAAGTAAAATTATCCGCAGTCTCCCGGAATCCATTCGCCATGGGGTTTATGATGGCCCGGAATCGAGTGCCGATGATTCCAGTGAGGCTCAATCCATTTGTGGTGTTTGTTGTAGCGGCCCTCGACCCAGACCTTTCCGCAAGGAGGCTGGGGGCTTACGTCAACGGCTGTGAAGGCGGACAAAAAGGCCGGGCAGAGACTAAAAACCAGCAGTTCCATTTTCAGCTCCTCATTCCCTTCCGATTGGACGTGGTTCGGGTAATTCGATTGATCTCGCTTTAGAGACACGGGAACAAGGTATTTCGTCTACATGCAGCGATATTTTCCCCGGTTATGCATGGATTAAAAATTTGGAGAGTCTTGATTTCATAGCGTGCACGGGTGATGCACAGGGTAAAAGCCGGCATCTTGTGAACAGTCCATTGCTGGGCGTTAAGCGCGATTCGTGCCGCCATCCTAAAAATGTCTTGCGAAACCGGGATGTGACTGTAATATGATTTCAGCGCTGCTTTCGCTGCATTGCCCCCTCCCATTGATGTCCGCCTGATCGAGGAGGCGCAAATGACAAGATTCAAAGATGAGAGGTAAATCCGGTTTTATGGACTATATGGACTGGTTAAACGAGTATTGTGCCGGGAAGGTGGTGAGCTCCCAGCGGGCAATCTCGGCCATAAAGAAGGGCAACCGGGTTTTTATCGGTACTGGTTGCGGCGAACCTCAGCATCTAATCAGGTCTATGGTGAGCGACCTCACTCTTCGGGATATCCTGGTCTACCAACTGCTTTCAGGTACTCTTTCTGAATACGTCCACGATGAATCCTTCCTGGATCGTTTTTCGCTCAAACTCTTCTCTATTAGCCTGGGCATGCGAAAGGCTGCTTTTGAAGGCAGGATAGACTATGTCCCCGCCTACCTTTCACAAATTCCGGGGCTTTTTTACGGTAAACATATCGGTCTGGATGTTGCCCTGATCCAGGTGAGTCCCCCTGACCAGTTCGGGTATTGCAGCTTAGGCGTCTCTGTGGACATCACCCGTGCCGGAATGGAGAATTCCAGGGTGGTCATAGCACAGGTCAATCCGAGGATGCCAAGGACGTTGGGCGACAGTTTCGTTCACGTCGATGAAATCGATTACCTCGTCATTCAAGAAGAGCCCCTTGGAGAGTACCTGCCGGTAATGGCGGACAATGAAACAGCTAATCGGATCGGCCATTACGTTTCACAACTGGTCAATGACGGGGCTACCCTTCAGATAGGCTACGGACAGCTCCTCTTTGCTATTTTGAAATTCCTCGATGGGAAGAAGGACCTGGGAATACATACTCAAATAATCACGGATGGATTTCTGCCTCTCTTTGAAAAGAAGGTCATCACGAACAAGAAAAAGTCCCTGTTGCCGGGAAGAGCCGTCGCATCCCTTTGTATGGGATCTTCCAGGCTCTTCGACTACGTCAACAATAATCCCATGTTCTATTTCCGCAGTTCCGAGTTTGTGAACGATCCGGCCGTTATTGCACGAAACGATAATCTGATTTCCATCAGCTCGGCATTGGAAGTCGATCTCACAGGGCAGGTGTGCTCGGATTCCCTCGGCTACCTCTTCTACAGCGGGATTGGAGATCAGGTTGACTTCCTTCGAGGAAGCGCCATGTCCAAAGGCGGCTTTTCCATTATCGCCATGCCCTCAACGGCCGCCAGGGGGAAGGTGTCGCGCATCGTCTCACACCTCAGCGCGGGAGCCGGTGTGGCGACAACGCGGGCAGATGTCAACTTCGTCGTCACCGAGTACGGCATTGCAGAGCTTAAGGGAAAAAGCATTTATCAGCGGGTCATGGAACTGGCTCAGATCGCTCACCCCAAGTTTCGTGAGGATTTGATCGATGAAGCCAAGAAACACCGCTATATCTTCTCCGACCAGCTCCCGCCGCATCAGGAAGACCTGATCTTTCTTGAAGACTACAAGAGCTCTTTTCGGCTCGTCAACGGGAAAACCATAGAGTTTCGTCCTTTGCTGCCCTCGGATGAGTTTGCTTTCCGTAATTTCTTCTATTCACTCAAGGCAGAATCCATCTACTACCGGTTCTTTTACCACAAGAACCTTTTTTCACACCCAACGATCCAGAAAGAATGGGCGAATGTGGACTACCGCAAGAACATGTCCATCATTGGCCTAACTTCCAGGGGCGGGCACAAAGACATCATGGCCATTGCCTCGTACGTTCCGGCAGAACAAGGCCGGGCAGAGGTTGCCTTTGTCGTCCGTGATGATTTCCAGAAGCAGGGCGTCGGCTCTCATCTACTCGAAGTTCTCGAAAAGATTGCCAGGGAGAACGATTACAAAGGCTTTACTGCCTCCGTATTGCTGGAGAACAGGGCAATGCTCCAGGTCTTTCGAAAGCGATATCCCAACATGAAGGTAAGGTCCACGAGCAACGAGGCCGTCATTATTATGGATTTTGAAGAGCAGGGCCCGCGGGAATGACCATGGCCTCGATCTCTGTGGGGGGAGTTTACCTCATAAGCGCTAGCGTCCTGAGTCAGAAATCCACTACATAAGTCCTGAGTGCTCAGGCCGTCATTCCGGCGAAGGCCGGGGTCCGTGCGGTTTTTGCTCTAGAATCAGTCACTTGGGAAAAAACCTGGGGGGATTTTCGTTTTGAAAGCTTTTTCTGCTCACTACTCACTACTCACTATTCACTGCTCACTCATCGCGGAGCGATGCGAGGTGGGCTTCTATGATGTTCATGCCATGGGGCCTGATGTGCCAGGCCATTTAACCGGAATGACCAACATTGGCGGCATTGCTTCCCGGAAATGGGAGTATCTCAAACTGTGCCCGGTCTGTATGTGAGCGGACGTGAGCTGGCGAAGGGAGTCGAACCCTTCATCAGCCGTGTTCTGAAGCGGATTTTAAGGGGTGCATGACACCAAAGTGACACCGGGGACCCGATAGGGTAGGGTCCCCGGTTTTCCGCTGCGCATGCGTGGCCTGAGGGGAAATTACCGCGCCTATCCTAATTGTTTTCTGCATTCCTCAATGCTCATCGGCGTCTTTATCCCGATTCTCCTTATGTCAATTTCGACTTCAAAGTCTTCGCCGCAGTCTTGACAGTGAGCTTTGTATAGAGCCTTACCGAATATGCTCAAATCTCCATTTACCAGGGTTTTAACCGTTCTTTTGCTAGAGAAAGCGGGCTGAAAGAACATCGAAAAGAGTATGGACAAAGTCCAGGACCTCGCTCCCAATAATTACAATGACTTACCGATGAGGGATAATGATTCTCAACCTTCTGCATCCATGCGTATGAACCAAACTACCAATAATTACAAATACTTACCGATACAAAAACCGAAACAATAGAACAAGCCAAATCGCCAGCAGAAGAACCACAAATAGAACCGCCAAAGGGCTTCTGAGTCCAATTCATCGACGCTTTTAATCCACATATATTAAATGATAACGGCTAGTTACTAGGGTAGATCAAAATTTCCAGGGGCTTTGCCGTGCGGACCGTGCGCCCAATGAAAAAATTTTACCCGCGAAATTAACACAGGGGGTCAAGGCTCGGAACCCTTAAAACGGAGAGAGGGCATGGACTTAGGGGCAATCTAGCAGCGATTAGCGAATGCGACTCCGAGGTCAGCATGAGCAATAAAGCCAATTTACCCAATGTATTGAGAAGGGAGAGCGAAAACCATGGTCGAAGTTATCGAAGTTACCAGAAAGAACGGGGCACCGGTCAAGGTCGCTTGCGCCCATGATGAATTGGTTCCGCTGGAAGAGATCATCGAAAACCCGCGCAACCCGAATAAACATCCCAAAAAGCAGATCGAGTTGCTTTCGAAGATCATCGAGGCCAGAGGCTGGCGGCATCCGATCACTATCAGCAATCAGTCGGGCTTTATCGTTGCCGGTGCTGGAAGACTCATGGCCGCCAAGGCCCTCGATCTTGATGCTGCCCCTGTTGATTACCAGGATTATGTCAATGAAGCCGAAGAGTGGGCGGACCTTTTAGCGGACAACCGCATCCCGGAATTTGCGGAGACCGATAAAAAGTTGTTGAGTGAACTGCTTTCCGAATTGAAAGCTCAGTCCGTGGATCTGGCGCTGGCCGGCTTCGACATAAAAACGGCAGACAAACTGCTGGACTTTGTAGCACGGGCATCCAATAGGGGCAGTGGCGGCTCGGCGATCCTGCGAGCTGCAAGCCTTGATAGCTTGAAGCCGACCGATGAAGAGTATGCGATGCTTAAGGATCGCAAGTTCCTTGTCGAGTTTTCTGGCGGCAAGGACTCGAGCGCTGCGACCGCCTGGCTTAAGACCTTTTTCCCGGATAACCAGGTCGAGTTGATGTTTGTTGATCTTGGCGCCGATTTTGTCGGCTTCCATATCTTCCTGTACCAGTTCGCGGAGCACATCGGCTATGACCTTAAGGTTTTACGGGCCGAGAAGACCGTATTCGATGCGTTCCTGGCAAAAGGCGACTGGCCGATGTTCATCCATCCGTATTGCCACGAGTACCTGCATAAACCCCTGGACGATTACGTTATGAGCCACGATGCGGATAAAGTTTGCGTCGTCCGGGGAGGCCGGCTCGCAGAAAAGTCCGCGCATGGGAAGACGCATGAATCCAGGTTCCGGGTAATTGAGCGCATGGAGAAGTACCCTTTCTTCGAACCCCTTTATTTCGGGGCCAAAGAAGTGAGCGAATCGGTCTTAAAAGAGACCGGTGTGCCGGTTTGGGAAGGGTATTCCTTCGGTCTTCAAAGAACCGCATGCCGCATTTGCCCTGGCCAGAAGCCGAAGGGATATGCCGCGATCCGCGCGCAGTACCCCGACGTCTGGGCGGAAATTCTTTTTCTTGAAGAGCGCTTCGGACCTGGCAGTTGGCAGCGTCGCGAAGAGGGTTTTGCGCGTCCGGTTTCCGAGATGGCGGACCTTGGGCAGGCCGATTTTGAAGCCGGCGGGTATCCCAAAAGATTCTGTTAACCCCCAAAAATCCGCCGGTTTTCCCCAAAATCCGCCAAAATGTCGGACACTTGACGGAATTTGGCGGATTTTTCATCATTTTTTCCTGACCAAACTCCTATTTTGACCCCGAATAGACGTTCGCAAACTCGCTAAGGTACTGATTAAGCTCACTTTTTGCAATTCCTCCCGGTCGAGTTGTTTTCCGCCGGTCGGTCCGGCGGGGTCCTGGCGGGGACCTGGAAACCCGCCGACCAGCCCGAAGAGGAGACGCAAAATGGCAACCGGAGCGATTCAAAGCGCGCTGCAACACCGGCTAAACGCGGTCCATGTGTACTGCCGGTTGCGCGCGGTCTTGCCCGATGCGACCGCGCGGTACTTCGCCCGAATTTGGGAACAATCCGCCGGTTACCGGCTCCTCTACCCGCGGCTGGCTACCAATAACGCTTTTGCCAGATAGGAGATGCAAAATGAAGAAGAGAGCGAAGAAAAACACCCTGCCGAGCGCGGCCGAACTGACCGCCATGGCCCCGGACCTGGAAACGGCAACCAGCGGCCCGGCCTCGACCGAATTGACTTTCGAAGAGGCCGTCGAAGCGGCCAGCCAGCCCGAAGCGGCCCCGGCCATCGAAGTCGAAACCGATTCGCCCGCCTTCGCGGCCAAAGTGGAAGCGGCCGCCGGAACCCCCTTAAAGGAAGAAAAAGAAAAGAAGGTCCGCAAAGTCGCTCCGGCCAAGGACCCCGAAACCAAACCCGTGAACCGCATCGAAAAAGAGGGCGCCGATTTCCGCCTTGTCATCATGGGCGAAAAGCGCGGCCCATACGCCTTTTACACCACCGCGGCGCACGCGTTCGAGGCCGAAGTGGGCCGGGCCCCGGTAAAGGGCGAGTTCCCGAAGGACTGGAAACCGGAAACCCCGCCAGCCGTCGTCAACGGGTGCCGCATCTCCGCGGCCGATGATGGGAAAGGCTTTAACGTTTACTTCAACGGCAAATTTGCCGGATGGAAGCCGACCTTGCCCGAAGCCGAAGAGTTTTTGACCAGGGTGAAAACCCGCGAAGCGGCAAAAGAGGCTGCCCGGGCTGGCGCTCCGCCGATCCCTACCGAACAGCCCGCCTCGACCGAAAAACCCACAAAACCGGCCAAAACCGAGTCCAAAAGGGGCAAAAAAGCGGCCGATCCCTCTCCGGCCGACCCCGGCGCCATTTCGCCGGAACTGGCGGCTCATTGCGCCGAAACCGTTCGCCAGGCTGGCGTCGAAGCCGAAGTCGGCCGGATTCGGGAGTCCCTCATCACCCTTAAGGCGCTGTCCGCCGGTTACGGGCCGGATGCCATCGCGAAGTTCCTCGCCGACCTTCCCGAAGACCTTCTCCGAGCCGAAGCCGAACGGCGGGGACTTTTGAAGCCTGCCAGCTCGCCGGCGGCAAACGGCAACGGCACCAAACGGAGTCACCCCGGACCCTCCGAGGGTCACCGCGAACTCACTAAACAGGCATGGGTGATTGCCCGCCAACTGGCGGCCGAAAAGGGCGGGAAACCGCAGGACCACATGAAGGAAGCTTGGGGCAAGTTGGTCCGGGACTGACAAAGGGGCGGAGCGGGGTGGAGGCTCACATGGACGATCTGTTGAACGAAGTTTACCGAATTTTTAACCGGGCCCGGTCGGCCGGCATTTCGCCGGATTCGATCCGGACCTGCATGGGCAGCCGCGAAGCCGTTCGAACGCTCGCACGCAGGATGCCCGGCGGGGTCCGAAAAGGCGGTCTTGCCCTGGATGTCATTGCAACCGAGTTCAACCTTGACGGGGAAGGGCTTTACCGGCAACTCCTCGACACCCCGCGCCGCTCCGAACTGATACCGAATTTTACCCGTGAATTTGAGGCCTTTTGCGGGGACTCCGATCAAATGGGGTCCTTCTTTGAAGAGTCCTGGGCCGCGTCGCAAGTGGCGACCTGCCCATTTTAAAAGGAGCGTGAAAAAATGAAGCCTTCCGAAGTCCGAAAAGCACTTGAAACCCTGATCCCGATCCAGCAGCCCGCTTTTTTATGGGGCGCTCCCGGAGTCGGAAAGTCCGATACCATGCGGCAGGTGACCGCTGGCCTGAACTACTCTTTGATCGACCTGCGGGCCGTCCTGCTCGATCCGGTCGACCTGAGGGGTCTTCCTTCCATTAACGGAGATTCCCGGGCTCACTGGTGCCCGCCGGCTTTCCTGCCGACCGATGGAGAAGGGGTCCTCTTCCTGGATGAGTTAAATGCAGCCCCGCCTCTTACCCAGGCCGCCTGTTATCAGTTGGTTTTGGATAGGGCACTCGGTGAATACCGGTTGCCGGACGGCTGGACGGTGATCGCTGCGGGGAACAGGGAAACCGATAAAGCCGTAACGCACCGCATGCCAAGCGCCCTCGCCAATAGGTTCGTTCATTTGGAATTCGAAGTCAACCTCGATGATTGGGTTGCATGGGCGTTAAAGGCCGACGTCAAAACGGAAGTGATTGCCTTTTTAAGGTTCCGGCCAGGCCTCCTGCATAAGTTCGATCCCAAGACAAACGATAAAAGCTTCCCGACGCCGCGGTCCTGGGAGTTTGTTTCCCGGATTTTAAAGGCGGGTCCCGCTTCTGAACTGGAATATCCGCTTATTGCCGGCGCCGTTGGCGAAGGTCCAGCGGCCGAGATTGTCGGCTTCCTTCGGATCTGCCGAAACCTGCCGAATCCGGATCTGATTCTTATGAATCCCGAAGTTGCGCCGGTCCCAAAGGGGCCCGCCGAACTTTACGCCCTGGCCGGATGTCTTGCCAGGAAAGCGACCGATCAAACGATGGAACGGCTCGTTAAATACGCAAACCGCATGCCGGACGAGTTTTCGGTGCTGCTCATGACCGACGCAATGACCAGGAACCCGGACATAACGAGCACGCGCGCATGGATCGAATGGGCTTCGGCTCACAAAGACATTTTGGTTTAAGGGAGGTTTCCGATGAGACAGATGCTTTCCGAAAAGGCGATGCTGGTTGCGCTCGAAGTCCATACCTGGAGCGCCCGTTGCCAGGACAAAGAAGTGAACAAGGAGACGGCCGAGCGGTACGGCGCCGATCCCGAAGTGCTTTCAACCACAAAGAAACTGGCTCCGAAGGAAGCGCTCGCCGCAATCCGCGAGCTCCGGGGCGAAATAAAACGCTTCCATGACACGAACACCCTTCCATGGGACGACCGATTCCGCCGGATTCTTCTTTCGAAGAATTTCGAGCTGTATTCCGCGAAGATGCGGGAATTCCGGTCTCAATGGGAACCGCTTGTCCGTGCGTTTGTTGCCGGCTACCCGACCGTGATCGAAGACGCCAGGGACCGGTTAAACGGACTCTTCAAAGAAGAGGATTACCCCGAGCCCGGGAAGATCGCCGGCTGGTTCGACATCAAGTTAAAGGTCGATGCCCTTCCCGAAGCAACCGATTTCCGGGTGCAACTCCAAAGTGAAGAGGTCGACCGGATCCGCTCTGAAATACAGGCCCGCCAGAGCGACCAGGTAAAAGACGCGATGGCCGACGTTTGGAACCGGCTTTACTCCCAAGTCCAAAGGATGGCCGAGCGGTTCAAAAACCCCGACGAGCCGATTCGCTGGGACTATGTCTCCGACCTTAAGGCGCTGATCAATCTTTTGCCCCGGCTTAATCTGACCGACGACCCGGCTCTTGAGAAGATGAGGATAGATGCCGAACTGGCGCTTTGCGGCCGGCCGACCGAAGATCTCAGGAAAGACAAGGATGCCCGGGCGGAGACGGCTGCAGCCGCCGAAAAGATGATGGAAACCATGGCCGCCTATATGGGAGACAGCCAATGAAACCAATCGAGAAGATGATCAAGGCGAGGGCGGGCTTAATATTAGATGCACCCTTTTTCGGCAGCCTGGCCCTTCGGTTGGAACTCAAAGAAGACCCGACCTGTGAGACGATGTGGACCGATGGCCGGGTCCTGGGATTCAGCCCGAAATTCGTGGATGAGTGCACGCTTGATGAGGTTAAGGGGACCGTGGCCGAAGAGGTTTTGCACGTCGCGAACTGCCACCATACCCGGCGCCGCAGCCGCGATCTCGAGCAATGGAACGTCGCTTGTGATTACGCCCTGGACTATATTTTGGAAGAGGCAAAGTTCGTGCTTCCCGCCGGGACAAGTTTGCGGGACCCGGGTCTTGACGGCAAAAGCGCCGAGGAAATCTACCGGCTCCGGTCCGAACGACCGGGCCCCGACGGTGAGCCCGATGCCGGCGATCAGGCACCGGATGATTCAAATTCTTCGAATGGCGGGGACCCCGGACAAGGCGAAGGGTCCGATCAGGGTGATACGGGGAAGAATACAGGCGCCGGCGGTGGCGGCCGGGGCGAAGTTCGCGATTTCCCCGGAGAAGACGGAGGGCCCGCCACCTCTTCCGAAATAGCACAGCAAGAGCAAGAACAGAAGATAGCCGCCGTCCAGGCCGCAACCCAAGCCAAAGCAAGGGGCAGTCTTCCCGCGGGTATTGCCAGGATGGTCGAGGAAATCGCGAATCCGAAGCTCGACTGGCGAACGATCCTTCGGCGCTTCATCGAAATGAGCGCGAAAAACGATTACACCTGGAGCCCGCCGAACCGGCGATTCGTCCACATGGGGCTCTTCCTGCCCTCGCTTCGGTCCGAAGAGCTTAAAGAAATCGTCATTGCGGTTGATACCTCCTGTTCCATCGGGCAGGACGAACTGGATCAGTTCGCGGCTGAAATAAACGGCATCCTGGAAGAGTTTGAAACGGTTGCAACGGTCATTTACTGTGATGCTGCGGTTGCCGGGGTCGAGGTTTTCGACCGTGAAACCCTGCCGGTGAAGCTCCAAATGGTCGGTGGCGGCGGCACAAGTTTTATCCCACCTTTCCTTTGGATCGAGGAAAACGGCGCCGAGCCGACCTGCCTCGTTTATTTGACCGACATGGAGTGCTCGAGCTTCCCGGCTGAGCCCGATTTCCCGGTCCTTTGGGTTTCGACGCAAGCCGATTACGAGGACCCGCCATTTGGGGAGGTCGCCGAGCTCGTCGCTTAGGCCGGCGGGACCAGGAAGGGGAGCGGGGTGTTAGTAAACGACGGACTCCCTCCTCTCCTACCCCAAAACGAGCCAAAAAGGGCTCAAAACGGGCGATTCGGGGCCTGGGGGTCTACCCAGGCCGCGGGGGACCGGCTCGGAAGAGAAGAAAGGATAAAGCCATGTTTGGATCAACAGATGTCATTCCCCGTTCGAGCGTGATCGCCATGATTGCCGAAGTCCAGGCAGCGCAGCGCGAAGTGGAACAGGCCTTCGAATTGCTTTCCAGCGCCAAGGAACGCTTACATGGAGCGCTCGGAGGGTATCATGATCACCTTTGGGAAGAGCGGATTTCCGATTACAACCCGGTCGATGAGGCGAAATCCTCCGTGGCCTTGATTGAACGCAACGCCTGGAAATCCGTAGTAACCCGGCTCCAAGTCCGCGACATCATTTCGGTGAAGAAACGTGAAGAGCTGGACAACCAGTTAAACAAGGGCACCTTACCGCCCCTGACAGAAGCGAACGTCTTCGCCTTCATGGAACAACTTTTTAATGACATGGGCTCACTTCTTGACGATTCAGCCCGCGAGGTCTTCGACTGGCTACGACCGACGAACAACTGGAAGCAACTCAAAACGAATAACAAGAACGTTTTCGGTTTAACGAGCAAAGTCATCGTGGAATGGGGGATGGATAGCAACTGGAACAGAATGCCCCGCCGGGTTAGCTACTACAAAGAGAAATATTTCAAGGCCTTGGACAATGTTTTCCACCTTCTCGACGGGAGGGGCGTTGCCAAGCATCCCGAGGATATGTGCACTCTGATCCATGAGGCGGCCGAGAAGGGCATGACGCAATGCTCCACGCCGTATTTTCACCTGAAATGGTTCAAGAATCTGAATCTTCATATCGAGTTCAGGCGAATGGATCTGGTTAAGGAACTCAATAAACTGGCCGGATCGGATAAAGTGGCCGCCTGATAGACTGCTCACCCTCATAACTAGGGAGTGACCCCGCGAAGGAGTGTGGGAAATGGGCTGGAACGGCACAAACCTTAAAACCTCCTGGCTGAAAAGCAAGCGGTATGGGCACAGAAGCCACACCTATTGGGAAGTTCCATTCTTTTGCGATGGATGCCAGAAATCGCATGGGCCGAAAGTCACCCGGAATCTGACCTTGGATGGTCAGCTTCTTTGCGACCGACAGTTTAACAAATATCTCGAAAGGGGGAAGGGAAGATGAGCCACACAAAAGGACCATGGAGAGTCCACCCAAAGGATTTGAGCGGGGCGTATCAGGTTGTACCCGGCAGAGAAGGCGCGCTCCGCATCTGCACCGTCACGAACGGCCCGGAGGACAAGGATAACGCCGACCTTATAGCTGCAAGCCCTCCGCTTTATTCCGCCCTGGCGCAGGCCAGCGAGGTGTTTAACGGCCAGTGCAATCTCTTGAGCACTGCAACCGGCGCGGAACGTCGTGTGGTGATTGAAAACATGATCAACTGGTGGAATAATGAAGCCTTGCCCGCACTCCGGTTGGTAGATAGCGAGGCGTGGCCATGAACACTGAATTTGTTGCCCATCGGACCTGGGATGCTTATGCCCGGCGGTTGGAGCGGAAGAACCTCAAGGAGCACGGCAAATCTTTCGCGGCAACTTCGATCTCCAGGCATGCCAATACTTTCATTGTCGAGATCCGGGATGATCGGAAAGGGATGATAGTACTTTCGGGTTGGCGGCAAGCTATGAAAGAAGCTTCTCGCCGCCTGCCATCGGGAGGGGGGAATTAAATGGGGGAGAAGGTCGTAGCATCCGCCTGCCTTTGCGGCGTTATCTGCCGCTGGCATGGCAGGAAAGCACCGAAACCAAAAGCAATTAAGGAGCTCGAGGCAGCCGGTATCGAGGTGATACCGGTTTGCCCCGAGATGCTGGGGGGGTTGACGTGCCCGAGGCCTCCGGTCAAGACCCGGAAGGGCCGGGTCTACGAGACGGATCCGGAAACGAGGACCACATTCGGGACCGAGCTGACTGAAACGTTCAGAGCGGGCGCGCAAAAGGCCCTGGAGATCGCGCTGGCCGCTGGCGTACGCCAGGCGTATTTGTGCAAGAACTCGCCGTCTTGTGCGCTTTCCGGCATCGCCGGGAAGGTATTTATTGAGGCCGGCATCGAAGTAATTTCTCTTTGGTAACGGGATTTGGCTATATTTGGACTTGGATTTGACATCGAAACCTCTCACAATTTTATAGAATTGCTTCAAATCCCACAAAGCGAAGGACATTAAAATTCGAAACCATGATTATCCGTGAGCATGCCCGAGAATTATACTGCATTTATTCCAACTATCTGATATTATGGCTCAAATTCGTCAGGCAGACGGAAAGTTGCATGTGCGCACTTGGTGACAAACATACAGAAACCATAAGGCAGGAATTCGACAGCTCCATTGGCATTGACTTCCAGGATGCAAAGATCCCCACTGATACCGGCTTTCTTATCATGAGGGAGATTGAGCAGCGATTCAACATTCTCGGTGGTGCTGCGTCCCAAATTGATGATCCGAGATCGCCTCGACATACGGATCATTCCTTGCTCCAATTGCTGCGCCAGAGGGTCTATCAGGTAGCGGCAGGCTAGGAGGACTGCAATGACCAGAGTGAGATCATTGGCAGAAGATGGTAAAATGGATTGGATGCGTGCGACTTGAGGGAACCAATGAAGCTTCACAAATGTGATGGACATGGAAAGGTTGATCACGCCACTGTGAAGTCAATGTTCAGGAGAGTTGTACGTAACAAAAGCTGTTTTTCTGAGTGAAGTTAATTTGTTATGGCGGTTTAGCGCCTCTGTCTCCTTTTTCTTCTATCTGTCCGTTTTTGTCAATGAAAAAAAATCAGCTATGGTTAGTCCGATTTTATCTGGTTTAAGATTTCCATGTTAAAATGTCCATCGCCCGCCCGGAAGATAGGGCAACGCTGGGGAGCGACCCGAGCCGCCCCGCGGAGCGTCGAGATTCGGAGGGGCATGCCTTTTGGCTTTGCCCTTCTTTTATCCTGCCCCTCTTGAGTTCCCCAAAGCGATAAACCCAAAAGTGAAGTGGTTTATGGACTACCCGGGAGCCGGATCTGTGAGGACAGGAGAAGTCCTTTTCACCACCAGGTCCATCGCTTTGTAGTAGTCATTCTGCACCTTCAGGTTCGAGACCCTGCAGTACCTCTGGGTTGTGGCAACTCGGCTGTGTCCGAGAAGGTCCTGTATAACCGTCAGATCGGCGCCGGCATTGAGCAGTTGCGTCGCCATGGTATGCCGGAGTTCATGACAGCAGACTCTCAAGCCTGATTTCCTGGCGTATAGTTCCAGCCTTTTTTGAATGCCACGAACTGAGATCTGTTTGCCTTTGAGTGCTCCCTTGTCCACAAGAAACAGGGCTTTTATCCTCCCAGCTTGCCTTACACGAAGGTACTCCTTGATGGCGCTGTGCGCGTCGGTTCTCATGTAGACCATTCTGCCCTTTGCGCCTTTGCCGCTTTTAACGATGATCGTGCCTCGGCGAAGATCGAGATCATCGAGCATGAGCCCAGCCGTTTCTTCCACTCGTAGCCCGCATCTAAGCATGAGGTAAAAGATGGCCCTGTCTCTTGCACCCACTATGACCTTGAAGAGTTTTCCGACCTCCTCGTCCTGGAGAAACCGTGGCAGCGGCTTTGGCAGCCGGAGCAAATAGCCGCTTCTTACCGGATTTTCAATCTCGATATCCTCTTCTTCCTTCAGGTATTTGTAGAAGGACCTTATGCTGTCGAGATAGCTGTTGATCGTCTTTGGATGCAGCCTCCTGTCGAGAAGGCTATCGATAAATGAGAGTATCTTCTTTCGATCAACCTTCTCGATCGGGCAATCGACCCAGAGCACGAACTGCTTCAGCGTACTCAGGTAATCCCTGACGGTGCACCGCGAATAATTCTTCCTTTTGAGCGAACGCCTAAAGCCTATGATCGAATCGGTAATTGCCATGGATCTCCCCCTTCTCGATCAAAGCCATTGCCCTGAAGTATTCCTCTTCCCTGGTCTTGTCCGTCAGCCTGGCATATCGCCTTGTGACCTCGACGCTCGTGTGACCAAGCAGGGGCTGCAGACACTCAAGCCTCATTCCGGCGTTCAGGAGCTCGCTGGCGAATGTATGCCGGAGGCAGTGGAGCGTATAGCCCTTGTGAAGGAGGCCCGCTTTTTTCAAGCATCTCACAAACATCAACCGTGCAGCGGCATAGGTGATACTCTCGTATTTCTTTCCGTAAGCGAGTATGTCCTCTCTCGGATCCTTTTCCTTCAGCCAGGCGACCAGGGCCTCTTTTGCATCCGCACTGAAATAAACAACCCTCCCCACCCCAGTCTTCCTGGCCTCATGGATGAATACCTTCTGCTCTTTTAGATCGATGTCCTGAATCCTTAAGGCCAAAAGCTCGCCTATCCTCATTCCCGTTCTTAGGAGCATGAGCACCAAAGCCCGGTTTCGGGTGTTGTCGATCGCTGCAAGAAGTGCCTTCACATCCTCTGGTGCAATCGCCCTGGGCAGGGCATCGGGAACCTTCACACTAATGCCTTTTGCCAATACCTCGTAACGGACAACATCTTCTTCAATGAGATGACGCACAAATGCCTTGATTGAACCAAGCCGGCCTCTCACAGAGACGGGCTTCATTCCCCTGTCTTGTTCGTGTTCGACGAAGGCGGCGATATCTTTTCTGTTTACCGCCTCTATACAGGGGATTCCCTTCGCTTTCAGAAATTCCAGGAAAAGCCTTATTGATGTGTAGTTTAGTTCAAGCGTGTTGGGACGCCGCTTTCGGCTGTAAAGATGAAAGAGGTATTTCTCTGCGTACTCAACTCCAGGCAACTCTTGTCCGTTGAGCTTAAGGGCAAGCTTGTCGAGTACTTCTTTAGCCGGATTTCGATTTTGCCGAAATGGGAAAACCATTTTCGGACGGGCGGGTTGAAATTGGCGTGGTCTTATCTCTTCTGAAAAAAGTTCCGGGGCCATTTTCTGCCTCCTTTCTGTTTTTCACCAGAAATAACAGGCAGATAATGCCCCAGACAATTCTGGAGTCAAAAATCTATTTTGTTACGTACAGAGGAGAG